>JAIPDL010000041.1 GCA_021737695.1 Desulfotignum sp. | reverse complement strand
CGCTTTTAAATGACTATGAATGGCCGGGAAATGTCAGAGAGCTGGGGAACCTGATCCAGAAAGTGTTGATTTTCAACCGCGGGGCTCCCATTGCCGCATCTGACCTGATCCAGATCATTCATCGCCGGCATGAAAATAACCACACCCATGACATTTCCCTTGATACCATCCGACAGTGGGTCAGACAGAATATGGCCAGTGAATCGAATTCTTACGGGTTTGACGATTTTGTGGATATCATTTCAGGCATTGTCATTTCAGAAGCGCTGGTGTCCACGGACGGAAACCGCACCCAGGCAGCCAAGCTGCTGGGCATATCCCGCCCTACCCTTCATGCCAAAATAGAAAAATACAATATCCGGATGCAGACCCGGATTTCCGACTGACCTGACCATTTTTTTTGTCTCTCTCCACAATGGGTCAGATCTGCAGGTGTCAGATTTTTTCTCACATTGAAAAAAAATCGATTGAACCAATGGATGCGTTCTGAATCCTTTTTCATAAGAATATTAAAAATTCTCTATAATTTCAGATCATTGTAACAAATATATCCACTGGCATACCTTTTGCTCTTACTGATATCAACGTAACCCATAAGGAGGCAAACCATGTTGATAAAAGAATGGATGAGCAAACCCGTCATTACCATCAACCATGACGAATCATTAAATGATGCGGCCAAACTGTTTCGAACCCGGGTGATCTCCACGGTCCCGGTGATCAAAAATAATGACCTGGCCGGCATTGTCACGGATGGAGACCTGAAAAAAGCCATGCCCTCGGATGCGACCACCCTGGACCGGTTTGAACTGCCGGCACTGCTGGATTCCATAAAAGTGAGCTCTGTCATGACCCAACCTGTCATCACCATTCCCCAGGATCACACCGTGGATGAGGCTGCCGTGATTATGCTGAAACAAGGAATTTCCGGCATGCCAGTGACGGACCATTCAAACAAGATGACAGGGATTTTGACAAAAAGCGATATATTCAGGTGCTTTGTCTCTTTCACCGGGGTCGCGACCACCGGCCAGATCTTTGCCACCCGACTCCAGGACCGGCCCGGGCTCATCAAGAAATTCACGGACATGGTCCGTGAAAAAGGGGGACGTCTGTGCAGCATTTTGACCTCATATGATGACATTGAAGATGGATACAGAAAAGTGTATTTCCATGCCTTTGATATCGACCCGGATGGTTTCTCCCGTCTGGTGGAGACATTCAGTGAGATCGGACAATTGTATTATGCCGCAGACCTGTCCCGGGGATACCGGAAACTTTTTTAACCACGGATCTACAGGAGATGACCCATGAATCGAAAAATAAATAAAATTCTGGCCTGCGTTGATTTTTCAGATTACACCATGATGGTATTGAGCTATGCAGTGGAACTGGCATCGGCTTCGGACATGGAGATTGTTGTTCTGAATGTCATCAACCAGCGGGACATTAACGGCATCAGAATGGCGGTGGGATATTTTCCGACCCAGGGGCCTGGGATGCTGAGCGTTGAGGAATGTGTGGAGGACTGGAAAAAAGACCGGCATACCCAGCTGAGGCACCTGGTCAAGGCGCATTTTTTTGATGACAAGTCCAAAATGCACCTGATGGTGGACACGGGCATTCCCTATGAGCGTATCCTGAAAACAGCGGAAAATGAAAACATAGATCTGATCGTCATTGCCAACAAAGGCTGGGGAAACCTGTCACGGGTATTGTTCGGCAGCGCGGCGGAAAAAGTGTTCCGCCACGCAAAAGTGCCGGTGGTGAGTGTCAGAGATCCTGAAAAATTCAAACAAGGGAGAAGGCCGGAATGAAAAAGCAACCTGATTACATCTCAAAAATTGCAGTGGCCATCGATTTTTCCGGATATTCCCGGGACACACTGGCATATGCCGTGGAAACGGCGAATCTGACCCAGGCCCGGATGGTCTTGATCAATATCATCAATCAAAAAGAGATGGATGCCATGGAAAAAGCGATCAATGCCGAACATCCCAACCAGTTTGATCCGGCTAAATTTTTAGGAGAAGAGATGGACCGCCGGAAAATGAAATTAAGAACCCTGATCAAAGGCAATCCTGCCATGGATGATATGCCGGTGAAAATCCGTATCAGCCATGGGGTGCCCCATGTGGAAATCCTGGAAATCGTCAGAAGAGAAAATGCGGATTTTCTGGTGTTCGGACCCAAGGGCCGGACCAATTTTAAAGAATTTCTTTTTGGGTCTGTGGCGGAAAAGCTGTTCCGGCACTCGCCCGTGCCCGTGATGAG
The DNA here is from genome assembly GCA_021737695.1 of Desulfotignum sp. Classification (GTDB taxonomy): domain Bacteria; phylum Desulfobacterota; class Desulfobacteria; order Desulfobacterales; family Desulfobacteraceae; genus Desulfotignum. Next base: position 30,730 of record JAIPDL010000041.1, on the reverse strand, counting down.
TGTCCGTTCCTGACAGTGACACAACGGTTTGAAAATAAAAACCCAAGGCAAGGAGTGCTGTTATGAGTACGCATCATCTGGACCGGCTGTTCAAACCCAAAAGCGTGGCAGTGATCGGGGCCAGTGAAAAAAAAGGGGCTGTGGGTTGTGCCATGATGAAAAATCTGCTCTCCGGCAAAGGAAACTTTGATGTGTTTCCCGTCAACCCCGGGCATAAGAAAGTGTTTGACCGGCCTTGCGTGTCCCGGGTTCAGAAAATTGAAACCGCCGTGGACATGGCAGTGATTGCCACCCCCATCCAGATGGTGCCGGAACTGGTGGCGGCGTGCGGGGAAAAAGGCATTGCCGGCGCTGTGGTGGTATCATCCGGCGGGCGGGAGTCCGGTGCCAAAGGACAGGCCATTGAAGAACAGATCCTGGCAGCTGCCCAAAAATCCGACATCAGAATTATCGGTCCCAACTGCCTTGGCATCATGAACACGGCCGTTTGCCTGAATGCCAGTTTCGCCCACCTGACCCCTTTGCCCGGCAACATGGCGTTTTTATCCCAGAGCGGGGCCGTGTGCACCTCCGTGCTGGATCTGGCCCTTCGGGAAAACGTGGGGTTCAGCCATTTTGTCAGTTTAGGTTCCATGGTGGATGTGGATTTTGCCGACATGATCGATTATCTGGGGTCCCAGAGATCAGTGGCAAGTATTGTGATGTATATGGAAGACATCACCCATATCCGGAATTTCATGAGCGCGGCCCGGGCCGTGTCCCGCATCAAGCCCATCATTGTCCTCAAATCCGGAAGATCCAGGGCCGGGGCCAAAGCCGCCGCGTCCCACACCGGGGCCATGGCCAAAGAAGACATCCTGTATGACACGGCTTTCCAGCGGGCCGGCATTCTCAGGGTCACGGAATTTGAAGCGCTGTTCGACGCTGCCCAGTTTCTGGCAAAACAGCAAAGGCCCAAAGGAAGCGGCCTGACCATCATCACCAATGCCGGCGGCCCCGGAGTCATGGCGGCCGATGCCCTGGCATCTTACGGCATGGAGCCGGCCCCGTTGTCCCGGGAAACCCTGGACCGGCTCGATGCACTGCTGCCTGACAACTGGAGCCGGGGTAATCCCGTTGACATTTTAGGAGACACCCCGGCATCCGCTTATATAGATACGGCCAAACACTGTGCCGCTGATCCGGAAACCGATGCCCTGCTGCTGATCTGCTCACCGGCCGGCACCATGGATACCCTGGCATTGGCCGAGCTTCTGGTCCCCCAGCTTCAGACAGTCTCCTGCCCTGTGTTCACCGCCTGGATCGGCGGTGACAATGTGGCAAAGGCCAGACAGGTGTTCAACCAGGCCGGGATTGTCACTTATGACTCGGCGGAACGGGCGGTCCGGGCATTCAAAAACCTGTATGAATATGGAAAAAACATTGAACGGCTGACCCAGATCCCCATCCGCACAGACACCAAACTGATCATTCACCGGGATATCGCCGGCAAAATCATTCAAAACGCCATGGCAAAAAAAGACACCTGTCTTCTGGAAAATACGGCCAAGGCCCTGCTGGAGGCATACGGCATTCCCGTCAATGACACAAAAATCGCCGACACCCGGGAGGCGGCCCTGGAAACGGCGGCCCGGACAGGGGTCACGGTTCAGTCCATGCAGGATCGGGCTGATGTTGAACTGTTCATCGGTGCCAAAAAAGACCCTCATTTCGGTCCGGTGATCCTTTTCGGCATGGGCGGGGTATTAACGGAAGTGTTCAAAGACATATCCATGGGGCTGCCGCCCCTGAACCGCATGCTTGCCGCCCATTTGATCGGAAAGACAAAAATTGCATCCGTTCTCAAAGGATTCAGACACATTCAACCCATTGATATGGCACGCCTGGAAGAGCTGCTGATTCGGGTGGGAAGGCTGATGACCGATTTTCCGGAAATTGAAATCCTGGACATCAATCCGCTGATGGTGAAAAACGGGGTTTTAACGGCCGTGGATGCCCGGGTGTTTATTGCGCCGGCCCCAGTGCCGTCTCCCATGCATCTGATTATCAGCTCCTACCCCTGGCAGTATGAATCTTTGGGAGAAACAGTGGACGGTCAGCCGTTTTTTATCCGCCCCATCCGGCCCAGCGACGCAGACCTGATGATCGATCATTTTCATTCCCTGTCATCCCGAAGCAAATACATGCGGTTTTTCTCACCGTTGAAAGACTTGTCCAGGGACATGCTCATTAAACTGACCCAGATCGATTATGACCGGGAGATCGCTCTGGTGGCTTTATTTGGAAATGAGCAAAACCAGAAAATGGCCGGGGTTTGCCGGATCATTGTGTTTCCCGATAAAACTCAGGCGGAATTCGCCATTGCCATCAGTGATGACTGGCAGGGCAAAGGCATCGGGTCCTCGCTTTTGACCCAGTGTCTGAAAGCGGCCCGGCAGATGGGCATCCGGCGGGTCATGGGGCTGGTACTTTCAGAAAACACCCAGATGCTCAAACTGGGCAGAAAACTGGGATTTGCCATCAACCGGGCGGCAGGCGGCGGAGAATATGAATTGATCATCGAAACCGATGATCTGGATATTGATTAAATCCGCGGGCCGGACTATGATCGAAAGAAAAACAACGGCACCGGGATTTTTGTAACTGAAATGGATTTGAACCGATTGGATGTCATATTTTTCGATTCACGGGACCATGAGCTGATTCGGATTGTCAATTCCGTGTATGACGCGGATATCCGGCCGGGGTATGTCCGGAAACTCTACTACCGGTTTTTCCATCCCCTGGGCATCAAGGAACTGGCCGAATCCAAAGGACTTCATACGGCTTATGCCATTGTCAGCCTGCTGGAATCCATGGAAAGAGGGGGCATTGAAAACCGCCTGGCAGCACTCAGAGCATTGAAGGACGAGGTGCTCGACACGGCAGATGGTCCCATGCCCAAAAACACGGCCCGGGTCCTGTTGCAGATCATGAAAGAGCTGGTCCGGGCCAAAGGCAATGATGCCCGCCAGCTGGCCCTGGCCCATACCTTCCGGCTGGCTGCGTTCGGCAAACCCAGACTGGTCCGAAAACTGCTGGCCCATTACCATCTTTTGGAAATGCCGGAAGCATGGAACCAGGTCACGTTTGATGACCATGTCCACGATGCCAACACCTCGGGCCGAAAATCCCCCACCCATCTGATCATGGACGCCTGGATCAAAGGAATCCGGCGGCTGCGGGTCATCTATTACCACTATATCGAACCCCGATTTGCCCTGGAACTCATTGAAGCGGCAAAGATCATGGAGATCGACCTGCGCATCGGCATTGAATTCAAGACCCGGTACCGGGACCGGTATGTGTCATTCATCTGGGTGTCCCGGGGGCTGACCGACGCGGAATCCTTTCTGTGCTTTCTGGCGGAACCCCACGTGGTGCAGTTCATGGCCCAGGGCAAACAGGTGCTCAAATTCCAGGAAAAACAGGTGTTGAATCTGTTGCAACGCTTCAATGAGCAGCACCTCAAAGAGATGTGCCGGCACCTGGATATTGACCTGCCGCCTCTGTGCCCGGAGGATTTTTTAAATTTTGCCTTTCCCGGACAACCCTGTGTGCCCCATCTGGCGGAATTTATCCACGCCACGGCACTGGAGGCCATGAAAAAACGGGTGGCAGAACTGCATGAGATTTTTAATCAGGCCGATGAAACCAAACAGGCCCAGATCCGCACGCGGATGGAACAGATGGATCAATTCCATGTCAAGCAGATTCTGGATACCTATTTGATTCCCGGACAGCATCCCGATATCTTTGAATCCTTTATTACCGCGGATGACCCGGATCTGCCGGCCCGGTTGAAACTGACCCATATCCAGTTTCTTGAATCCATCGGCCAGCTGCTGTGTGACTTTCGCATCACCCTCAAGCTGGACAACCTGGCACCGGAAGATGTGCTTGAGATCCTGTATGAATCCAAAGGCCTGGTCACCCGGCTTGAGATCATCAATCTGAAAAATTTTGTTTCCGGAAAAACCGATCATTTGTTTGCCGTCAATGAACTGCAAAAAGCCATCAACGGCAACAGTCTTCTGAAACTGAAACGCCAGGTCCGCCAGATCATTTCCCGGGTAAAAAAAAGTGACCCCCCGGATCACGGGGATCAGCAGGTTAAACTGTACCAGATTTTATATGATATCGATGCACTCAAAAACATGTATGCGTCTTATCCCCTTAAATCAAGGCTCGGCAGCGATTCCACGGGCAAATCTCACCAGACTTACGGCATGGGATTCGGCATCATAAACACCCTGCCTTTCCGGGCCCAAAAACAAATTCATACCCAAAAAAAAGACCGGTTGATTCTCCCGGCAAACATCAGCGTCAGCCAGCAGATGACGGCCGTATCCACTGAAAAAATGCCCCGGTTTTTTCAGTGGATACTGGCGGTTCTCCAGTGGCTGCCCGGCCTGGATCAGATCCAGTTTGTCAAAAAAAAAGAATGGGTCTTTGATTCTTTTTCTCTGGATATGAAAAAAAAAGGCAACGTGGTCACGTTGGGAGGCATGCAGAAACAAAACACCAACGGTCTTCTGCCTGAAAAAGATCTGTCGGGCATCCGGGAAATCTCCTTGTTCAGAATATGGAAAAACCTGAACACCAAATTGAAAAACAGTTTAAAAATCACCCTGGGGTTCATCCCAGCATTTGTCTGTTTTTTTCTTACCAAGGACTGGTGGTTTCTGGCCGGGTTCGGCGCATTTATCTGGTTTGGAATTACCGGTTTCAGGGTTATTCTGCAATCCGTCCTCGGGGGCGGAGGGCTCAAACGCTCGTCGCTGACCAAATGGAATAATTATGTGAGCTGGGACCGGCTCACAGACGCGCTTTTCTTTACCGGCTTTTCCGTGCCCCTGCTGGACTGGCTGGTCAAAACAACGCTTCTGGACAATACGTTGGGCATCAATACCCATACCAGCCCGCTGGCCCTGTATGCGGTCATGGGGCTGGTCAACGGACTGTACCTGTCCGCCCACAACGCCTTTCGCGGCCTTCCCAAAGGCATGGTCACGGGTAATTTTTTCAGAAGCATTCTGTCCATTCCCGTGGCACTGGCATTTAACACGGCCATCGGGGGGATCCTGTTTTTTTTCAATGTACCGGGTGTGGACGCGGTGCTGCAAAAATGGGCCGCCATTATTTCCAAGGCCGCATCAGACACGGTGGCCGGAGTGATTGAAGGCACCGTGGACCGGTTCCAGAACCTCAACTTACGAAAACGGGATGTCAAAAAGAAATTCACGGACCTGTTCGATACCTATGCCAAGCTGGAAATGCTGTTTCCGGAAACGGAAGAACTTAAGATTCTGGAAAAACCCGAAATCCTGTTCTCAAGCCGGAATGCCGAAGTCAAGGATCTGGCCGTCATGGTCATCATTCATTCCCTGGATCTGTTTTATTTCTGGATGTACCTGCCCCGGGGCCGGATGACCATCCTGGACGAGGTCTCCCGGCTCACCCCGGAAGAAAGGACCATCTTTTTTCAGTCCCAGCACATCCTGGTCCAGGAGCAGCATATCAGCCGGCTGTTCGTGGACGGGATACTGGGCAGACATTTTTCACGGCCTTTGTCTTTTTACCTGACCACTTATCCCAAATATCTGGCAGCGATTCAAAAGGAATCTTATGCTTCAGTTGAGTCTTAAGAACAGGATTTACATGGTCAATGCCATACTGGTGAGCATCACAGTCATCGGCGGGCTCTTGATGATCTGGTACACCTACAAGACGGAAAAAATATTCCAGACCATTATCGACAAAAACATCGTGGTGTACCAGTCGGCGGAAAGCCTGGCTGCCGCTTTAGTCAAACACAAGGGATTTGTATCCTACTATCTGCTGGACAAGAACCCGATCTGGATCGACCGGCTGCATCAGATCCGGGATACGTTCACAAATCATATGGACAGCGTCAAATCGCTGGTGGAAGAAGACTGGGAAAAACAAGCCATCGCCCAGATCGAATCCAATTATACCGATTACATCACCACCAAGGACAGGGTCATTGACCTTTACATCTCCGGAGAATTTCAAAAAGGCTATGCCATTCATGAAACCACCCGGGAACATTTTGCCCAGATCCTGGATCTGTGCGAACAGTTCAAGACCTTTCATAAAAACAAAATTTCCGCAGCCATTGAAACCAGCCGGGAAGAATCCAACCGGTTGCGGTATATGGCACTCATGGCCATCATCATCGTCATTATTCTCTCACTTCTGATCAATTACATCTTTGCCCGGCACATTCTGGGTCCCATCCGGAAAATTGCGGAGGAAGCGTATCATCAGGGGGATTTTCCAAGGCATGCCAATGAGGTGGCAGCCCTGGAACTGAGCGTTCACGGGCTGATCAAAAACACGGAACAGGTGCACCAGGATCTGAAAAAAAGTCAGGAAACCCTGTTGCAGTCGGAAAAAATGGCACTTTTGGGAAAGCTGGCCGCAGGCACGGCCCACAGCATCCGAAATCCCCTGACATCCGTCAAGATGCGCCTGTTTTCCCTGAACCGGTCCTGCGAATTCACCGATGCCCAGCAGGAGGATTTCAATGTAATTTCAGGCGAAATCCAGCAGATAAACAAAATCGTGGACAATTTTCTGGAATTTTCCAGACCCCCCCGTCTCAAAACCCGGAACATGAGCCCGTCACTGATTGTTGACAGTGCCCTGAACCTTCTGGAACAAAGGCTCCAATCCTATCGGGTATCGATCAAACTGGTCCGCAGTGTTCCGCTTTCTCAGACCCGCATCGATCCGGAACAGCTCAAGGAAGTGATTGTCAACATCATCATCAATGCGTGCGAAGCCATCAAACATGATGGCCGGATCATCATCAGCGAAGAGGAACGGTTTGTCCATCCCCTGGAAAAGGTGGCCATCATCCGGATCATGGATGACGGCCCGGGCATTCCCGATACCATTCAATCTGAAATATTCAACCCGTTTTTCACCACCAAGGACCACGGCACGGGCTTAGGACTCAGCATTTCCTACAACATCATCGCCGGACACGGCGGGTGGCTGGATGTCTCCAGCAGGGAAGGCCAAGGGGCGGCCTTTGTCATCACTTTGCCGATCCGGGAGGGTTGACAATTCTCAAAATTCCTTGCAAAATTAAGTAGTAATAAAGCGGCAATCCGGGGAGTCGAAAAACAGGGATTTGGAATTTCTGTTCGCAATGATTACCTGATTCAAAAAATCAGCTTTTTAACAAATTGAACCATTATCAAATACCTGTAACCCAAGACACTTAAAATGCAGAGGGAAAAAAATCAAATGGCCGAAAACAAAAGATATGATTCATTCATTTTAGGCGTTTGCCTTGTCATTGGTCTGGGATTGCTCGGTTTTCTTCTCGGCAATGCGCTGATCCAATTTAAACAATCGGATCGCACGGTCACGGTAAAAGGGTTGTCAGAAAGAGAATATGAAGCAGATATTGTGATCTGGCCGATCCAGTTCACGACTGTGGGCAATGAGTTGGAAGATCTGTACAGTGCCATTGACCAAAGTGCCGAAAGCATTCAAACCTTTCTTCAAAATGCCGGTATCAAACAGGAAGAAATCACTGTTTCCACGCCTGCGATTGTTGATAAATCAGCGCAGCAATACGGAAACGAATCAACGCTTTTATTTCGATATACGGCATCACAGTCTGTGACCGTGTATTCAGACAATATCAAGGCCGTCAGAACGGTCATGGGAAAATTATCAGAACTGGGTAAACAGGGAATTGTTCTGACGGGTGAAAACTACGAATCCCAGACAGAATATATTTTTACACGCCTGAACGATGTAAAACCGGACATGATTGAGGAAGCCACAAAAAAAGCCCGGGAAGTGGCGGAAAAATTTGCGTTGGATTCCAAAAGCAAACTGGGAAAAATCAGATCCGCGTCTCAAGGTCAATTTTCAATTAGGCCGAGAGATAAAAACAACCCACATATTAAACAGATTCGGGTCGTATCAACGATTTCCTATTTTCTATCCGATTAGTCGGAGTTCGTTCCAATACCATTTGCCGAAAATGGCAGCGCTGCCAAATTCGGCAAATGCCGATTTCCCGGAGATTCAGTTCCAAATTCGTTTCTGAAATGCTGAAACGATGCATACCGGGCGTTCGCGTATAGGGGACTTTCACCAGCCCTTTCACTGGTGTACTTGTTTTCATTTTTTTGATCATCACCCGCCTGTCCATTTTTAATCCTGTCATAAAATCAGCATTTTTCTATCACCTTGTAAAGAAAACCGACACTTCCCGAATCCAAAAAACGCTACAATTTAGTTTTTATCATAAAAATCAGATACTTATTTAATTTTATAATATGGCACAATCGTTGCTTTTGCAATGAATTATAGTTAACTGAAAATAAAAACAAATATCGTTAATTTATACTTAACCAAAGAGAAAAAACCCTTCAATTTTAACATTTAAACCAACATTTAACCGATAAAAGGAGAGTGTCATGGAAAAAAGCGTTTACAAAATAATTGAAGTCGTAGGATTTTCAGAAAAGTCATGGGAAGATGCAGCTAAAGTTGCTATTAAAACCGTTGACAAAAGTATTCGTGATATGCGTGTGGCTGAAGTTGTCATGATGGATATGCGTCTGGAGGATAACCGGATCATTGGCTATCGCATAAAATTAAAGGTCTCATTTAAGCTTGAATAATATTTAAGCTTGAATAATATGGATAGGAACTTCCTTTTTGCCAAGCAAAGTATAAAAAGATTATCAAGTGTCTGAAACATGTCCCCATCCGGGCAAGACCACAACATGCTGTGGCCTTGCCCAAATGCCCATGGTGTTGGGCGGATACCCAGGATCTGCTTTATCCGAACCAGGCCGCTCCCCAGGCAGGCCTTGCCGTTATTCAAAGCAGCCTGGACCATATTCGCATGACCCGTCAGCTAAAAACCAAGGGGCTGTAAGCGCGTCTGGGGTCGCGGCTTGGGCTGGATCAAAAAACCATTCATTATCATTCAGGCAAAATGCCAATGCCGGCAAATTCCTTCTGAATATAACCAGTAAGTCCAAATTTTTAGACATATCGGTTGAAAATCTATCATTTTCTCAGCAGCAGACGCTGAATAATTTCCTCCAGAAAAATAAAAAAAAGCGTGCGTGATTTTTTATAGGGTTTGAGATGTGCCGGCTGTGGGGCGCGGCAGAGCCAGAAAATTTTATCGCACTGGTTGAACAGATCCGTGTTATATTCTTCCACAAGAATGACCACGGTGGCGCCGTTGCGTTTTGCCCCTTCATAGATCGGCTGAAAGGATTTAAACCGGCCGGTTTCCGTGAGAATCAGCAGCAGGGTGGTGTCATCCACCAGGTTGTTCAGGGTCACCTCGTCAGAGACGGCCATGGCAGGCTTGTCCGAGCAGTTGTGGAACCGGTACTCAAAATACCGGGCGCAGAGCAGCGAAGGGCCGTATCCGAAAAGGGTGATTTTCCCGTGCCGGTCGATCAGGGCCAGCAGGTCATCGATCATGCCGTTGTCAAAAGTGTCGATAAAGGACTTAACACGGCTCAGCTCATCCGACCCCGCGGCGGCAGGGATTTTTCTTCCATACAGAAAATCCAGGTACTGTCGGTAGCTGCCGAACCCCAGTTTCTTGACAAACTTGGATATCTTGGACACAGAGCACTGACAGAGTTCAGCCGCCTGGTTGATCCGGATGGCGGGCATGGTCCGGCTGTGCCGGATCATCTGTTCGTGGATTTTTTTTTCCAGCGGGTTCAGTATACTTACGTCCAGATTAATCATCTTTCTGATCCCCGTTTCCGTTAAACAATCGAACAATCACAGACTGTAGCATCCTTTTGCTGCAGCGACAATGGAAATTTTTCCATTTTTTGTTGCTTTTATGCAATATTATGGAAAAATTTCCATTTTTTATTGACACTGTCCGGCCATCCATTTAGAATTCTGTCATCACAAAAAAACAGGGAGGATCCCCGATCCTGCCGCACACTATTCAGACTCAGGAGGTCCGACCGTGGACAAAGAACAGATCATTCAAACGTTAGGCGAAATGTTTTCGCCCTCCCAGGTAAATACAGACAGTGAAGACCTGTATGATGCCTCGGCAGACCGGTACAAGAAATACGCCAAGGTCCGGCGGGTCCTGGATGTGCCCGTGCCCGCGGCCATTGTGTATCCTAAAACGGCCGAAGAAGTCAGCCGGGTGCTGGCCTTCTGCAATGAGCACAGGGTCAACGTCATCCCCCGGGCCGGCAAAACGGCCACGGAAGGGGGGCTGGAAAACTGGAAGCAAAACACTGTGGTCATCGATGCCCTGCATCTGGACAAAATACTGAAGATCGACGCTTATAACATGCAGGCCACGGCCCAGGCAGGCGTTCCCCTCCAGATGCTGGAGGATGCTGCCAGGGAAAAAGGCCTGACCACGGGCCACTCCCCCCAGTCCAAACCCGTGGCAAAACTGGGCGGGCTGGTGTCCACAAGGAGCATCGGGCAGTTCTCCACCCTGTACGGAGGCATTGAAGACATGGTGGTGGGACTGGAGTGCGTGTTTCCCGACGGCCACATCGCCCGGATCAAAAACGTGGCCCGGCGGTCCGGCGGTCCGGATATCCGGCACATTGCCATTGGCAACGAGGGCACGCTCTGCTACATCACGGAAGTGACGGTGAAACTGTTCCGGTTCTATCCGGAGAACAACCGATTTCATGGGTATCTGATCAGGGACATGGAAACCGGCATAAAGGTGCTGCGGGAGGTGATGGTCAACGGGTTCCGTCCGTCCGTGGCCCGGGCCTATTCTGAAGAGGATGCAGCCCAGCACTTCTATCATTTCCATCAAGGCAAATGCGTGCTCCTTTTCATGAGTGAAGGCCCCAAAGGCATTGTGGATGCCACCTGCAGCGCCATTGAAGCGGCCGCGGAAAAATTTAAACACGGCATCATTGCCCCCGTGGATTCAAAGCTGATCGAAGACTGGTTCAACCACCTGAACTGGTCCCAGAAAGACATTGACGATGAATTCGAGGGAATGAAGGAAAATGATGCCCATTCCGGATTCACTACGGAGGTTTCCGCTGACTGGGAAACCATCCCGAAAATTTACAACAGTGTGATGCAGCGGATCCGAAAGGAATATCCCCGGGCCCACGACCTGACCATGCTGGGAGGGCATTCCTCCCACAGCTATATCAACGGCACCAACATGTACTTTGTCTATAACTACCGAATCCTCTGCGCCCCGGAAGACGAGATGCGGGTCTACCACCACCCGTTGCAGCGGATCATTGTTGAAGAGACCCTTAAGTTCGGGGGATCCATGTGCCATCACCACGGGATCGGCAAATTCAGAAACGAATGGACCAGGGATGAACACGGGTCTGCCTATTACATGCTGGAGAAGCTCAAACAGAGCTTTGACCCCAACGGCATCATGAATTTCGGCACCATCTTTCCCCAGGCGGACGGGGAAAAATACCAGCAGTAAGCATGGATGAGAGATCTGACACCCCCATGCCCATGAATCTCATCTGCACCGTTAAATTTGTGCCTGAGCCGGACAGCCTCACGGCCGGACCCCATCAGCTGATTCTGAATCCGGACGATGCCTGCGCCCTGGCCTTTGCCCTGGCCTTGAAATCCCGTGATCCCGGAATCGGGGTCGAGGTGGTCTCCCTGGGCCCCCTGTCTGTCCGCCCCCACATGGAGGACTTGCTCAGGCTTGCCGTGGACCGGGGCACGCTGATCTGGGATCCCGGGCTCAAAAACAGTGACGCTTATGTGACCAGCCGGGTGCTCAGCCGGTATATTGCGGAGCGTCCCTGTGACTGTGTACTGACAGGCAGCCATTCCCTGGACGGCGGTTCCGCCCAGGTGCCCGTGCAGATCGCCGAAAGCCTGGGCCTGGATCAGATGCTGGGAGTCATCCGTATCGATCCGGACCGGTTTGACCCCACAAGGGCCGTGTTCCAGGCCGTGGATGAAACGGGCGTGACCACCTGGGAAATGGCCCTGCCCGGGGTTTTGAGCCTGACCCGGGAAAGCGGGTACAAACTGCCCTACCCCACCTTAACCGACCTGCGCCGGGAGGTGTCTGAAGAATTGAATATCCTCACAAGCCGGGATCTGGGGTTTTCTGCAGACGAGGTGGGCCCTGCCGGCTCCCTGACCCGTGTGTCTGCCTCAAGCCCTGTGACCTACGGGGAAAAAGACCCGGAGATCGTTGGCCTGGATGACAACGGCATCACACAGGTGGTTGATTTTCTGAAAAAAAAAGGGGTAGGCCGATGAAAAAAACCTGTATACTCCAGGACACGGAAACCCCTGAAAAAACCACGGACCTGCTGGCGGCGGCCGTGCGCATGTACGGCCGGGACGGGTTCGAATCCCATGTAGTTCTGGTAAATGCGCCGCCTGCAACAGTCACGGGCCGGTGTCACCATGTGATCCAGATGACCGAAAGCCTGGCAGCGGAGGATGATCCCCGGGCCCTGGCAGAAATTCTGGAAATCCTGCACCAGACCTATGGGTTTGACAGTATCCTGATTCCGGCAACCACCCTGGGAAAGATGATCGCCCCGCGGCTGGCATGGCGGCTCAAGACCGGGCTGGCAACCGGAGTGACAGACATCACCGTCCGGGACGGGCAACTTGAGATCACCCGGCCGGCCGGATTGGGAACGATGCTCGAAACCATCCTTCAGGAAGGGCAGGGTCCCGTGATCATGACCATCCGGATCAATGCGTTCGAATATACTCAGAAACAGGCCGTGCCAACCCGGATCAGCCCATATTCCCGGCCAGTGACCGTCCGCAGCACCCTGACCCGCCTGGGTGTTGAGCAAAACATCGAACCCCGGGATATCCGGGATTTTGAGGTGCTGGTGGCGGGCGGCGGCGGTGCGATCCGCTGCTTTCCAGCACTGGAACCCCTGGCGGATGCCCTGAACGGGGCTGTGGCCGCCAGCCGGAAACTGGTGGATCTGGGCATTGCAAAGCGGAATATCCAGGTGGGCCAGTCCGGAAAAACGGTGACACCGAAGGTGTATCTGGCATTGGGCATTCACGGCAGCATGCAGCATCTGGCAGGCCTGAGGGGAGCGGCATCCATCCTCGCCGTGAACACATCGTCCCACGCCCCCATCTGCCGGGTGTCGGATCTGGTGGTTCAGGGAGATGCCTGTGAATTCATTGAAAAGCTCATGGGCAAACTGATGCACCACCCACACAAAAACACATAAGGATTTTGGAACTGATATGGAACTGACAGATTTCAATATGGACTTTTTTTCCCTGGCAGGAAAGAACGCCGTGGTCACGGGAGGCAACAGCGGACTGGGACAGGCGTTTTCCGTTGCCCTGGCAAAAGGCGGCGCCAACGTGGTGGCCGCAAGCATCATGGAAGATGACGGCACCACCCGGCAGTGGGTGGAAGCATGCGGCACGGCCTATCATTATGTGTACGCCGACATCACGGCTGAAGGCGAATGCCGGCGGATCGTGGAAGAATGTGTGGGCCGCTTCGGCCGCATTGACATCCTGGTCAACTGCGCCGGAATCTGCATCAACGTGGAGGACGTCACCCGGTTTACCCGGAAGGAATGGGACCAGATGGTGGCCGTCAACCTGACGGCGGCGTTTGAGATGACCCATGAGGCGTGCAAGCCCATGATCCGGCAGGAACGGGGCAAGATTATCAACATCGCCTCCCTGTATTCGTTTCTGGGCGGGCAGTGGTCCCCGGCCTATGCCGCCACCAAGCATGGAATTGTCGGGCTGACAAAATCCATGTGCGATGAACTGGCGCAGTTCAACATACAGGTCAACGCCATTGCCCCGGGGTACTTTGCCACGGAACTCACGGCCAAAACCCGGAAAGACCCGACACGCAATGCCAAAATCCTTGCCCATATCCCGGCCAACCGGTGGGGATGGACTGCGGATCTCATGGGGGCCTGTATTTTTTTGTGTTCAGATGCCGCCAATTATGTGAACGGCACCGTGCTGACCGTGGACGGCGGGTATCTGATGCGGTGATCAACTGAACGCAGGCGCTTAATTAAAAAGGAGACTTCATGAAAAAACAATATATCGTTGCCATTGACGGCGGCACCCAGAGCACCAAGGTGGCCGTCTTTGATACCCGGGGCCATGAGATCTGTTCCGAATCCGTGCGGCTTCAGCCCATTCATTTCTACGGGGACTCCCGGGCCGAACATCCGGACGATGACCTGTGGGAGAGCCTGAAAACCGCCTGCCGCCGACTGTTTAAAAAATTTGACATAGACAGGCACCCGATCATCGGTGTGGGTCTTTGTTCGATCCGGTGCTGCCGGGCCCTGCTCCGGGCCGACGGCACCCTGGCATCCCCCGTGCAGAGCTGGATGGACCTGCGGCTGGCAGCCCCATACCGCCACAAGGATGATGCCGTGCGCTATGTCACCACGGCCACGGGCTACCTGACCCACCGCCTCACCGGAGAAACCCGGGACACCCGGTCCAATTACGTGGGGCCCTGGCCCATCGATCCCGACACCCTGGACTGGTTCAAGGACCAGGCACGGTTCGACGCCTATACCACCCCCCGGGAAATGCTCTTTGACCTGAAGGATCCGTCCAGCGTGCTGGGGACCATCACGGAAAAAACCAGCCGGGCCACGGGCCTCCCCGCGGGCATCCCCGTGGTGTCCACGGCCAATGACAAGGCAGTGGAAGGTCTGGGCGCGGGGCTTACAGATGACGGCACAGTGCTGGTATCCCTTGGCACCTATATCACCTCCATGATGATGGGAACCCGGTCCGGAACCGGTATGGCCCATTACTGGAGCAACCCGGGGGCCGTTCCCGGTGAATACATGTATGAGAGCAGCGGCATCCGCAGGGGAATGGCCACCGTGACCTGGGTCAAGGAACTCATGGGGTCTGATGTGGTCAAGGCGGCGGACCGCATGGGGCTCTCCCCGGAAGCTTACCTGAATGCGGCCGGCACGGACGTCCCTGCCGGGTGCGACGGCCTGTACACCGTGCTCAACTGGCTGCCCGACCCTTCCCGTCTCCATGATCGGGGCATGATGATCGGTTTCAACAGCACCCACCAAGGGATCCACATGTTCCGATCCGTTTTGGAGGGCATTGCACTGACCATGAAAAACAACGCCCAGGCCATGTGTGATGAAATGGGGGTGGCACTGACGCAGATTATTGTCAGCGGGGGCGGGTCAAACGGGGAACTGTTCATGCAGATCTTTGCCGATGTCTTTGGCGTGCCGGCCCACAGAAACGAAATCAACGGCTCCGCCAGCATGGGGGCGGCCATCTGCGCCGCGCTGGCCTTAAAGATCTATGAGAACCGGCAGGAAGCCGTTGACCAGATGGTGCGCCGCAGGGATACGTTTACCCCCATCCGGGAGCATGTGGATCTCTACCGCCGGATCAATGAGGAAGTCTATCAGCAGATCGTACCAGAGACCGACGACCTGTTGAAACGGTCCCACGGGATTTTTCATCCGCAACCGGCATCATCCTTTCAGGAATCGGTAACCGGGTAGTCAGATCTTCATTTAAATTCTTGACGTAATTTGCCGGCCGATGATATCTATGGGCCAACAATGACCTGCATTCATGAAGGAAATCCCATATGACCCCCCAGGACCTGACCCGGCTGCTGTCACAAGTGGCAGACGGCCGGACCACTGTCACAGACGCTGAAAAACAGCTGTCCGATCTGACATTTGAATCCCTTGATTATGCCCGGATCGATCATCACCGCTCGTTGCGCAAAGGGTTTCCCGAAGTGATCTTCGGACTGGGCAAGACCCGGGAACAGATTGCCGGGATCCTGGAAAAAATGGTGCCCAGAGAAAACGTGATCCTGGTGACCCGCATCGATCCGTCCACGGCAGACCCGCTTGTGGCGCATTTTGAGAATGCCGCGTATTTTCCGGATGCCCGGCTTTTGCGGATTCAGAAAACCGCGCCGGATATCACCGGGACCGGCACCATCCTGGTGATCACGGCGGGCACCTCGGACATTCCCGTGGCGGAAGAAGCGGCCCTGACGGCCCGGGCCATGGGCAACCGGGTGGACACCCTGTTTGACGTGGGCGTGGCCGGCATCCACCGGTTGTTCGCCCACAAAGAGATGATCCGGAATGCCGGGGTGATCATTGTGGCGGCGGGCATGGAAGGTGCCCTGCCTTCCGTGGTGGCGGGCATGGTGGGGGCGCCGGTCATTGCCGTTCCCACCAGTATCGGGTACGGCACCAGCTTCGGGGGCATGACCGCACTTCTGGGCATGCTCAATTCCTGCGCCTCCAATATTGCCGTGGTCAACATTGACAACGGGTTCGGGGCCGGGTACATGGCATCGAGCATCAACCATGTGGGCGTGGATAAAGACACCGCCCCTTGATAAAAAATACGTCTGATTTATTTTTTTGTTGACAGGTCATAAATTTATATATAATGAATTAACTTTAAACAAAGTGAATATGACACCCGAATTGACAAGCATACTACTGGTAGTCCTCATTATTATCGTGGAGGTGATTATTGACACCTCCAGACGACGGGGCTCCTAGTGGCATAAACCAATTGACAAGTTAAAAGCCGTTATCAGCCCCGAGGGGGCAGATAACGGCTTTTTTGCTTTTAAGGAGAGACATATGCGCAGCCACATTGCAACCAAAGGGGTGGAAAGAGCCCCCCACCGGAGCCTGATGAAGGCTTTGGGCTATACGGACAGAGAGATCGGCCAGCCCCTGATCGGCATTGCCAATGCCGCCAATGAACTGATTCCCGGGCACATGCACCTGGACACCCTGGTGGCGGCCGTCAAATCCGGCATCTCCATGGCCGGAGGCACCCCCATGGAATTTTCCACCATCGGGGTGTGTGACGGCATTGCCATGAACCACAAAGGCATGCATTATTCCCTGGCCTCCCGGGAACTGATCGCCGACTCCATCGAAGTCACGGCCACGGCCCACCCGTTTGATGCCATTGTCATGGTACCCAACTGTGACAAGATCGTGCCCGGCATGCTCATGGCGGCGGCCCGGCTCAACATTCCGGCCATTTTCATCAGCGGCGGCCCCATGCTGGCCGGACTGGATCCCAACGACCAGACCCAAAAAATTGATCTGGTGTCCGTGTTCGAGGCCGTGGGCGCCGTCCGGGCCGGAAAAATGACCGAGGCGGACCTGGCTGCCGTGGAAGAGTGCGCCTGTCCCACCTGCGGGTCCTGCGCCGGCATGTTCACGGCCAATTCCATGAACTGCCTCACCGAAGCGTTGGGGATGGCCCTGCCCGGCAACGGCACCATCCCGGCCCCCATGTCCCGGCGTATCCGCCTGGCCAAGGAGACGGGCATCCAGATCATGGCGCTGCTGGAACAGGGGATCACCCCGGATAAAATCATGACCCATCAGGCATTCATGAACGCGCTGACCGTGGACATGGCCCTGGGCTGTTCCACCAACACGGTGCTGCATCTGACCGCCATCGCCCATGAGGCCGGCGCCCCGATGGATCTGTCCGTGATCAACCAGGTCAGTGAAAAAACCCCGCATATCTGTTCGTTAAGCCCGGGCGGGCCCGACCATATCCAGGATCTGGACCGGGCCGGCGGCATTCCTGCGGTGATGAAAACCCTGGCTGACCATTCCCTGCTGGACACCGGGTGCCCCACGGCCACGGGAAAAACCCTGGCAGACAACCTTTCTTCCGTGGCAATCAAAGACCGGTCCGTGATCCGGCCTGTCAGTGATCCCTATCATGTCCAGGGCGGACTGGCTGTTTTGTTCGGAAACCTGGCCCCGGACGGGTGTGTGGTCAAGCAGTCGGCCGTGGTGGACGAGATGATGACGCACCAGGGCCCGGCCCGGGTGTTTGACACGGAAGAAGCCGCCACCCAGGCCATTCTGGGAGGGAAAATCAATGCCGGTGATGTGGTGGTGATCCGGTATGAAGGCCCAGCCGGGGGCCCTGGGATGCGGGAGATGCTCACCCCGACCTCGGCCATTGCCGGCATGGGACTGGGAGCGGCCTGCGCCCTGATCACGGACGGCCGGTTCTCCGGGGGCACCAAAGGGGCCTGCATCGGTCATGTGTCTCCGGAAGCGGCCGACGGCGGACCCATTGCCATCATAAAGGAAACCGATCCCATCCGCATCAATATTCCGGACAAAACCATTGAACTGATGGTCCCGGAAAAAGAGATTCAGGATCGGCTGGCCCAGTGGGTCAAACCGGAACCCAAAATCAAAACCGGCTACATGGCCCGGTATGCCCGGCAGGTCTCTTCCGCGGCCCAGGGAGCGATAATACAATAATGACACAGGAGAAAACAATGAAACTGACAGGGGCACAAATCCTGGTAAAAATGATCAAAGCCCAGGGCGTTGACACCATATTCGGATATCCCGGCGGTGCCACCATTGAGATCCATGATGAAATCGTCCGGCACGATGACCTGCGCCATATCCTGGTCCGCCATGAACAGGGTGCGGTCCACGCGGCGGACGCCTATTCCCGGGCCCACCAGACCACAGGGGTGGCCCTGGTAACTTCCGGCCCTGGGGCCACCAACACGGTCACGGGCCTGGCATCAGCCCATGCCGACTCCATTCCCATGGTGGTGTTCTGCGGCCAGGTACCCACAGGGCTCATCGGCAATGACGCGTTCCAGGAAGTGGACATCGTGGGCATCACCCGGCCCTGCACCAAACACAACTACCTGGTCAAAGACCCGGACAAACTGGCCGCCACCATCCAGGAAGCGTTTTTTATCGCGCGGTCCGGCCGGCCCGGCCCCGTGCTGGTGGACCTGCCCAAGGATATCATCCAGGCCCAAATCGAGTTCACCATGCCCGAGGAACCCAACCTCAGATCCTATAAACCCAATTACAAACCCAACAAAAAACAGATCCACAAGGTGGTGGAGATGATCAAGGCAGCCCGGCGGCCCGTGGTGTTTGCCGGCGGCGGCGTAATTTTGTCCCGTTCATCGGAACAGGTCACCCGGCTGGCCAAAATGGCACAGATCCCCGTGACCACCTCTTTGATGGGGCTGGGGGCGTTTCCGGGCACGGATTCCTTGTGGCTGGGCATGCTGGGCATGCACGGCACATTCCGGGCCAACATGAGCATCGGGCATTCGGATTTGATCATTGCCGTGGGGGTCCGGTTTGATGACCGGGTCACGGGAAAAATCAGCAAGTTCGCTCCCCATGCAGATATCATTCAGATCGATATCGACCCCACCTCCATTCACAAAAACATCGAGGTGCAGTGCCCCATTGTGGGGGACTGCAAAACCACGCTGGAACATATTCTCGCGCTCATGGAAAAACAGGACGCCAAAGACCTGGCCGTGGACCGGGATGTCTGGCTGGCACAGATCGACCAGTGGAAGCAGACCATGCCTTTGAAATACGAACAGAAAACCGATGTGATCAAACCTCAGTTCGTGGTGGAAAAACTGTGGGAAATCACCCGGGGCCAGGCCATCATTACCACGGAAGTGGGACAGAACCAGATGTGGGCGGCCCAGTATTATCACTTTGACCGGCCCAACCATTTCATTACGTCCGGCGGATTAGGGGTCATGGGATTTGGTCTGCCGGCGGCCATCGGCGCCAAAGCGGCCTGTCCGGACAGACTGGTGGTGGATGTGGCCGGAGACGGGTCCATCCAGATGAATATCCAGGAACTGATGACGGCCGTGGAAAACTGCCTGGATGTCAAGATCGTCATTCTCAACAACCGGTTTTTAGGCATGGTGCGCCAGTGGCAGGAACTGTTCTACAACAAAGCCTATGCCTGCACCAACATGGATAAGGCCCCGGATTTTGTGAAACTGGCAGAGGCCTATGGGGCCACCGGGTACCGGTGCACAGACCCGGCCTGTGTGGAAGAAACCCTGAAAAAAGGGCTGGATACGCCGGGCACCGTGATCATGGACTTTGTGGTGGAAAGAGAAGAGTCCGTCTACCCCATGGTGCCGGCCGGTGGTGCCATCACAGATATGCTTCTGGTATAAAAAATGATACACACAGTAAAGGAAACACCAATGGAAACCAGCAGATATTTATTGTCGATTCTTGTGGACAATGAACCCGGAGTCCTGTCCCGGATCGCCGGTCTGTTTTCCGGCAGAGGGTTCAACATCGACTCTTTGAGCGTGGCCACCACGGATGATCCCGTGGTCTCCAGAATCACCATGGCCACCACCTGTGACGCCCAGACCATCGAGCAGATCAAAAAACAGCTTCACAAGCTCATCAACGTAATCACAGTGACCGATCTCACGGAAAAAAAATATGTGGAACGGCAGCTGGCCCTGGTCAAGATTCATGCCAATCCGGAAAAGCGGGCCGAGATTCTGCGCATCGTGGACATTTTCCGATGCCGGGTGGTGGATGTGGGCCATGCCCACTACACCATTGAAATTTCCGGTGACAGCGGCAAACACGAGGCATTTTTGTCTTTGGTCAAACCCATGGGAATCGTTGAAATCGCCAGTACCGGGGCCATTGCCCTGGCCAGAGAGATGGGGAAATAACAATGGAATCAGTCCAATTATACGACACCACGTTAAGAGACGGCATGCAGGGGGAAAATATCTTTTTTTCTCCGGAAGACAAGGTAAAAATCGCCAAACGCCTGGATGATGCCGGTATTCACTACATCGAAGGCGGATGGCCCGGTTCCAACCCCGGGGCAGCCCATTTCTTTGAACTGGCCCAAAAAATCACATTCAAACAGGCCAAAGTAGCGGCGTTCGGTGCCACAAGGCGGCCGGGCATCTCATGTGACAAAGATGGCAACCTGGCGGCCCTGATTGACTCGGGTGCGCCCGTGATCACGATTTTCGGCAAATCCTGGGACCTGCATGTCAATGAAATCATGGACAACTCCCTGGATGAAAACTTGAAAATGATCAAAGAAAGTGTGGCGTATCTGCTGGATCAGGGCCGGGAGGTGATGTATGATGCCGAGCATTTTTTCGACGGGTACAAAGCCAACCGGCAATATGCACTGGATACCCTGGAATCGGCCCTGGACGGCGGCACCCGGACCCTGGTGCTGTGCGATACCAACGGCGGGTCTTTGCCCTGTGAAATCGAAGAGATTATCCGTTCGGTCATGGCGCACTTCAAAGACCGGGCCGGCATCTGCTATGGCATCCACACCCATAATGACTGCGCCATGGCTGTGGCCAACGCGGTCAATGCGGTACATGTGGGCGCCACCCTGGTTCAGGGCACCATCAACGGGTATGGAGAACGGTGCGGCAATGCGGACTTGACGGCCATCATTCCGATTCTGGCCGTGAAAATGAAAAAGAACTGTATCTCTGAAGACAACCTGAAAAAACTGCTGAACCTGTCCCGGTTTGTGTCGGAAACCGCCAATATGCCGCCGGTCAATTCCCGGCCTTTTGTGGGTAAAAGCGCGTTTGCCCACAAAGGCGGGGTCCATGTATCGGCCATCATGAAAAACCCCAGAGCCTATGAACACATGGACCCGGTAAAGGTGGGCAATATCCGCCGGGTGCTGGTGTCGGAACAGTCGGGAAAAAGCAACATCATCTACAAGGCCGAAGAACTGGGGGTGGACCTGGGGGATGATGCCGTCAAACAGCGTCAGATTGTGGCTTCCATCAAAGATCTGGAAGATGACGGGTTTGAGTTTGACGCGGCGGAAGGGTCTCTTAAACTGATCATGGAAAAACTGACGGAACAGTACAAAAGCTATTTTGACCTGGAATCTTTCCGGGTGGTGGTGGAAAAAGACAAGGAAAAACCCTGTTATTCCCATGCCATGATCAAAATCCGGGTGGGCAAAACCACGGAAATCACCTCAGCCGAAGGAGACGGTCCCGTGTCCGCTCTGGACAACGCGTTGAGAAAAGCATTGTCCGCCATGTATCCCCAGATCAATGACATGCATCTGGTGGACTTCAAGGTCCGGGTGATCGACGGATCCGACGGCACGGACGCCAAGGTCCGGGTGCTCATCGAATCCCGGGACACGGATAATATTTTCTCCACCATCGGGGTGTCTGAAGATATTATCGAGGCCTCCTGGCAGGCCCTGTCCGACAGTTTCCAGTACAAACTGTCTTTAGATCATCAGACACCTTCGTAACCCGTCAGAGTTTTTTTGGAAATTTTTTATTATTTTATTTTACCCATACAAGGACAGCATCATGAACGATCAGAAACACATTATTATCTTTGACACCACCCTGCGGGACGGGGAACAATCCCCGGGGGCCAGCATGAACCAGGCGGAAAAACTGCGCATTGCCACCCAGCTGGAACTGCTGGGGGTGGACGTGATCGAGGCCGGGTTTCCTGCGGCATCGGACGGGGATTTCGAGGCAGTGAAAAAAATTGCCGAAAGCCTGAAAAAAGCCCAGGTAGCAGCCCTGTGCCGGGCCAATGAAGCGGATATCCGCCGGGGATGGGATGCCGTCAAGGATGCGGTCAACCCCCGGATCCACACCTTTATCGCCACCTCGGAACTGCACATGAAATACAAACTCCAGATGGAACCGGCTGACGTGCTGACCCAGGCCGTGGAATCCGTGAAACTGGCCGCATCCTTCACCTCCAACGTGGAATTTTCCGCTGAAGACGGGTCCCGGTCCGACCCGGATTTTCTTTGCACGGTCTTTGAATCGGTCATTGATGCCGGGGCCACCACCATCAATCTGCCTGACACTGTCGGGTATGCGGTTCCTGAAGAATTCAGTCAACTGGTGAAATATGTCATTGAAAACACCTCCAACATCGACCAGGCCGTTTTGTCGGTGCACTGCCACAATGATCTGGGCCTGGCCACGGCCAACACCCTGGCCGCCATCCAGAACGGGGCCCGCCAGGTGGAGGTGACCATCAACGGCCTCGGGGAACGGGCCGGCAACACGTCCATGGAAGAGGTGGTGATGTCTTTGAAAACAAGGCCTAATTTTTTCACCCACACCACGAATATCGACACCACCAGAATTTATCCCACCAGCCGTCTGGTGAGCATGATCACCGGCATTCTGATCCAGCCCAACCGGGCCATTGTGGGGGCCAACGCCTTTGCCCACGAAGCCGGTATTCACCAGGACGGGGTGTTGAAAAATCCCATGACCTATGAAATCATGAAACCGGAAACCGTGGGCATTTCCAAAAACAACCTGGTTTTGGGCAAACATTCCGGCCGGCACGCCCTGGCAGCCCATGTGCGATCCATGGGATACGATTTGTCGGATGAAGAGATCAATCTTGTGTTTCAGAAATTCAAAAACCTGGCAGACCGCAAAAAACAGATCCTGGACGAAGACATCGAGGCGTTGATCAATGAAGGGGTGCTGCGGACCTCGAAGGTCTTCAGTCTGGAATATATCCATGTGCTGTCCGGATCCACCGTGTTTCCCACGGCATCCGTGCAGCTCAAGATCCACGGCCGTTTGGTGCAGGGCGCGCTGGAAGGCACGGGTCCCATTGATGCGGTCTACAACATCATATCCAAACTGACCCACACCAGGTCCGAGCTGCTGCGGTTCACCATTTCCGCTTTGACCGAGGGCACGGACGCCCAGGGGGAAGTGACGGTCCGGCTCAAGGAAGACGGGGTCGTGGCGTTGGGCAAGGGGGCGGATCCGGATATTATCACGGCAGCGGCCCTGGCCTATCTCAACGGCCTCAACCGCCTGGAATACCTTAAAGCCAATCCCCCCAAGGAGGAAGCCGTATTGTAGCCACCGCCCCGGTATTTGCCGGCCGATTATTTACTGGCCCGGTATTTGCAATTGTCCCGGGCATGGCAGATCAACTCACATCCATCACAGGGATTGTCATCCCCGCATCCTGGGATACCAATGGCGCGATTCTGGGCACCGCCATCGTGACATTTGATGAAGATATTGTCACGGTGGCGGATACCCGTGCCGGCAGGCCGTTGATACATCACCTGCGAAAAACCGTGACCGTCAGGGGACAGATAACCCCGGGCACGGTTTCCAAAACCATTCATGTCCTGGATTTTCATCTTCCCGCCCCGGGTGAAGCCGCCTGATCGTTTCATGCACCCCTGCAAGTGCCGGCAATCAGTAATTGACAGAACCGGTTGGGGCTGTTAATACTTTTCTCCGGATTAAAGGCGGGTTCATGCCTGTGAAACCGATATTTCATAGCGTTGCTTACAAGGAAACCCCATGAAAGAGATACTGGTGTTGAGTCGCCGGCCCGAGGTTGCAGATCTTGTGTCCCAAAACCTGCACATGAAAAAAGTGTATGAGAATATCCGATCCGTGGCCCCCACCATTGCCACGGTGCTGCTGCTCGGCGATACGGGCACGGGCAAAGGGATGACGGCCCGGTTGATTCACTGGCACAGCCAGCGGTTTGACAAGCCGTTTGTGGAAGTCCATTGCGGGGCCATTCCCGACACCTTGATCGAAAGCGAGCTGTTCGGACATGAAAAAGGCGCGTTTACCGGTGCGGACCGCAAAAAACCCGGGAAATTCGAAATGGCCGCGGGCGGGACTGTTTTTCTGGATGAAATCGGCACCATCACTCCCTCCGCCCAGATTAAACTGCTGCAGGTGCTCCAGGACGGTATTTACAGCCGCGTGGGTGGTGACACCCCTTTGAAAGCGGATGTCCGGATCATTGCCGCCACCAATGCGGATATCGCAGATCTGGTTCAGACCGGTCAGTTCAGAAAAGATCTGTATTACCGCTTGAATGTGTTTCCCGTTACAATTCCGGCACTTCGGGACCGGCTGGAGGATCTGCCCGGTCTGATCGAGGTGTTTTTAAAAAAACTGAACATCAAATACGGCAAAAAAATCACCGGAATCCATCCCTTGGTGATGGATCGGTTCCAGCGGTATGACTGGCCCGGCAATATCCGGGAGCTGGAAAATCTTCTGGAGCGGGCCTGTATCCTGGAGCAGACCGCCCTGCTCATGCCCCAGAGTTTTCCCTTGGAGACCATGCCGGCTGGGGATGGGCCTGAAACGGGCAACGACACGAGCACCCCATTGTCCAAAGCCCGGCAATCTGCCATAGACCGGTTTGAGCAGGCATATCTGACCACCCTTTTAGGACAGACCCGGGGCCGGATCGATCAGGCAGCAGCGGTTGCCGGCGTCACCCCCCGGCAGCTCAACCGGCTTTTAAAACGCCACGGGTTAAGCAAAAACATGTTCAAGCCGACCCGAGACACTGGATGTCCTTAAAACCGGCATTGTGCCGTTTATAAGGACATCCAGTGTCTGATTGGCGGTTTTCTCTTTATCTTCTGTAAAAAAATTATGCGGGAAATGCGTCTTCCGGCATCTCCATGATGGCCGGAATATTGCCTTTTAATGCGTCCATTTTTCCTAAAGTCGCCGGCAGAACCCACTGGATAAAATATGTTGCCGTGGTCACCTGGCCCTGATAAAACGCGGCATCTTTTTTCTTTGCCGCCGCGATTTTGGGCTGGGCCGTGACAGCCCGCCACAGTTCCAGCCAGGCCATGACCACATCACCTGTGACATCCAGAAACGGATGGGCCACGGCAAAAGCATCCAGCACCTTTTCGGACATGGCGGTCATGCCCATGTGCATGGCGGTTTCTCCCAGCTTGTTCACAGCTGTTTCCACCCGCACGGCCATGTCTGCCAGTTCGGGAATTTCCTTGGCCGCGGCAATGGTCTGGTTCATCCGGGTCAGCAGGTCCATGAACGGCTTGCCTTTTTTCAGGCCCAGTTTTCTGCCCAGAAGATCCATGGCCTGGATCCCGTTGGTGCCTTCATAAATGGAAGTGATTTTGCAGTCCCGAAGCAGCTGTTCCTGGGGATATTCGCTGATGAACCCGTACCCGCCAAACACCTGGACACCCTGGGTACACACTTCAAATGCCCGGTCTGTGATATAGCCTTTCACCACGGGAATCAACAGTTCGATCAGCCCCTGCCAGGTCTCTTTGTCGGTTTCATCGGCGGACGTGAGCACCTTGTCAAAACACAGGGCCGTAAAATACATCAGGCTCCGCATCCCGTCCACATAGGCTTTCATGTGCAGCAGCTGGCGTTTGACATCTGGATGATTGATGATGGCCACGGATTTGGGGTCTTTGTCAAAAATTTTGGTCAGATCCGTGCCCTGGATTCTTTCTTTTGCGTAATTGACTGCATTGACATAGGACGCACTGGCAAAACCGAATCCCTGGAGCCCGACGCCCAACCGGGCCTCATTCATCATCACGAACATGGCTTTCATGCCCTTGTTCTCTGCGCCCAGCAGCTCGCCGATGCAATTGCCCTTAGAACCGAATGCCAGGGACGCGGTGGCATTGCCGTGAATTCCCATTTTTTCTTCCAGACCCGTGCAGATCACATCATTGGATTCGCCGATGGTGCCGTCGTCATTGACCCGGTATTTGGGGACCAGAAACAGGGAAATTCCCTTGGTACCGGCCGGGGCCCCTTCAATGCGGGCCAGCACGGGATGAATGATATTTTCAGTGAGATCCTGGTCACCGCCGGAGATGAAAATCTTGCTGCCCGTGATGGAAAAGGTTCCGTCTTCATTGCGTTTGGCGATGGTGGTCAGGTTTCCCACGTCCGACCCGGCTTCCGCCTCAGTCAAACACATGGTGCCGGCCCATTTCCCCGTATACAGGTTTTCCAGATATTTTTTCTTCTGATCATCCGTGCCGAACTCTTCCACCAGTTTGCCGGCTCCGTGGGTCAGGCCCGGGTACATGAGAAAGGCGCAGTTGGCCCCGGTGAACAATTCGCCGGCAGCCATGGACAGGATCCGGGGCATGCCCTGGCCGCCGAATTCCGGATCATCACACATGGCCACCCATTCCCCGTCACAGAACAATTTGTACGCCCGGTGAAAGGACGACGGAATCGTGACTTTGCCGTTTTCCAGGGTACAGCCGGTCTCATCGCCTTCCTTGCTGACGGACAATAGTTCCTTGACCGCCAGATTCCGGGCCTCGGTCAATACCATGTCCATGGTTTTTTTGTTGAACTCCCTGAACCGTTCATGGGATGCCAGGTCTGCGGCGGTGAGCATCTCATGAAGGACAAACTCCTGATCTCTTCGGTCTGCAATGGATTGTGCCATGGGATATGATCTCCTTGTCTATATATTTATTTTTTTAATGCCGGTTGTAACCATCTCAAAAATCATGGACAGCCGCCGGTCGGACTGGATTGGGTCCTCTTCCCGGAACAGGCCGGACCAGGCTGCGGAATGCACGATATCGGCAAACAGTTCCGCCATGTCCCGGGCCGGATACGTTTTGAACGCCTTTTCCCGGATCCCCTGGTCAAACAGGTTTTCAAACAGCTGTACCATGCGCTCATGAAGATGATTCACCCGCTCGTTGAGCTGGGGCATGCCCACGCTGTCAATATTGCTTCGTTCAAAAATATAAATTTTCACCACGTCCTGATTGTCTCTATAAAACCGGGCCTGGGCTTTGAGGGCCGACAAAAGCCGGTCTGTCACGCTCACGCCCTGTTTTTGGGCGATGTCATACAAGATCCGCCCCAGCTCATGGACCCGTTCGATCACCAGGTCATGGTACATCTCTTTTTTTCCGGGAAAATATTTATAGATGGTGCCCAGCGGATACTGGGCTGCTTTGGAAATCTGGGCCATGGTGGTGTTGTGAAACCCGCCTTCGGCAAACATGGCCAGGGCTGCCGCCAGAATTTCCCGGCGCTTTCTTTGATCATCTCTTTGTTTTCGGGTCAAGGCAGCCATATTTAAACTCATTGTTCTGTTTATAGAATGATCATTCTATAAACAGAACAAAAATTTTTGTCAATATTTATTTGACAATGCCGCCGGAAATCACCCCGTGGCACCGGCAGGCCGTGGCCACCAGGCATTGACCGGTGTGCCGGAAAATCCGGTCCGCCAGTTCATACAGGTCGGCCGGTGTATATCCCCCCACCCCCGGCCCGAGCTGCCTGCTCTGGATCACGAACGGCAACATATTCGGAAAATTCAGTTCAGCAATCAGCCGGAACATATCTTTTTTTCTGGGTTGGCCGGTGACCGTGCACTTATCATCGGGTTCACAGCAGTTGGGAGGGCACAAAAAATCCGCATGACTCACATAAACCTGGTTGTCTGTTCCCCGCATGGGATGAGGCACACAATTATCGATGTCATCCGGGAGTGGATGGGTTTGCAGACGATCGATTCCCAGGGTGAGACGGCACCATTCCCAGGCCAGATGAACCGGCACGGCCGGCACCACCCAGTCCGGTCCCCGGGTCCGGGTCATTTCTTTAAACAGAAAATCAATACCATCCCCAGCCACGGTGGTGCATCCCAGTGAACCGGCTTTTTCAAGGCTTTGTCTGTCCTGATCCACCAGGATTACATCCATCCTTCGGCTTTTGTCTTTGCCCAGGAACCGGGCCGCCCTGAGCCCGAACCTGCCGCTGCCGATGATCCATACTTGAGCCATGCTCTGGTTATCCTATGATTGTTCAATCATTGTCAAGGTCTGAAAATTCCCCTTAAGGACATAAAAAATTCTGTTATTGTTTTTTGAAAGGATTCGGGCTACATATTTATCCAAGGAGGATACAGGATGAACAGTAACATGATCAGGTACTGTATCGCCCAATGTCTGACAGGGATTTTTCTGCTGTTCTGTTTCGCCTGCGGCATGCCGCCTGAGACTGAATCGGTCCAGGGCAGCCGAAACGGTATTTCCGACAACGAGATTGTGATCGGCTCTTCCCTGGCATTAGGGGGTCATGCAGGCTATCTGGGCACCCAGATGATTCAGGGCGCCTTGTCTTATCTGTCTGATATCAACCAGCAGGGAGGCGTGCATGGCAGACACATACGGCTGGTTGCCATGGATGATGGGTACAATCCCGCCCAGTGTCTTTACAACACCCAGCAGCTGATCCTTGAAAAAAAGGTGTTTGCCCTGTTCTGTTATGTGGGGACCCCCACCACGGTCCGCATCATTCCTCTGATCAACGAAGCCGGGATTCCCCTGGTAGGCATGTTCACCGGTGCCCAGCGGCTGCGCCAGCCGCCCAATCCGTTTCTAATCAATATCCGGGCCTCCTATTACCAGGAAACCCAGGCAGCCGTGGACCTGATCGTAAAACAGAAAGGGCTGACCCGGGTCGCTGTTTTCTATCAATATGATGAATATGGACTCGACGGGCTCAGGGGAACCGAGATTGCCCTGAAACAATACGATCTGGTACCGGTGGCCAAAGGCTCCTATATCCGGGGGACCCTGGATGTGGAAGCCGGACTGGCGCAGATGATTCAATCCAATGCCCAGGCCGTGGTCATGATTGGGACCTATGACAGCTGTGCCAGATTCATCCAGCTGGCCCGCCGGCAGAATTTTACCCCTTTGTTTCACAATGTTTCCTTTGTGGGATCCAAGGAACTTGCCCGGCGGCTGGGGCCGGATGGCGAAGGGGTGATCGTCACTCAAGTGGTACCGCCGCCATCCATAGATCCTTCCAAAGAAGACCTGCCGGGTGTCCAGGAATATATCCGGTTATTGAATCAGTATTATCCGGACACCCGGCCCAGCTTTGTGGGACTGGAAGGGTATATTAACGCGAAAATCCTGGTGGAGGGGCTGGAGCGAGCCGGACGAAATCTCACCCGGCCGTCTTTTATTCAGGCCATTAAATCTGTGAACGATTTTGACCTTGGCATTAAAAACCGGTTGAGCTTCGGCCCCAAAGACAACCAGGGCCTGGATCAGGTTTATTTTACCGTCATTAGAAATGAAAATCTGGTATTGCTGCCATGACACTGTTTTCCCACCTGACCTTGAAAAACAAAATTTTCATCTCCTGTCTGGGCGTCACCCTGCTGGTCAGCATCATCATCGCCCTGTTCACAAGAGCCCTGCTGATTTCAAGCCTAACCCGGGAATTGAAAAACCGGGGCATCGGCATTGCCCAAAGCATTGCAGACAGTGCCCGGGGTTTCATTCTCACTGAGAACCGGGCCGAACTGACCAGCCTGGCCTATGATGCCCGATACGGCAACCGGAGGGATCTGGTCAAATATCTGATCATCTCTGATAACAACGGGAACATCCTGGCCCATACCTTTACCACGGGATTTGTGGGCCCGGTCAAAACCATTGTCAAACAGCAGCCGTCAAGCGAGGTAGGGATCAAAAACCTGGAGATGGGTCCTCACTGGGTCTTTCACATCACAGTGCCGGTCACGGAAGGCATCTATACCATTGGATCCATTCAAATGGGTCTGGACAAACAGCATATCGACAATCTGATTGCCCAGTTACGATGGATATTTTTAAGTTTTCTGTCCATGGTCACCCTGATTTTCTTTTTTCTTTCCCACCGGCTGGCCCTGTTCATCACCCGGCCCATTGCGACACTGATCCGATATACGGATCTGCTGACCCGGGGCGACTTTGATGTCATTGACAGCAAAAACTTTCAAGCGTTGAAACAGGACATCAAAACCCGGAACGATGAAATTTCAACACTGACGGATTCGTTTATCAAAATGACGTCCCGGCTGAGAGATTCCACCCGCAGCCTGAAAGATTCCCAGAAAAAATACCGGTCGCTTTTCAAAAGCGGTCCCAACCCCATCTTTGTGGTGGACAAAACCGGTTTTGATATTTTGGATGCCAATCCCAATGCCACGGAACTGTT
>JAIPDL010000040.1 GCA_021737695.1 Desulfotignum sp. | reverse complement strand
CGTGGACCGGGGTTCCGGCCATGGCCCACACATCCATGCCCAGGTGCAGGCTGCGGCAGACCGGTCCGCTGTTGCCCTCGGCCCGGACAGCCCCTTGTGCTTCCATACCGGCCTCATAGGTTTTCAAAAACGGCTCGGAACGGTATTCCAGGTATCCACCTGCCGGTAGCGCTTTCTTGTGCTGCCGGGAAAGACAGCCCAGCTCAAAGGCCAGCCGGTCCGGATCTGTATAATCCTTTGCATGCCCCAGCCAGGTGCTTCCCACGCTCAGATCCATGGGAACCGGCACTGGGGTGGCACCTGAATCCGTGCCTCCATTTCCCAGCAGATCTGAAAACTGTGTATCACATCTGCCTGCCCAATCCACAAAACCGGATTCTCCGGGATGGGGTGCCATACCGCATGCCTGCCTGAAACTGTAATGGGCCAGGTGTTCATCCACGGCCCGCCACTGTGTCAACAGATCCCAGGCCGGTTTTTCACTGATCCGCAGATAGGTGTTTTCCGGCTCTTTGATCCGGTTGAGGGCTGATTTTATGACACTGATCACCAGGCGCATGGCCACCAGGGTATGCAGCAGGGACAGCTCCGGTGCTTCCAGGGGAAATGCCGCATGATACCCTTTGACCACACAAAGGGCCGCGGCCAGCGGGTCCGGTTTGCCCATCACCGCGTAAGCCACGGCCACGGCAAGGTCATTGACGGTCTGGGTGTACACGGCATCCCCATAATCGATAATGGCTGTAACTTCCGGACAAACCCGGTCTTCTGTCACCACCACATTGTTGTCATTGGCATCGTTGTGCACCACACTTTTACGTACCCCCTGATAAACGGGCTGAATCTGTGTGAACCGATGAAGAAAAAAATCGATCATCTCCCGCTGTTCTCCGGAAAACAGATCCAGGTGATCCCGGGTCCAGTCGGCCCGGGCCAGGTCCCACACCAGATCCCGGTGCGCCAGTTCATGGCCAAACCCCTGCAACGCCTGGGTCACCTGCCCGGCCTGCCGGCCCAGGCTCTCCAGAAGCCGGTCGGTGATGGGGTTGACGTTTGACCACAACCGGCCGTCGATCCAGGTCAACAACCGGACCAAACGTGGGTTTCCGGCATCATCCAGGATGCTGGTAATGGATTTACCATCCACGCCCAAAACCGTTTTGGGACAGACCACGGGGATCTTTGATGTGTTCACATGGTCCAGCAAAGCCTGCTGAAATTCGATATAGCAGGAAGACACTCCCGGACGGCTGATTTTAAGTATATAACTTTGCCGGCCGCCCGTGATTTTAAAATTAAAATCCAGCTCTCCGGGCAGCGGCATGATATCCCCGGACACCTGATACAGCTGCCGGGCGATCCTGGCTGCCTGAGCGGTATTAATGCGTATGGATGAATATTTCTGTGCCATATGTCCTTTCTTGTCTGTTTTATAAATGATCAGTACCGCCCCAATGGAGGCGAATGCCATATTATATTAATTGATAAAAAACAGTTAGACAACCGCATTCATGGTGAGTGCCTCTGTCATAATTTTCAGATCATCCTGATTTACCTGAACAGTGCTAATCTGTTAATACCTTCTATTAACAAAACCTTAACATACGGATAACTATCACCCCGTATCCGTCCTGGCCACAAGCCATTCTAACATGCTGAAACAACAATATTATCCATATTCTCAACAAAGATTTCTCATGCAGAGAAAATGGCATGATGGTTGCAATGATCTCCATTGGCACACCACCGTGTATTTATAATACAACAACAGTCAATTAAAAGGAGAAACCCATGCGCAAGTCAATTTTTTTCATGCTGTCACTGCTCTTGATCGTTTCAACAGCCGGTATCGGTATGGCAAATGAACCGGACGGAAATGATAGAAAAGGCAAATATACTTACAAGAAGGTTTATAAAGCCTGTGCCCAGAGGGGTGAAGTAGATTCATCCATTCCGCCCTTAAGTCCAGACAGCAAAACCATGGCCCAGTGGAAACGGCTGTTTGAAAAAAAAGACTTTGAGGAGTTTCAGTGTAAACAGGAATGGTCACAGCTGTCTGAAGAAGATATTGCAGATATATATGCCTATCTGTACAAGCATGCCGCCGATTCTCCCACACCGGCGAAATGCAAATAAATTCGGAAGCGAACTGGAGAGACATGATGAAAAAAGGATTGGCGGTTTTATTTGTACTTGTTTTTATGGCAGGATTTTCCGTGCCCGGTGTTTATGCGTCTGATGAAGTAAAGATGCTCAAAGAACAGCTGGAAACCATGAATCAAAATATTCAAAAACTTCAGGAGAAAATCATAGAGATAGAAAAAAAGAACGCTGAAGAAATTGAAGAGGTCGAATATCTCAACGACCGAATGGACAAGGCGGAACTTCACACGGCCACGGACAAGCTGTCTTTGGGCGTCGAACTGCGATCCCGGGCCGATACCCTGCATTATTCGGACATGCAGGCGGCACCGGCTGCTCTGGTGAATGGGTTCTTCACCCCGTATACCTCCGGGGGATTCAACAATGCCAGTTTATCGCAGATTCAGCAACGCATCCAGAATATGGCCATGGCCGGCATGATTCCACCCACTGATGAATTTGATGCAGACAATGATGTGATCTTCACCAATAAATTTCATATGAACATGCATGCTAAAGTGAACGATCAGTTGAGTTTTTCCGGCAGAATGGCGGCTTATAAAGTGTTTGGCGATTCCTCCGGGGTGAAGTTCAACCAGGGCAATCTTGGGGATATCACTATGGACGGTAACACATCCTCCCTGCCTCACGGGGATACTTTGCGTCTGGAACGGGCTTATTTTGTTTACAACAATTACTGGGACAACATCCCCATCAGTTTCTCACTGGGACGACGGCCATCCACCTATGGACCGCCTTTGGAGTACGCCAACTACAGTCTGGAAGCCGGATCCCCTTTGGGCACCATCATCAACTGGCAGTTTGACGGTGCATCACTGAACTTCGGCCTTGAAGAGGTCACCGGCATCTATGGTGCGGCACTGAAATTCTGTTATGGCGTCGGATTTGAAGGAGACTGGGGCAATTCCTATTCTCTGGAGGCAAGTCAGCCGGATGTTGACGACGTCCATATGTTCGGCTTTATCGCCACCTTGTTTGATGACGATTCCACCAGCGCAGTGCTCAACTACGCCCATGCCTGGGATATTACTGACGGATTCACCGGGCTGACGGTCATGCCGTTTACCGTTGCAAAAGATCCGGCAACCGGCTTGTATACGTTTGAACAAAACACCGGCGGATACATCAGCCGCATGCAGCCCAGCACGGATATCGGGGACTGGGATGCGGCATCCCTGCTGTTAAGAAAAAACTTATACGAAACATTTGAAAAAGACATCGACCTGTTCCTGGCCCTTTCCTGGAGTCACACGTCTCCATCACAGGTCTCTGCCAATCCATTTTATGAAATCATGGGTCAGGGGCTTCTCAGCTCCAACGGAAATCTGGAAGACCATGATGGTTACAGTCTTTATGCGGGTGCCATTTTTCCCATGCCGTTTAACGGCCGACTGGGTCTTGAATACAACTGGGGATCCAAATACTGGTTTAACTTCACCGGTGCTGAAGACTCGCTGGTTGGAAGCAAACTGGCCACCCGAGGCAGTGTGTATGAGGGATATTATATTCAGCCGATTTTCGGACAAAACTTTTTTGTCAAACTGGGTACCAGATACTATGACTATAAATATACAGGCAGCGGCAATCCGCTGGGGGCACCTGAAGAAATATCCGAGCTAAACGCCCTGAATGCATTATTTCCTGTCGCTGACAAAGTATGGGACGGTTACATTTCCGCCACTGTCAGATTTTAAATAAATTAAAGGCGTTCAAAATTCCGTGTCAGCTCCGTTCGCGGCACTGACACGGATAACGCCCTCAAACACCAGCCGGGCCGGACCGGTCTTGATCAAATGGTTGGTTGACTTATCCCAGAAAATGGACAGGTCTCCGCCGTCGAGCACCACAGTGGCACGGTGGCCGGTTCGGCCGGTGATATGGGCCGCGGTCAGGGCCGCACAGGCACCGGTACCGCAGGCCAGAGTCATGCCGGCCCCCCGTTCCCATACCTTCATTTTCAAAGTCTGGTCATCCATCACCTGGATAAACTCCACATTGGTTTTTTCCGGAAACCGGGGGTGGATCTCAAGGGCCCGTCCCCGGGCCGCCACATCCACTTCAGACAGATCCTTTACAAACACCACGGCATGGGGATTGCCCATACCCACGGCGGTCACGGTGACCGTGGAGCCATCTGCCATGTCAACAGGCGCTTCAACGGCGGTATCTTTGTCACAAACAAACGGCACCTGGCGGCAGGACATGACCGGCGGCCCCATATCCACCTTCACCGAGGTCACCCGGCCGGATGCATCCGCCACCACCTCCGGGACGACCGTGCCGGCATCGGTCTGCACCCGGATCTGTTCTTTATCAATTATTTTTTTTTCATACAGGTATTTGGCAAAACATCGCATGCCGTTGCCGCACATATCAGCCCGGGAGCCGTCCGAATTATAGATCAAAAACCGGATATCATGATCCTCATCCTTTGAATCCTTCACAAGGATGATGCCGTCCGCACCGATGCCGAAATGCCGGTCACACAGTTTTTCCGCCAGCTGCGGATACGGCATGGCGGTTTCAATGGACCCGTCCCGGTCATCCATAACGATAAAATCATTGCCGATCCCTTCCATTTTTGAAAAATCGATCTGAGTCATCTCCCCTCCCAATGGGAAGGGTCAGGCCTTTGTTATTGTAGTTATCGGGACCAATAACTACAATAACGCAGGCCTGACCCCGTTTAATTTACAGCGTCTTAAGAATCGTATCCCCCAGGACCTCTTTCTGCCAGTTGCGCAGCATGCCCATGGCATCCAGATCCGAATGGGTGGCCGGTTTTTCCTGGGCCAGGGCCGTTATGGTGGCATTATTGATCAAAAATCCCGACTCCATGCCCAGGGATTCGCTTTTCTTTTCCCGCATTTTTTTCAATGCCGCGATACGCGCATTGACTTCCGGAGTTTTCCGGGGCATCCTCGTTTTGGGATACGCGGGCAGGTCTTTGTGGGGCAAGGCCATGGCCGTGTCTATGGCCTGCCGGCACAAATGCCCGAACATCTGCACCTGGCGCGGGCTCAGCATTTTATTTTCCTTTATCTCATCCAGGGATCTGGGTCGTCCCGTGGCCATGGTCAGCAGCGACTGGTTGGACATGATCTTGAACAAGGGCACATCTTTTTTTTCCGCCAAATCCATGCGCAGGGTCAACAAATTTTCCAGGACGGCCAGACTGCGGTTGTCCAGTTTGCCTGCGCCTTTGATTTTTCTGAAAAACGGCGGGGCATGGTTGTTCTCATACCGCACTCGTGCCTGGGCCTCGAACTCTTCTTTGGCCCAGTGCAGGCGGCCAATGGCTGCCAGGCGCTTCACCAGTATGCCGTGCAGGGCGATGAGATAGGCCACATCCCCCACGGAATAAGCCACCATATCTGATTTCAACGGGCGTTTCGACCAGTCCTGCTTCTGAAATTTCTTGTCCACATGCACATCAAAATGATCTTTGAGCAGAGCGGCCAGGCCCCGCTCCCGGACATTGAGAAACCGGCAGGCGATCTCCGTGTCAAACAGGTTGTTTATCCGGGCGCCCATTTCCCGGTCCAGGCTTCGGACATCAAAATCCGCCCCATGAAACACCTTGATGATATCCGGATTTTCCAGAACATCCACAAAAGCAGAAAAGTTGCCAATGGTAAACGGATCCACCAGAAACGCCTCATCATTTGTTGCGATCTGGATCAGGCAGATTTTTTCCTTAAAGCAATGCATGGAATCCGCTTCCAGATCCACCCCGATAATGGGATATTTAGACATTTGGGCGCAGGCGACCGCCAGGTCCGCGTCAGACTCGATAAAGGTAAATTGCAGCATCTTTTCCCTTGATTGTTGGGAGTACTTTATTTAAAATCTTTATTTTTATATCTAAAACCTTTTAAATACAATGGAAAATCAAGATGATTACCATAACATTTCCAGATAAGAGTATAAAGCAGTTTGACAATTTTCCCACGGGCATGGATGTGGCCCAAAGCATTTCCCAGGGATTTGCCAGAAACTGCGTGGCCATGAAAATCGATGACCGGCTTCTGGACCTGAGCCGGTCCATTCAAACCGACACCACCATTGAATTTATCACCGTTAACGATGACCAAGCCCTGGAAGTGCTGCGCCATTCTGCGGCCCATGTCATGGCTGAAGCGGTCCTGAACCTGTATCCGGAGGCAAAACTCACCATCGGCCCGGTGGTGGAAGACGGTTTTTACTATGATATTGACATGCCACCCATTTCCGAAGATGACTTAGGAAAAATCGAAGCTGAAATCCAAAAAATCATCAAGGCCAAAGCCACGTTTGACCGGCAGGTGGTGACAAAAGACCAGGCCCTGGAAATTTTCAAGGACAATCAGTTTAAGCTGGAACTGATCCATGAACTTTTCGACCAGGAAATATCCCTTTATAAAAACGGTCAGTTTATTGACCTGTGCCGGGGCCCACACATTCCCCACACCGGGATGATCAAGGGCATCAAGCTCATGAAAATCTCCGGGGCCTACTGGCGGGCGGACCAGTCCAGAGAACAGCTCCAACGCCTTTACGGCACCGCGTTTTTTGACAAAAAAAAGCTCAACCAGCACCTGCACCTCATTGAAGAAGCCAAAAAACGGGACCACCGCAAAGTAGGCACCCGGCTGGATCTGTTCTCGTTTCACGATGAAGCGCCTGGCATGGCCTTTTTTCACGCCAAAGGCATGGACATGTGGAACGCCCTGCTGGATTACTGGCGGGAAGCCCACCGGGCTGCCGGGTATGTGGAAACCAAGACCCCGGTCCTGCTCAACCGCAAACTGTGGGAAAAAAGCGGGCACTGGGACAACTACCGGGAAAACATGTACACATGTGTAATCGATGACGAGGAATATGCCATCAAACCCATGAACTGCCCCGGGGGCATGCTCCTGTACAAGACCCGGTCCTATTCCTACCGGGACCTGCCCCTGCGGGCCGGAGAAGTGGGTCTGGTGCACCGCCATGAGCTGTCCGGGGCCCTGTCCGGACTGTTCCGGGTCCGGTCATTTCACCAGGATGACGCCCATATCTTCATGACACCGGAACAGATCGAAGCCGAGGTATTGGGAGTCCTGCGCCTGGCGGAACAGATCTACAAAAAATTCGGCCTGACCTTTCACCTGGAGCTGTCCACCCGGCCGGAAAAATCCATCGGCACGGATGCCCAGTGGGAACAAGCCACCTCCGGCCTGGAAAAAGCGTTGAAACACTACGGCCAGGAATATTTCATCAATGAGGGAGACGGCGCATTTTACGGCCCCAAGATCGATATCCACATCAAGGATGCCCTGGGACGTACCTGGCAGTGCGGCACCGTGCAGCTGGATATGGCGTTGCCGGAACGGTTCGATCTCACATACAAGGGCCAGGACAACGACAAACATCGGCCCATCATGATCCACCGGGTGATCTACGGCTCCATGGAGCGGTTCTTCGGCATTCTGGTGGAGCATTTTGCCGGCCGGTTTCCCTTGTGGCTGGCCCCGGTCCAGGCCGTGATCCTGCCCATCACCCAGGACCTGGCCGATCATGCCGACCA
Organism: Desulfotignum sp.; assembly: GCA_021737695.1. Classification (GTDB taxonomy): domain Bacteria; phylum Desulfobacterota; class Desulfobacteria; order Desulfobacterales; family Desulfobacteraceae; genus Desulfotignum. The sequence goes on along the minus strand of JAIPDL010000040.1, from coordinate 25,437 downwards.
GGTAAAAACAGACCTGGAAGCCGCCGGAATCCGGTGCGAGGTGGATCATCGCAATGAAACATTGAAAAAGAAAATCCGGGAAGCCCAGATCAATTACGTGCCCTTGATTCTCACCATCGGGGAAAAGGAAAAGGACACCGGAACTCTGTCGGTCCGGACCCTGGACGGCAAGGTGAAGCTGGGGCTGTCTCCGGCTGATTTTGTCACCCCGGTGCAGCAGCATATCAAGGCACGGATCCTGGATGACATTGTTTTATAGCCATGATCCCGGCCGGACCCATGCCATGGCTTCTGGGATCCGGCCTTTGGACCGCACCCTGTTCTCCCGGGTACCCGCCACCCGCATCGAAGTGGATCTGGATGCCATTGCTGCAAACACCCGGCGACTGAAACAGGCCTGCACCCCGCAGACATCCCTGATGGCCGTGGTCAAGGCCAATGCCTATGGACACGGGGCCGTTCATGTGGCCCGGACTGCTCTGACCCATGGGGCGGACTGGCTGGGCGTGGCCCGCATGGCTGAAGCGCTCCAGCTAAAGAATGCCGGGATTGACGCTCCGGTGCTGGTCTTTGGCGACACCTTGCCGGACCGGGCCGTGGCTGCTGCCGGGCACGGCATCCGCATCTCCCTGACCGGACCGGATGCAGCCGGCGCAGTCAATGCCGCTGCCGGGGCGGCCCGCACTTTTGTCACGGTCCACATCAAAATCGACACCGGCATGGGCCGGCTGGGCCTGTGCCCCGGCCTGAACATGGACCAGACCCTGGCGGATATCCGGTCCATGATGCAGATGGATCACCTGAAGGTGGAAGGCATCTACACCCATTTTGCCAATGCGGATGCCGTGGACAAAACCCATGCCCGGCATCAGCTGGCCCTTTTCACAAAACTGCTGGACCGCCTGGATGCTGAAAACCGGCGGCCGCAAATCATTCATGCGGCCAACAGCGCCGCCACCCTGACCCTGCCCCAAAGCCATTTCACCCTGGTCCGGCCCGGCATCGCCCTGTACGGTCTGTGCCCCGGCCCGGGGGTGGACGGCTCGACCCTCACCCCGGCCATGTCCATTATTTCCAAAATCACCCAGATCAAACCCGTGCCCAAAGGGTTTGCCGTGTCTTACGGCAGTACCCATGTCACGGACCGGCCCACCGTCATTGCCACGGTTCCGGTGGGTTATGCCGACGGCTACCCCCGATGTTTGTCCAATACCGCCCCCATGCTGGTAAAAGGACACCGGGCAAAGGTTACAGGCCGGGTGTGCATGGATTTCACCATGATCGATGTGGGCCATATCCCACATGTCCGTTCCAAAGATGAGGTGGTGGTGATGGGAACCCAGAGGGACAGCACCATATCAGCGGATGAACTGGCGGATCTCTCCAATACCATCAACTATGAAATCACCGCCGGGCTGACCAGCCGTCTGCCTGTCTGTTACCGCCAGAAACCGTAGAATCGTTCCTCAGGGTTGACCTTGAACTGATATGAAATATCAAAAAATGATTGACATAAAATAATTTTTTATGATATATTTGTCGGGTTTTTTGGCGACGTAGCTCAGTTGGTCAGAGCATGCGGCTCATATCCGCAGAGTCCGGGGTTCAAGTCCCTGCGTCGCTACCAGATAATACAATGCCCCTCCTTTTCTAAGGAGGGGTTTTTTGTTTCCGGGACACCGAAATCCACCCAGATAAAACCCCCATGTCAGGCCCTGTTGCGCTGACCTGTCAACTCTTCGGCTATCATTTCCGCCTGTTTTAGAACGGTCTCCGTGGCCAGTTTCTGCTATCCGGGGGATACCCGAACTGCCGGAGGGTCCGCTTGACAATGACCTTGAGTTTGGCTTTGACGCTTTCCTTGATGGTCCAGTCGATGGAGGCGTTGGCTTTGACTTTTTCGTACAGGACCACGGCCAGTTCCCGGAGTTTGTCTTTTTCCATGACCTCACGGGCACTGTCGTTGCCGGCAATGGCGGTGTAAAAGGCATATTCGAAGTCAGACATGCCCATTTCTGCCGGTTCCTTGTCCATCTGGTGAATCTCTTTGCTCAACTGGATGAGTTCTTCGATCACTTCGGCAGCGGTCACCACCTTGGCATGGTATCGTTTGATGGAGGCTTCCAGCATTTCCATGAGGGTCTTGCTCTGGATCAGGTTCTTTCTGGTCCGGGTTCTGATTTCATCATTGAGCAGCTTTTTGAGGACCTCCAGGGCCACATTCTTGTGCGCCATGTCCCTGACTTCCAAAAGGAACTCCTCTGAAAGCACACTGATATCCGGCTTTTTAATTCCTGCCGCATCAAACACATCAATCACCTGGTCGCTCACCAGGGCCTTGTCGATGACCTGACGGATGGCGGTCTCCATTTCTTCATCGGTTTGGCCTGATCCGGTGCCATCGAACTTGGCCAGCCGGGATTTGACCGCCTGAAAAAACCCCACCTCATCTTTGACGTCCATGGCCTGCTCATGGGGGACGGCAATGGAAAACGCTTTGGAAAGCGCATTGACTTCGTTGATGTACCGCTTTTTCCCGTTCTCCAGGCCCAGGATGTGTTCTTCCGCTCCCAGAATGATGGACAGCTTTTTGCCGGTGTCGGCTTCAAAATAGTCTTCATAGGCAAACCCGTGATACATCTGGGAGACCACTTCGAGCTTTTCCAGCATCAGGGTCACGGCCTGTTCCTGGGCAATGGCCGGGTCCCCTTTGCCGCCACTGTCCGAATAGAACGACAACGCTTTTTTGAGATCCGAGGCAATCCCCAGGTAATCCACCACCAGACCGCCGGGTTTGTCCTTGTATACCCGGTTCACCCGGGCAATGGCCTGCATCAGGTTGTGACCCTTCATGGGCTTGTCAATATACATGGTGTGCATACAGGGAACATCGAAACCGGTGAGCCACATGTCCCGCACAATGACCATCTTGAGTTCATCTTCCGGATCTCTCATGCGTTCCGCCAGCATCCGGCGCTGGTCTTTGGTGGTATGGTGCTTTGAGATTTTGGGGCCGTCTGATGAGGCGGATGTCATGACCACCTTTATCACGCCTTTTTTCAAGTCATCGGAATGCCACCCGGGCCGGATGGCCACCATGGCATTATACAGATCCGCGGCGATCCTTCGGGACATGGCCACCACCATGGCTTTTCCTTCAAACACTTCCTGACGCGCTTCAAAATGCGCAATGATATCCCGGGCCACCTGTTCGATCCGGTCTTCACTGCCGATGAGTGCTTCCAGCTGGGTCCATTTGGCCTTGGCCTTCTGGGTCTCGGTGAGGTCATCCTGTGCCAGGGTGGCATCCAGGTCGGCCACCAGTTTTTTGCCCGCTTCACTCAGGCTGATTTTGGCCAGACGGCTTTCATAAAAGATCCGAACTGTGGCCCCGTCTTCCACGGCCTGGGCTATGTCGTACACATCGATGTAATTGCCGAATACCGCCGGGGTGTTCACATCCGTGCTCTCGATGGGGGTCCCGGTAAATCCCAGGTAGGTGGCGTATGGCAGGGCATCCCGCATGTATTTGGCAAACCCGTAGACCACTTTTTTGCCGATGATGTTCCCGTCTTCATCTTTGGCATCAATGGTTTTTGCACTGAATCCATACTGGGTCCGGTGGGCTTCATCGGCAATCACCACGATATTTCTGCGATTCGACAGGGTCTCGTAGACATTGCCGTTGTCCGGGGAAAACTTCTGGATCGTGGTAAACACCACGCCCCCGGAGGCCACCTTGAGCAATTCCTTGAGGTGATCCCGGTCTTTGGCCTGAACCGGTTCCTGGCGCAGAAGCTGTTTAGATGCAGCAAATGTATCGTACAGCTGGTCATCCAAATCGTTTCTATCGGTGATGACGACCACGGTGGGATTATCGAGGACCAGGACAATCTTGCCGGTATAAAAGACCATGGACAAAGACTTTCCGCTTCCCTGGGTATGCCAGACCACACCGCCTTTGCGGTCCCCTTTGGGCTGAGAGAATACCGTTGCAAGCCCATAGGCTTCGGGGTCTTCGGCTGTTCCGGGTGTCTCAGGAGATCCTGCCGCTCTCAGGGTGGATTCCACGGCCAGATTGACTGCATAATACTGGTGGTAGGATGCCAGTTTCTTCACGGTCTCCAGGGTGATGATGCCGGTCTGCCGGTCTTCTTTTTTGGAGGCTTCAAACACAATGAAATGCCGGATCAGATCCAGCAGGGTCTTTGGGTTCAGCATGCCTTTTATCAGGGTTTCAAGCTGTCCGATGAGTGGCGAGGCTTCTGTTTTCCCATCTGCGGTCTTCCAGGTCATAAAGCGGCTGAATCCGGCTGAAATGGTCCCTGCCCGCGCTTCGAGACCATCGGATATGACCATGACGGCATTGGGGGCAAAAAGGCTGGAAATCTCCTGTTTGTAGGTCTGGAGCTGTTTGAATGCCGACATGATGGTGGCGTTTTCATCGGCGGCATTTTTGAGTTCCACCAGGACCAGGGGAAGTCCATTGATGAAAATCACCACATCCGGACGCTTGTTCACATTGTTCTGGACGACCGTGAACTGGTTGACGACCAGAAAATCATTATTGGCAGGATTGGTAAAATCCATGAGCCACACCAGGTCCCCCCGGCTTTGTCCATCTTTCTGGTAGGTGACCGTGATCCCTTGGGTGAGCATCCGGTGAAACGCTTCATTGTCGGCGATGAGTTCCGGGGAGTTGAGCCGCTGGATCTGTTTGACGGCATCGTTTCGGGCCTCCGGGGGAATGTGGGGGTTGATACGGGTGACGGCAGATTGCAGCCGGTCCAGCAGGAGCACATCTTCAAAAGAGTGTCGTTCCGGGGTGTCACTGTCCGGGGCAATGGCGGGACCATGGATGTAGGCGTATCCCTGGGTCTCCAGAAGTTGGATGGCATGTTCCTCAATGGCGTTTTCAGTGATTTTTTCCATGCGTTCCCACTGTGTTAATGCTCGTATTCCACCCGGACTTCCCCGCTCATGAGTTTGGGCAGGAGGGTGTCCCGGAGTTTTTCCAGGGTGCGGATTTGGAATTTATTTTGATTAATTTTCTTGAAGAATGCCATGACATTTTGATGAAATTTAATCACAATCTGTTCATGAGGCATTGGGTAATCTAAATCAAAGAGTAATGTTTTATAATCAAGATTTTTTATTCCTGAACTTCCATTCTCAAGATTAAAAAACTCATCCTGAGAATATAAATATTGGATATAACAGTAAAGAAAATACGAATATTCAGGCTTTTTAACCTTTATCAATCGGCAAAAATTTGAAAATATCAAAGGATAATCAAAAAGCTTCTTGATATCATCATTGACATAGCAAATCCTTCCCGTTGACTGATTTTCTGTTCCACCTGAAATTTCGATAACCAAATCACCTTCTGAAGGATTAATATTTTTAAACTTATTTTCTTTTATAAAGCGTAAAGGTATCTTGAAAGGTATTCCAGTATTTAGGGCAGCTATGTCTGTGCCTCTGATACAATAAACAGCTTTTTTGAAATCACCCTCAGGTGTTTCTTTGCCCCATTCCCCCCCTAAAGTTCCTGTTAACCATTTTTCAAATTTTTCATTTTTGAATCCATGGTCAACTTTCTCCACAAACCAATGTCTGAACAGTGCTTGCGCCAAGGCTTCAAGGGTTTTATTTTGGCGGTGCAGCAGGTCTATTTTGTCGTCAAGGCTGGAAAGGACCCTGGCGATGGCTTTTTGTTCGGGGAGACTTGGCAGCAAAAACTTATGGTTCGTTACTACTTCGGTTTGAACCCGCTGCCTTCCAGAACTTCCCGTCATCGATAAAATTGCAATATCCCGGAACTCAGGAGAAATGGAGAAGTAATACAAGAACTTTTTGTCACTAATTTCCGGCTTTTCTCTTATAACGATGTACTCCGTCGAGCCAAACCCAACTTCCCCATCATCGAGAATGTCTACATAGGCAGTCTTCCCATTTTCGAGGCACGGCGTAATACGTGCGACCAAAGAATCTCCGTTCCTGAACCTCATCCCGCCGTTGTATGGCTCAATGGAATAGTTAGTGACCTTCTTCGTGAATGGCTGGAGGTCAGTCATGGCCACTTTCTTTGCCATCGTGCCTTTCGGTAACAACTCCGATGGATTGATGAAAGCGACTTCTTTAAGTGCCGTTTCTTGCCATTCATTCATCAATCTTCACCTTCCCTAAATTCTGCAATATCAACGCATTCAGCCGTTCTTCCTCTTTCAGCTGTTCGGTAAACTCCGCCTTCAGCATGTCAAACCGTTCCTTGAAGTCAAAATCGTCCTCTTCCAGGGCCAGACCCACATACCGCCCCGGTGTGAGCACATAATCCAACTCCCGGACCCGATCAATGGATGCGGAGTTGCAGAACCCTTTGACATCCTCATAGTCACCATCCGGGTTTCGCCAGTTATGGTAGGTCTCGGCAATGGTCCTGATGTCTTCTTCAGAAAACTCTTTGGTCCGGCGGTTGATGAGATGGCCCATGTTCCGGGCATCGATGAACAGGATTTCATCCACCCGGTTCCGGAATTTGCCGTTGGCCTTGTTCCGGCTGCAAAACCACAGACAGGCTGGTATCTGGGTATTCAGGAACAGTTTGGGCGGCATATTGACAATACAGTCGATCAGCCGGGCCTCGATGAGTTCCTTTCGGATATCCCCTTCCCCGGAACTTTTGGACGTCAAAGACCCTTTGGACATTACAAACCCGGCCTGACCCGTGGGATTCAAATGATACAAAAAGTGCTGTATCCAGGCATAGTTGGCATTTCCTGTGGGAGGGACCCCATATTGCCAGCGGCCATCTTTACGAAGCAGATCCCCGCTCCAGTCACTGTCATTGAATGGTGGATTGGAGACGACATAGTCGGCCTTCAGGTCCTTGTGGACATCATTGAGAAACGATCCTTCGTTGTTCCATTTCACCTGGGAACTGTCGATCCCCCGGATGGCCAGATTCATCTTTGCCAGCCGCCATGTGGTCTGGTTGCTTTCCTGACCGTATATGGAGATGTCGTTGACCCTGCCCTGGTGTTTTTGAACGAACTTTTCAGATTGAACAAATATGCCCCCGGAGCCATTACATGGATCAAACACCCGTCCTTTATATGGTTCCAGCATTTCCACCAGAAGTTCCACAACGCTTCGGGGAGTATAGAACTGTCCCCCTTTTTTCCCTTCTGCCAGGGCAAATTCCCCCAGGAAATATTCGAACACATGGCCCAGCACATCGGCACTCCGGGATTTGGCATGGCCCCACGCAATGTTCCCCACCAGGTCAATCAGACCGCCCAGGTTGGTCGGGTCCAGGTTACCACGGGCATACACTTTGGGCAGCACGCCCCTTAATGACGGATTTTCCTTTTCAATGGCATCCATGGCCTCGTCCACGGTTTTACCGATGGTGGGCTGTTTGGCCTGGGTCTGAAGGAATCCCCACCGGGCCGTTGAGGGGACAAAGAAAACGGTTTCCGCCCGGTATTCATCCTTGTCTTCCGGATCGGCCCCGGCGTATTCCCCTTCGCCTTGCTTCAGTTTATCGTACAGGGCCTCAAAGGCATCTGAAATATACTTGAGGAAAATCAGACCGAGGACAATGTGTTTGTATTCGGCGGCATCGATGTTTTTCCGCAGTTTGTCAGCGGCTTTCCAGAGTTGTTTTTCTATGGGTTCTTCGGCGGGGATCTTTTTCTTTTTTGCCATCAGCAGGTGCTCCAGTTGAATTGAACATTCTCAGACAGATTGAAACCTTTGCCCATCATACGACAACAAAATGCCTGGATCAGTGGCCATTTGGGTCGTATCGATGCTCTGGAAATACTTATCCAACTTTGGAGGTAAAAGCAAAGTGTTTTTTTGATTGGCGGTCAGGGATCTGGCGGGGGATGATCCCCTGTTGTATGCAGCAAAAAAAGCCACTGGCCGGGCAAGACGGACAGTAGATGCTTACATGGCCGACCTTTGCGGTGTGAACCAGATGGGCCTTGGCATCCATCCCCAACCATTTATTAAAAATGGCAACACTGCCAAATCTAATAAATGCCGGTTTGGCTCGTGGGTTCACCGTGGCCCAGGTGGCGCAAAGGGGTGATATGATCAGCCTTATGCCAGGATTAAAAATCAATCAAGATATTAACCCCTTATCTGGGGTTAGGGCTGGATTCCCGGATTTCTCTTTCATGAAGCCCCATGAGATACAACAACCCGTCCAGGCCCGTGGTGGAAATGGCGCTGGCCGCTTTTTTGCGCACCACTGGCTTGGCATTGAACGCCACGCCTAAGCCCGCGATGGAGATCATGGGCAGGTCATTGGCCCCGTCTCCCACGGCAATGGTCTGCTCGATGGACAGATTTTCTTTTTGGGCGATTTCCCGCAACAGGGCGGCTTTTTTCTCACCATCCACGATCCCGCCCTTGACCCGGCCCGTCACCACCCCGCCTTTCATGTCCAGTTCATTGGCATACACATAATCAAATCCCAGTGTTTCCTTGAGATGGTCCCCCACAAAGGTGAATCCCCCGGACAGAATGCCCAGTTTATAGCCCAGGCGCTTGAGGGTGGCCGTGACCAGCTGGGCCCCGTCGGTTAAAGGCAGGGTCTCAAGAATCCGGTCCAGGTCCGACTGTGTCAAGCCTTTGAGCAATGCCACCCGCTGACGGAAACTTTCCTTGAAATCCATTTCCCCCTGCATGGCGGCCCGGGTGATCTGTTCCGCCCGGGGACCGGCTCCGGCCAATTTTGCCAGTTCCACGATCACTTCGGACTGGATCAGGGTGGAATCCATGTCAAACACCACCAGTTTGCGATTTTTCTGGTAGATATTGTCCACATGAAAGGAAATATCCACACCCGTTTCCCGGGAGATTTCCATGAACCGGCCCCGCATGGCGCCGATCTGTTTCGGGGTCCCGGACACGGAAAACTGGATACTGGCCCGGGGCCGGCACTGGGGATGCTGAAGCGAAATCCGCCCGGTCAGCCGGGTGATAAAATCGATGTTCAGGCCCTGGTCGGCACAGACCGATGCCACGGCCGCAATCTGCCGGGCCGTGATGGCCTGTCCTAAAATGGTGATGATCCGGCGTTCCTTTCCCTGGGCATGGACCCAGTGTTCATACCTTTCCGGATCCACAGGTTTGATATCCACTGTCAAACCCGATTTATACCCTTCAAACAGCATGTCTTTGAAGACAGCGGAAAAATCTTTTTTGCAGGGGATGGCCGCCAGAATCCCCAGGGAAAGATACTCATGGATGACCGACTGGCCGATATCCAGCACCCGAACGTCATACCGGGCCAGAATTTCGGCAAAACAGGCACTTAACCCGGGCCGATCCTTACCGGTGATGTTGATCAGTACAATATCGTCCATAACATCCTGTCCTTTCAGTCCATGTCGTGCAGCATCGCAAGCAGGTGTTCCCGGGTATTCAGCGCCGGATCTTCCAGCACTTTTTCAAACATCTGGTGTTTGATGCGGCCCACTGCCGGCCCGGGCGGTATTTGTTTAACCTGCATGATGTCCTGCCCGGAAATCTTTAGATCATCGGGTTGAAACGCGGTCTGCCGGGCCATTTCATGCCGCACTTTTCCCACCCGGTCCCGGATATCCGCCAGTGTATAAGGGGATTTGGCCAGGTTTCCTTTTTTGTCCGCGATGCGCATTCGCATGAAATCCTGAAAACTTAAATGGCTCTGTGCCAGCATGGCCAGCAGGCGGCGCACGGATTTGGGACGGGTTTTGAAAGCCAGCGGCCGCATATGGCATTGGACCAGGGCCAGGATATAGGCTTTTTCCCGAACAGAAAACCGCAGCCGGTCCAGATCGGCTGTCAAAGCATCCACGCGGGTTTCATGGCTGTGAAATGTGATTCGGCCGTCCTTGATCCCCTGGGCATCTGCTTTGCCCACATCATGCAGAAATCCGGCCAGTCTGAGCAGGGGCTGCCTGGGAGGCAGGGCATCTCCCACGAGCAGACAATGCTCAAAAACGGTTTCCCCGTGAAACGGCCCGCCATCCAGCCCATGGCACCGGTCCAGGCTCGGCAGTATCCCGGCCAGCAGGCCCGTGTCATGCAGGCAGTGAAAAAAATCGGACGGTGCAGGCAGGGCCATGGCCTTGAGCAGCTCATTGCGGATCCGCTCCCCGGGGATATCAGGGGTCAGGGAACCGGCATGGTCATGGATCGCCTTGTGAGCGGTATCTGACATTTTTGCAGACAACCATACCTTAAACCGGCATCCCCGGATCATGCGTACCGGGTCTTCCAGAATCCGGGCAACGGGGTCGCCTGTGAACCGGATAATACGGTTTTCCAGGTCCGACCGGCCGTTGAAGGGATCCATAAACCGGTTCTCCAGGGGATCATATGCCATGGCATTGATAGTAAAATCCCGCATGGCCAGATCATCTTCAGGAAATTGATCGGATGTGGCCCGGGAGGGTGCCACCTCAATGTCATGGACCAGACATACCGGAAACGTCTTGCCGACAACACGGACCGGGTGATCGGCAAACACGGCCGTGAGGGTATCGATAGACGTATTGGCAAAAATATCCACATCCTTGGGTTGCCGGCCCAGACACAGGTCTCGCACGGCCCCGCCCACCACAAAGGCGGGTATTCCGTTTTTGTGCAGCAGGCCCAGGATATCCATGACCGGTTCCGGCATCCCGGGCATTGTCATTTCCCCCCCCCTGGATGACAATGTCTGATCCATGGGCCTAACAATGGTTTTCGGATGGGTCATACACCCTCTTTAAAAAAAGGTTTCAATGAGAATTCCGGCAAACAAAATCACGGACACTGCCGAATTGACGTGAAAAAATGCCATATCGATGCGGGACAGATCATCCGGTTTGACCAGACGGTGCTCCAGCACGATCAAAACAGCGATCATTGCCCAGAAGACCAGAAAAACCGCGTGCATGTCAAATGCCAGAAACAGTCCCAGCAAAAATACCAGAAACAGAACATGAAACAGGGTGGAAATCTGCATGGCCCGAACCGGCCCCACCAGAACCGGCAGAGAAAACAACCCCTGTTCTCGGTCAAAGTCGATGTCCTGGCAGGCATACAGGATATCGAATCCGGCAATATAAAGCCAGAGTGCTGCCGCCAGCATAACTATGCCCCAGTTGAGCGTTCCGGTGAGCGCCACCCAGGCCCCCACCGGTGCCAGGGAGATGACAAATCCCAGCACCAGATGACATAAGGCAGTGAACCGCTTGGTAAAGGAATAGAAAAACAGCAGCCCCAGCAACGGAAACGATAGCCCGAAACACAAAGGCGACAACAACGCCGCAGCCCCCACAAACAGCAGCGATGACACCCCCACAAAGATCAGGGCCTGGGACCGGGTCAACACCCCGCTGGGAATTTCTCTGACAGCGGTCCGGGGATTTTTTTTGTCAATATCCGCATCCACGATCCGGTTGAATCCCATGGCCGCAGACCGGGCTCCCACCATGGCCACCAGAATCAGAAACAACTCCCATAAGGAAGGCACATGGGTCTGCCAGGCCAGAACCACGGCAGACAGCGCAAACGGCAGGGCAAACACGGTATGGGAAAATTTGATCATTTTCCCGTAATCCAGAATTTTTTGTTTCCACATGTTTTTCGATCTTTCAATAAATACCTGATATCAACGCGCCGCACCCGGGACAGATACCGTTTTCTTTCATATGCGTACGGATGTCATACCCCCGTCGTTCCACCACTGTTGCATCACAATGGGGGCATCGGGTGTGCTGATGGGATGAGCCGGGCAGATTGCCCACATACACATAAACAAGGCCGGCTTTTCTGCCGATATCCCAGGCGGTTTCCACCGTGTCCGCCGGAGTAGGACCCCGGTCCGTCATCTGGTGGGTGGGATGAAACCGGGACACATGCCAGGGGGTGTCCGGCCCCAGGTCATCTGCGATGAACCGGGCCAAGTCGGTCAGATCCTCCGGACCGTCATTTAGCCCCGGAATCACCAGGGTGGTAACCTCCACCCACACCCCGGCCTGCTTCAGGCGTTTCAGGTTTTCCTTCACCGGTGTCAGCCGGGCATTGCAGAACGTTTGATAAAATCCATCGTTAAACGCTTTCAAATCCACATTGGCGGCATCCAGATACGGTGCCACCTGATGGATCAGATCCGGACTCATGTAGCCGTTGGTGACAAATATATTGAACAGGCCTTTGTCTTTGGCCAGACGGGCCGTATCCAACGCCAGTTCAAAAAAAACCGAGGGTTCGGTATATGTGTAGGCAATGCTTTGACACCCGGTCGCCAGGGCGTTGTCCACAATCTGTGCCGGCGTCATGGATCGGCCCATGATCCGGGTTCCCGGTTCACGGGATATCTGGGCGATATCGGCATTCTGACAGAACCGGCATGTGAAATTACACCCCATGGTGGCAATGGAATAGGACCGGGACCCGGGCTTGAGGTGAAAAATGGGTTTTTTTTCAATGGGATCCACACTGTGGGCGATGATTTTGTCATAATTCAAAACCATGAGCCGGCCGTCCTGATTTTCTCTGACGCCGCACAGCCCGCGATGGCCCGGTTCCAGCACACAGAAATGACAGCACGTCCGACACCGGACCCGGCTGTTTTTCAGTTTGTCAAACAGATACGCTTCCATTTCAATCTCTGGACCGAGCCCGGGAGGAGGTAGCCAGCCCGGTGGCACGGTTCTGTATTTTATGTTTCTTGATTTTCAACGGCAACGGCCGGACCCTGAACTTGGGCACCGGCTTGATGCGCATGCCGATGAATGTACCGAAGATAGATCTCTGAACCCATGAATTATTTTCAACCGCAGACACGATACGTCCCCGAATAAACGGAAACTGGCCCGTGGTCCGCCAGTAAACCGGTACATCCCCCAGAATACTGAACAGCATCCGTTTGAGTTCCCAGATACTGAAAAACCGGGTATGGGAATAGATACTGGGAAAAACAAATCCCTTGCACCGGCGGCAGAAATTCACGGGCGCATGCCGATTCAAAACGCCGATCACCACCCGTTCCCGGGCCACCCGGCACGCTTCTTCAACCGCTTTGGCCGGACGGTCCGCAAATTCCAGGCTGGTGAAAAAAAAAGCCGTATCAAAGGCATTGTCTTCAAAAGGCAGGTCCTCGGCCGAACACCGGTGCAGGTCCACGCTGTTTCCCAGGCGCTCATGGGCGATGTCCAGCATATAAGGGGACGGGTCCACACCGGTCAGACTCAATCCACGGTTCAGCAACGGCACAAGACTCATGCCTGTGCCGCACCCGATATCCAGAACCCGATGACCGGATCTCAGATCCATGAGACCCAGAAGCAGTTTGATTTCAAGATCAAAGCAATGCCGGTTGCCCGGTTGAGAAAACCAGGCATCATAATGGGTTGCCTCTTTGAAATCAAACACATATCCCATCGGATCACACCTTGACGTTGATGGCCTTTTCCATGAGATCGTTCACCGCCAGCACGGCCGGAGAATCATCGGGCAGTTCCAGCATGGAACGTCTTTCCATATCAAATTCCAGCAGATTGTCATCCTGGGGAATGGTGCACAACAGCGGCACGCCGATCTGTTCCACTTCATCCAGAAACGCCTGGCTCAACTGACTCGGCGCCCGATTGACAACCAGTCCTTTCTGCCGCACATCCAGTTTCAGGTCATCCAGCAGGCCGTTGATCCGGCCCACGGCCCGCAGGCCGCGCAATGCGTAATCCGTGACCATCAACAGCATATCCACCTTTCCGGAAGTCCGCCGGCTCAAATGTTCCATACCGGCTTCATTGTCCACCAGCATGTATTTGTAATTGTTTTCCAGTTCATCGGCAAACCGGTTCAAAATATTGTTGACCATGCAGTAACACCCCTGGCCTTCCTGACGGCCCATCACCAGCAGATCGAAATTTTTATTTTCGATCAGTACCTGGTTCATGAGCATTTCCAGGTACAGAATCTTGTCCATACCGGACGGAACCCCCTGGGGATCTCTCATGAAATCCTCCCGGATATCGCCCACGGTTTTTTCAATGGTCATACCTAAGGTTTCCCCCAGGTTGCTGTTGGGATCGGCATCAATGGCCAGGACCGGAGACTGGACATGCCGGGTGAAATATCTTAAAATCAGTGCGGAAACCGTGGTTTTTCCAACGCCTCCCTTACCAGCCATTGCGATGACAGTACTCATAAACACTCCTGTATTTCAAATGGTTCTTTCATAAAAATTTGATTATAACATGATACCGGCAATAAGATAACGCAATCCGGGAAAAAAGCAACCAAAGGCAGGAAAACTGAGGCAGGAATTGATTATTTTCGTGATTTCCGATACCAGTCGGTATCACCGTAAAGTTCGTCCATGCAGTCGGGGCAGAGGCTGTGGGTAAAGGTTACCTGGGCATGGGTTTCAAAATATCGTTCCACCTGTTCCCAGAATCCCTGATCATCTCTTATTTTCTTGCACTGGGAACAGATGGGCAGAAGCCCCCGGAGAATCTTGACTTCGATATGAGTTTTAACCCGGGCCAGCAATTCTTCGGCATTGAACGGTTTTGTCACATAATCCACCCCGCCGACGTCAAACCCCTTTACCACATCATTGGTTTCTGTTTTGGCGGTCAGAAAAATCACCGGAATATGCCGGGTGGAAAAATTGGCTTTTATTTTTTCACAAACCGTGTACCCGTCCATTTCCGGCATCATAATATCCAGCAGAATCAGGTCGGGGTCCTCTTTGAGCATGAAATTCAACGCCTGCTGCCCGCTTTGGGCCATTGCCACTTCAAATCCATTGCTGGAAAGCAATTTTCCCAGAAACTGAAGGTTTTTGGGATTGTCATCCACGGCCAGTATCAATCGTTTTGTATTCGTCATTTCCGGGAATCTCCTTGTGTATAAAGGATCCGGCCCAATTCACGACACGTGAAATACGGGTCATCATTTTTCAAATATGGCAACAGAATCTTTTTGCGGCGCAGCATATCTTTGGAAATAGCGCCCATCACCACATCTTCCTCATACTTGACCGCTTTGTAAACGGCGTGGCCATAGGGGTTGATGATTTCACTGCCGCCCCAGAAATGATAATTTTTTTTCAATTCAGGCAACCGGAATGCATCCGGAAAACCGGTTTCCCCGTTTTTTGCCGACACGCACCGGATCGCTTCCGGGCCTTCTTTTCCCACCCGGTTGACGCAGATATTGTAAATACCGAAAATTCGGGAATAAAACCGATTGATGATCTCCCAGCTTTCGATATTGCTGAACTCATCCGCCATGGACCCTTCCGATGAATTGAACAGGGTCAGAAACACATCCGCTTTCTGGGTAATGCCCAGATACGGCAATGACGGGTGCCACAGATCATTACAGATATACACCGCAATATTCAGGCCCTGAAGCCGGAAAATCCGGATATGCTTTCCGGTGGAAAAAAATTTTTTTTCTTCAAACACCCCGTAATTGGGGAGATTCAATTTTCGATAGGCAAACTGAATTTCACCGTCCACGGCCACCAAAGCGGCATTATAGAAATTCATGGAGCGGGACTCTTCAATAAACCCCACTACGGCGGCCGTGCCTTTGGTGGCGGCGACAATACGTCGGATATGGGCGGAATCCATAGTCAATGCCGCTTCATGATACCCTAAGCCCACAAAATATCCGGTCAGGGCCAGTTCCGGAAACACAATGAGATCCGCCCCTTTTTCCTTGCACATATTGATGTGATCGATGGTATTTTCGACATTGGCAGTCACATCCATCAACACCGGGCGGGTCTGGCACATGGCGATTTTCATTTTCACATCCTTCAGGCGAATCAATGAACAATCAGGTCCGGAAAATCCGAACCTGATTGTGGTTAAATATGACTCAACATCAGCAACCCTGGCAGGAGCCGGACTCACATCCTCCGGATCCGCAGTCCTGGGTATCCGGAGTCAGCCCGGTTTCCCGGATGGTGATATCAAAGGTCAACGTCTCACCGGCCAGCATATGGTTGATATCCATTTTTACACTTTCATCCGTGATTTCGGTCACAGTCGCCGGTACGGGACGGCCCTGGGGATCCTGAAGCTGAAGAACAAGCCCTTCACTTAAAGGGATCTCGTCGGGAATCTGGGCTTTGGGAATGTTCACAAACGCATCGTCATGGCGATGGCCATACCCCTGATCCGGCGGCACTTCCACCGTTTTGGATTCACCAGGCGTCATTCCCACCACCGCCTCGTCAAATCCCTGGATCAGCATACCCGATCCCACGGTAAACTTCAGAGGCTGTTTTCCTTCAGATGAATCAAACACGGTGCCGTCCTGTTTTTTTCCCGTGTAATCCACAGAAATGGTGTCCCCTGCTTTGATGGTATCAGTCATTGTACAAAAAATCCTTTCAGGGTATATATCAATTTACCCCGGTCGCCGGCCTCTTATTCTTGGATTCCAAAGCCGGTCATTCATATTTATTTCCCTGGTACCCGGACCGGGAAAACGAAACTAAAAATTAACATAAAACGTGAAATGCGGGTTGTCCAATATTATTCTGTGTTTTTTCTTTCCCACCAACAGGATATGGTGTATCTTATACACTGACGTGTGGATCATCGCCAAAAACAAGTCGCCGGTCACTCTCTGAAATCATCGATTAAAACGTCACAATATCTCCGGGAGCAGGTATGAATGCGTCATATCCGTGTTCCCTCAAAGCGGCGGCAAAAGCGTTGCTCTGGAATTCTTCCCCATGGACAATGGCAATTTTGTCAATATCCAGATTGGATTGTGTGACAAACCGCATCAGTTCGTGCTTGTCTGCATGGGCGCTGAACCCTTCGATTTTTTCCACCCGGGCAGCCAACGGGTAGGATTTTCCGAAAATTTTAACCTCCGGAACCGCTGATCCATTTTCTTCGGCTGCTTGGTCACCCAGTTCCTCGATCCGACGTCCCAGGGTGTGCTGGGCCATATACCCCACAATCAGAATCGTATTTTTAGGGTTGTGAATCTTATACCGCAAATGATGAAGTATGCGCCCGGCTTCACACATGCCGGATGCGGAGATAACCACATGCGGGGTTTCATCCCGGGTCAGGTTCATGGACTCTTCGACCGTCTGGACAAACCGGATCTTGTCAAAATAGAACGGATTCAATCCTTTTTCCAGAAATACGGCATGGGTTTCCTTGTCATAGGTCTCCGGATGCTCGCCAAACACCCGGGTCAGATTGGATGCCAGAGGACTGTCCACATAAATGGGCAGCTGGGGCACCTGACCGGATTCATACAATTTATGAAACACATAGATCAATTCCTGGGTTCTGCCGTAGGCAAACGAAGGAATAATCAATGATCCGCCCCTTTGGTGAGTTTCCAGCAGCACTTTTTTCAGGCGGCCCTCCAGATCCGCCACCGGACCATGCTCCCTTGCCCCATAGGTGCTTTCCATAATCATCAGATCGATTTTTGTATCTTGTTCATCAAATTCCAGGGTCGGATTTTTGAGAATCGGTTTGTCAAAACGTCCGATATCCCCGGTATACAGAATTTTGCGGACCCGGCCGTTATCTTTCACTGTGAACAGGGAAAACGCAGATCCAAGAATATGACCGGCCACATAAAATTTAACCGTGGTATCCCGGCCCACGGCAATTTCATGGTTGAAAGGATAGCCATCAATATAGGTCAAGGCCTGTCTGGCCTGTTCCTGTGTGTACAACGGGGCGATGGTGTCAAGACCATACTGGTTCTGAAGCTTGGCAATGGCATCCGTATCCAGATCATATGGATTTTTTTTGAGCAGCCGCTTGATCTGTGATTTTTCCTTGTTGGTCAACTGCTGGTTTTTATTTTTCTGATCTTCCTGGTAAAGAAACGTTCGCAAAGATTTGTAATTCAGATACTGGGCATCGGATTCCTGGATATGCCCACTGTCCATCAGCATATAGGACAATGCATTTTGGGTGGGCCGGGTGGTGATAATCCGGCCGGAGAATCCGGCCTGGGTCAGCACGGGGATTCGGCCGGAATGATCGATATGGGCATGGGACAACACCATATTGGTGATCTTAGCCGGATCCACTGGAAAATAACGATTTTTTTCATTGCTTTCCTTACGCCGCCCCTGAAACATGCCGCAATCTAAAAGAATTTCATCCCGACCCGTGTTCAAAAGGTGCATGGAACCAGTGACTTCACCGGTTCCGCCCAGAAATTGACATTCCATTCTTGCCTCGCTTCCTTTGGTTGTCCGTATGTTTGATTTACCGCCTGACCGATCCAGGCCAGGCAGTGGTTGACCGTTTGAGATCGATTCTATTGAAACACTTTTTTCAGCAGATCCGTGGTACGGTTCACCGGATTTGTGCGAATGGCAGCCTCTTCTTTGGCCATATAATGAAAAATGCCGTCCATGCCTTTGTCCACCACATGATCGGTCAGATTTGCTTTCACGTCCGGCACAAGCGGCAGATCTGCATATTTCCCCATCATGCGGTCATAGGACTGAACCGCCCCCACCTGGGCCAGACTGTCATCCACCACCGGGGCCATGGCCTCTGCCAGGTCCGGGGACATGGTTTTCCTGAAATACTGGGTAGCGGCATCTTCGGGTCCGTTCAGTATCTGTCTGGCATCCTCAAAGGTCATCTGGGAAATGGCATTCAAAAACAGTTCCCTGGCTTTGGGCGTGGCTGCTTCGGCGGCCCGGTTCAATTTCAGTTCCAGATCATCGGCAAACGACCCCATACCCACCTTGTCCAACGCACTTTTCACAGTGGCCAGTTTTCCCGGCAAAGGAATATGGATGTGAGAATCTTTATAAAACCCGTCGGTCTGTCCCAGCTGCTGCACCACATCACCGGACCCTAAGGTCAACGCTTCTTTGAGACCGGCGACCACATCCGCCAAGGGAAGCTGAGCCCCGGCACCTGAAACCGCCGTGGTTTCATCCCCCCCGCCCAGAGATTTCAAGGCATCGGTTCCTTTTTGCAGCCAGGAGTTAGATGCCATGGCAGCACCTGCCGTCAGAACCAGCGCCAGACATACGATAAGTAAATGAGCACGTTTCATTGCTATGTTCCCTTCAATTCGGGTAAGTCATCAATTCTGAAGGCCGGGCAACAACCCTTTCAACACTTTTTTCCCCTCTTCTTCCAGGGATTTTGTGTCTGTGGCCGGCAGTTTTTTTGTATCGATCAACTCTTTAATCTTTTCCTTGTCCGGCAGCCCGCCGCCCAGCAATCCCGCCAGATCCGGCCGGATTTTAGGGGAAGCAAACGGGCCGGTGACCCGCAGCGGCACCATGATCCCTGACCGGTCCGCGGTATCGCCCTGGCCTTTCAATGTTCCCACCAGTTTGGGTTCCACACGGATATCCAGCTCTTCTTTTAACAGATACGCCTGCCCCCCTGCCTTGACCCGCAGAAGTGGAGATTTCAACCCGGCGTCCATGATATTAAAAATCCCCTGGCCCACGGAAAACGGAAAGGTTAACTCCGCAAAATCGGTCCTGGGTTTTTCAGCGACCGGTTGTCCCAGCCCGGCTTTGGCAGCGGCATTGCGAACCATGCCGGCTATATCGATGCCTTCAATGGCACCGTCTGTAAAGGTCATTTTGCCGTTGCCGTCCAGGGTTTTCTTGATTTGATCCGCCGTATCCCCGGCCATGGTCAAGACAGCCTCCCCAGTCAATGTACCGGAAATCAGATCTTTTTCCACTGCATCTCTGATCAAAGGACCCGCCTGGATACCATTCAGATCCAGGTTTATACGGGTGACAGGGGATTTCTTGCGCACATCAACCCCCAGTGTGGAAGCCAGACTGCCCTGATACAGGTTCAGGGAAAACGGATCCAGTGCCATCTGACCGTTTTCGGCTGTTATCCGGGCGACAACATCCGAAACCGTCATATTAGACGCTTTCATCTGCCCGATCTTCAGTTTGCCATCCAGCACCAGTTTGCGCAAAGGGCCATAGTCGGGTGATGAACCGGAAGCGGCCGCTTTTTTTTCGTCGGAAGACGGGCTCCCGGCTTCGGGTGTCTCCTGTGCCGGGGGCAGGTACCGGTCCAGATCGATCCGGTCCAGGACCAGATCAAATGTGACATCCGGTTTGTCAAACGCCTTTGCAGCCCCGTTGAATGTCAAAGAAGTGTCATCCAGAGTCATCTGACCGCTGGTCAGAGATACTGCAGATGCATTGCCTGCAATATGGGTGCGCAGAGCCATTTTTTCAAACACAGATGGGTCCGCCGTTTCCATGAAAAAGGGCTGTTTCAGTTCAGCCATGAATTTCCGCAAAGAAAACGAGGCCACATCCAGGTCCATGTCCACCCGGGGGTCATTGGACGGATCCAGCAGTTTGCCGGCCAGGGTCACATCCATCACTCCCAGGGCTTTCAATACCAGATCAAAATCAATGTCTGATTTCCCGGGATTGTTTCCCATCGGACCAATATTGCCGTTCAACGACACCGGTTTTTCATCTACTTGGGCCGTGAAATCGACCTGTACGGGCTTGTCCAGACTGATATTCCCCAGGGTCAGATTCAAGTCAGTGATCTGTTTTTCCAGACCGGCCGCTTTGTCTGAAAAAACGACCTGACCCCTGCTAATGGTGAAATCTTCCACCATCAGCGATTCAATGGGCAAGCCTGAGTCCTTTGATTCTGACTTTTCTGCAGCTGGTTTTTTTTCACCGTCCCGGGCATCTGTTTTGCCCAGGCCTTCCCAGTTGGCCAGGCCGTCTTTTCGACGTTCCAGAAAAATCTGGGGGGCATTCATCGCAAAGGTACTGATCTCGATACGCCGGGAGAGCAGCGGCATCACCTTGAGCCGAACTTCAAACTGATCCACTGCCACCATGTCCTTTGCAGTGAATCCTTCCGGGTTGCCCAGGCGGACATCCGACAACCGGACCCCAACCCAGGGAAATATGGACACATCCATGTCATTTCCCATGGTAAAAGACCGGCCGGTCTGCTGGGTCACCAGTTCCTCCAGTTTGGGTTTATACTGCTGGACATCCACCAGCATGGGAACCAGCACCACTGCGGCCACCATCAATACGACCAGGATTGCCACGATTCCCAGAACCCATTTTATCAAACGACTCATAACTCCCCCTATTGCTTGAGCAAATCAAATTTAGAAATTTTTCAGGTGATACCCGCCGGGTATTTTGACCGGTTTACAGCGCTGCCAGGGCCGCGTCATAATCCGGCTCATGGGTGATATCATCCACCAGCTGGGCATATATGACCTGATTCTTTTCATTCAGCACAATGACCGCCCGGGCGGTCAGTCCTTTCAGCGGCCCGTCCGTGATCAAAACCCCGGCGTTTCCAGAAAAATCCGCATCCCTGAAAAGTGAGGCGGATACCACATTGTCAATGCCTTCCGCCCCGCAGAACCGTTTATGTGCAAAGGGCAGATCTTTTGACAGACAGATCACCTGGGTGTTATCCAGGCCGGCCGCCTTTTCATTGAATTTGCGCACGGATGTGGCGCACACATCCGTGTCAATGCTGGGAAAAATGTTGAGCACCTTGCGTTTGCCTTCAAAGGATTTCAGCGTGATTTCAGACAGGTCCTGATTCACGGCGGTGAAATCAGGTGCCGTCGTACCCTTGATTGGAAATTCGCCTGCCAGAGAGACCGGATTGCCTGATAGTTTGGTAGAAGCCATGGGAATTCTCCTTTTATTTGCTTATGAATTATTATACCCGCGGATTTCATTGAAATCCACCTGTTTTAACTTTTTAGACCGGTTTCCTTTTACTGCTGCATGATTTAGATAATGTAATGCGGTCTGAGCCGTTTTCAACGCATCATCATTTTTTAAACGATTTTTTTCAGACGGGTTTCAAAGATAAAGAGATGCGTTTTTTGGCGGTATCCACTTCCAGGACCCTGACCTGGACCGCCTGGTGCACTGAAACAACCTCGCCTGGATTTTTGATAAACCGGTCCGCCATCTGGCTGATATGCACCAGGCCGTCCCGGTGGACGCCGATGTCCACAAACGCCCCGAACGCCGTGACATTGGTCACGATACCGGGCAACATCATGCCCGGGACCAGATCCTGGATGTCTGAAACAGACGGATCAAATGCAACACTTTGAAAAGATTTTCTGGGATCCCGGCCCGGCAGCCGGAGTTCCGCCAGAATATCGGTGAGCGTGGGCAGTCCGGTCTGATCACTGATATAGGCCCGGGGATCGATTTTTTTCACCCGGTCCGGACTTCCCACCAGGTCTTTGGGGGCACACCCCTGGTCTTTTGCCATCTGTTCCACAATACCATAGGATTCCGGATGAATGCCTGAGGCATCCAACGGATTTTTCCCATTGCGGATCCGCAGAAACCCGGCCGCCTGTTCAAACGCCTTCGGGCCCAGCCGGGGCACTTTCAAAAACGCTTTCCGACTGTCAAACGGCCCGTTTTCCTGACGGTACTGCACCAGATTGGCGGCAATGGTGTCATTCAACCCGGCCACCCGGGCCAGCAGTTCCCGGGATGCGGTATTGACCGCCACGCCCACCTGGTTGACGCAAATCTGGACGGTGTCATCCAGGGCCTGGCGCAGCTGTTTTTGATCCACATCATGCTGGTACTGGCCCACACCAATGGACCGGGGATCGATTTTCACCAGCTCAGCCAACGGGTCCATGAGGCGCCGGCCGATGGATACGGCCCCTCTTACGGTGATATCGTGATCCGGAAACTCCTGCCGGGCAATGTCTGACGCTGAATAGACCGATGCCCCGCTTTCATCCACCATCAAAATCTCTACCCGATCGGGCAGCCCCAGTTCCCGGACAAAGGCCAGGGTTTCTCTGCCGGCGGTGCCGTTTCCCACAGCCACGGCCTGGATTTGATGTTGATCCACCAGATCCGCCAGCAAACGGCCTGCTTTGTCTCTGTCCGCCTCTTTGAAATGGGGATATATCACCCCATGATGACACAAATCCCCTTTGGCATCCAGGCAGACGACCTTGCAGCCGGTTCTGAACCCGGGATCCAGGGCCAGTATCGGTTTTTCACCTAAAGGCGGGGCCAGGAGCAGGTCTTTGAGATTGCTTACAAATACCTGAATGGCTTGATCATCTGCCGTGGATTTCAACGTCTGAATACATTCTTTTTCCAGGGATTTCCCTAAAAGCCGCTTGTACGCGTCCTGGATGGCGATCGATACCTGGTCCCGACAGGCGGACGGCTGTTTTTTCAGATAAAATGCCTCCATGGTCCGGACGGCTGTCTCCGTATCCACTGCCACATGCAAAGAGAGCACCCCTTGTTTCGCTCCCCGGAGCATTGCCAGTATCCGGTGGGACGGGGCTTTGAATGCGGGCTCCTGCCAGTCGAAATAATCATGGAATTTGTCCCCGGACGGTTCCTGACCTTTTTTGACCCGGGACTGGATCACACCCTGTTTGGTGTAGATCTGCCGCACCGCTTCTCTGACCCGGGGGTCTTCATTCACGGTCTCGGCAATGATGTCCCTGGCCCCGGCCAGGGCCTGGTCAGATGTTTCCACACCCCGGCCGGGATCCACAAACCCCCGGGCCGCCCGGGTAATATCCGTGTTTAAAGACTGGGCCAGCAGCAGATCCGCCAGCGGGGCCAGCCCCTGTTCCCGGGCCGCCATGGCCCGGGTCCGGCGCCGGGGCCGGTATTTTTCATACAGATCTTCCAGACCCGCCAGGGTGGCAGCCGTCTGAATTGCCCGGGCCAGGTCCGGTGTCAACAGGTCCCGTTCGGTCAAAGACACTGTGATGGCGGTCTTTCTAGCATCCAGGGCAACCATGGCATGGTGCCGGTCCCGGATCCCGGTGATGGCGACTTCATCCAGAGACCCGGTTTGTTCCTTTCTGTACCGGGCGATGAACGGCACGGTGGCACCCTGATCCAGCAGGGTTAACACCGCAGCCACCTGTTTTTCAGATATGTGAAGATCCTGGCTGATCAAAGAAATATGTGTCATGTTCGTCTAGTAGCTGAGGGGATCATCAAAGTCAAGATTGAAAAACCGGGCCGCATTTTTCCAGGCAACCTGCGCCAGTTCCGAAGAAGAAAGCCCGGCCCCTGCCAGCCATTTGAGTTCCCGGTCCCAGGCATAGGGGATATTGGGGAAATCCGACCCATACATGACCCGGTCCAGCGGAAACGACCTAAAATCCGGCCGGGCAGATGCGGGGAAATAATCGGTAAGTACCATGGCGGTGTCCAGCCACAGGTTTTCATGGGTTGCCATTAGAAAGGAATACTCCGACCCCTCGTCAAATCCCAGGTGAGGGACGCAGAATTTCAAGTCCGGGAACCGGGCAAGGAGGGTATCGACCTTGTCGGCCCGGCACAGATCATGAGGATCGCACCGGTACTGATCACTTTTGGGTTCCCGGCCGGCATGCACCACCATGGGTTTGCCATGGTCCGAACATACTGTGCAGATCTCATCCATCCCCGGGCCGTTCAGATCAAAGCACTGGACATGAACATGCAGCTTCACCCCGCCCAGCCCCTGGTCAAAGGCCCGGGTCAGGATATCCGCAGCGCCTGTTTCCCCGGGAAATACCGTAGCCAATCCGGTCATCCGCCCGTCAAACATCCGGCACAGTCCGGCCATATACGCATTCAATTCCCGGGCAATGCCGGGCTTGTGGGCATACTGCAATACAATGACATGGGCCACGCCTCTGTCCAGCAGAAACCGGATCAGATTCTCACTGGTATCCCGGTACCGGATCTGCCAGGCATGGGCGTCAAACCAGTTCCGCACTGCCTGAAAAGTGCTGTCCGGAAACACATGCACATGGGCATCGATCGCACAGGAGATGCCGGATGGCAGGCAGTCTCCTTCAGAGTCATTGTAATAGGGAAGATCCGGTGACAACATTCAGTGAATATCTCCCCAAAAAATAATCATGGTGAATATCTGTCGGCATAGTGCCGCCAGGGGCTCCGCTGTGCTAACAATTTCCACTTCTGGACCATTCGCTTTTTGCCAGCCCATAAAAAAATGGCCTGGGCTTATTTTTGGCTGAAATGCCGCAAAATGAACATCATTCTGCTAGCTGATGTTTGGTCTGTAATAGTATCAAGCTGAAACCGCCTGATATATATCTGGTCGAATCTCTGTGAATCTGATGTTTTTTAAACCATCAAGTATTTTTTGAAGCAATTTTCGTAATTTCATGGTTCATTCATCTATTTTTTTTCAAAAAACAGAAATTTTCAAAGGTCAACTATAGCGCAAGCATCATTCTTTTCCCAATTGAAAATATCATTTTTGGGATTGTATTGGTTATGCAGTGTGTTTAATTATGCTGTGGGATTTTATTCCTTTATTATTCAAAAAAGATTATCAAATCTTTCTTTTTATTCGTATAATTCGAAATTAAAACCTTAAAATAGCCCGGAGTTGCAGCTCC
>JAIPDL010000039.1 GCA_021737695.1 Desulfotignum sp. | reverse complement strand
TCTCAGGAGAAAGAGGATAGACGCTTAGAGCAGCTGAGCTTGTTTAAATAAGGGGCGCCACCTTTGAGGTGGCCCAATAAATAACCGCTTTGAGCGGTTCACCAAATCAAGCCTCCGGCTTTGCCGGAGGTACTTGACTTTCCAATTCATTTTGTCAGCCATTTTTCATATGCCCATAGTTATCATAATTGATAACTATGTCAAGACTTTAAACTTTTCTCAAATTTTCAGAATGAA
Source organism: Desulfotignum sp. (assembly GCA_021737695.1). GTDB lineage: Bacteria > Desulfobacterota > Desulfobacteria > Desulfobacterales > Desulfobacteraceae > Desulfotignum. The sequence goes on along the minus strand of JAIPDL010000039.1, from coordinate 33,045 downwards.
ACAGTTGGTTATTTCTATATGCTGACATTGACATCCTCGGGTAGGCATGGATAATGGAAAACTCCGGAAAAAGGCTACATCCGGTATGTGGATGTTGGGTGTCCATTGTTTTTCCTGAAAACCTGTAAATGAAAAATAGGATCGCCTCAAAGGGTATTTTTGAAATTTACCTTATAAATAAACCCGTGTGATGTCAACCAATGAATCCAGCCGGCCCCGGACACCAAGACATTCCGAGATTCCGTATGTATGGCCTTGACTCCCCTGGGACAGGATGGCAAAAAGATCGGGACATGCCTGAGAGGTCCTCCGGGATCATTTGCCGAAAATGGCAGCGTTGCCAAATTCGGCAAATACCGATTTAAAAAAAGGCAGGCATTACGTATTTTTACCTATAGCGACTAAGGATTTTCTCTGATTGACATTCAGGCATTTCACTGGTATGGCATTCTTGATATCGAAACTATGGTTGATCCTTTATGGAATTAAGAATTGTTGCAATATAAGCCTGCCTGCAAAGGAGAAAATTTACTTATGCCAGTAGTCTTCAGGTACAAAGGATATCGCTTTTTCTTTTTCTCAAATGAGGGAGATCCGCCTGAACCGATGCACATACATGTGCGCCGTGGTGAGGCTACGGCAAAGTTCTGGATGTCACCGCAGGTCAGCCTTGCGGGATCATATAGCATGAACTCTGCTGAGCTCCGCGAACTCATGCGAGTGGCTGAAAAAAACAGGGAACTCATTGAAAGGTATTGGAATGAACACATTAACGTTTGAACCACGTGTTAAAAAATTATCTTTTGACTCGGACAATATGTGGGTAGAGCTCACGGATGGACGTCAGCTCGGTGTCCCACTCGCTTACTTCCCACGACTCCTTAATGCATCTCAAGCTCAAAAGGCTGATTACATCATCAGCGGTGGAGGTACTGGCCTGCATTGGGAGCAATTAGACGAGGACATTTCTGTGAAAGGTCTTTTGTTGGGAATTGGTGACAGGACCCAACCTGCCAGAAAGGCGTCATGACTTTCCGACCCTGGCGCTTCAAACGTAGATACTTTGAGGTCCCAAAAAATGAATTAAAGAAAGTTCTGGCAAGGTTGAAAGAGTATCAGGAGGATTAAAATGGAAGGTAAGCATATCGGAAGCAGTTTTGACAATTTTCTTCAGGAAGAGGGTCTAATGGCTGAAGCTGAAACAACGGCTCTAAAGAGAGTACTTGCTTATCAAATTAAGCAGGAAATGGAATTACAGAATATTTCAAAAACCGCTTTGGCAAAAATGATGAAAATAAGCCGTTCTTCGGTAGACAGATTGTTGGATCCCAAAAATTCTTCAGTAACTCTTCTGACCTTGGAAAATGTTGCTGTTGCCCTTGGGAAAAGGCTAAAACTTCAATTTGCGTATTTCCGACAATCTTGTTTCCCTCAACCATCTGAACAGGCTGGAAACATTTGATATAAAGGCGTTTCCGCTAGAAGTAAGCCCAGGCCATTTTTTTGATGGGCTGACAAAATGATCCATGCCCTGGCCGCCTCATTGAGTCTTTATTCCCACAGAATGATTCAGGATAGGTCGAACCGCTGGTTCGCAATATCCTGAAGCGGTGGCTTGAATTATGATGAGGTTATGCCCTGCCGTCCGGGTTTCCCTGTTGCCGGGCCGCCGTGTTGGCCAGTTCATCGCAGCGTTCGTTCAATGGATTGCCGCTGTGGCCCCGGACCCAGACAAACCGCACATCCAGGCGCCGGACCAGGGGCAGCAGCTGTTCCCACAGGTCCGGGTTCAAGGCCGGCTGGCCGTTGGATCGTTTCCAGCCTCGTTTCTCCCATCCTGCGGCCCAGCCTTTGGTCAGGGCATCCACCACATACCGGGAGTCCGAGTGCACCACCACGGGTGAGGTCGTTTTCTGAAGCGCTTGAAGGGCCTTGATCACGGCCGTCATCTCCATGCGGTTATTGGTGGTGTGCCCGTAGCTGCCGGACAGTTCCAATGCCTGGCTGTCCGGATGTTTCTGGATCACCACCCCGTATCCCCCGGGGCCGGGATTGCCGATGGCGCTGCCGTCCGTGTACACCACAATGGTGCCCTCAGGCCAGTCATTGTCAGCGCCTGCAGGGCCATTGTTCCGGGATTTTTGACTGGACGCGGTTTTTTTTCTGCCGGTTCCCAGGACCGGGTCCGCCAGAAAGGCCTCAGCCTGTTCCCGGGTTTTAAAGCTTTTGTAAACAGCTCCGGGAAATCCTTCCACCTGGGCTTTGGCCCCGGGCCAGGAGGTAAAAATGCCGGTGGTGCGACCGGTGGCGACAGCATAATATTTCATGGGGCGCACTATAGCGGCTTTGTTTCACCCTGTAAAGTCCCGGCAGGCATGAAAAAAATCATCGCCATGGGCTGGCAGTGCCGCTGTTTTTATGGTATTGCCGAAATAATAAAGGAAATACCCGGCACCGATGCCGACACACACAGCAAGGAGCAGAAAGATGATCCATTCAGGCGCCATTCAGTCCCAGCGGCCTTATATGCGGATATTGAGCGATGATCAGATATTCGAGATCCGGCGGGCCGCCTTTGATATCATGTACAGTGTGGGGTTCCGGGTGCTGCACAACGGGGCCCGGCAGATGCTCAAAAAAGCCGGGGCCGTGGTGGCGGGGGACCATGTCCGGGTGCCGGAGTTCATTGTCAAGCAGTGCCTGACCACGGCACCCAACGGATTTGTTCTGTATGACCGGCACGGCAACCGGGCTTTGGAAGTGGAAGGCCGCAAAAGCTATTACGGCACTTCCACGGGCAGCCCCAGAACCAAGGATGCCCGGACCGGTGAGATCCATCCCACCACGGTGGCGGATATCGGCATCGGGGCAAAGGTCGCGGATGCGTGTGAAAACATTGACTGGGTCATGCCCATGGGATCCTGCCAGGACGTCCCAGCCATTGCTGCGGACCTGTACGAGTTTGAGGCCGTGGTGACCCACACGGTCAAGCCCATTGTGTTCATCGGGTATTCCGGCCGGGGCACGGCACTGGTGCTGGAGATGGCGGCCCAGGTGGCCGGCGGTATGGACAAATTACGGCAGAAACCGTTCCTGGCCCTGTATCCGGAACCGATTTCCCCGTTGGTTCAGCCGGAAGAAACCGTGGACCGGATCTTTGCAGCAGCTGATTATTTTATTCCCCAGGTGCCGGGACCGGCTGTGCAGATGGGGGCCACGGGCCCCATGACCATGGCCGGGGTGGTGACCCTGATCACGGCGGAATCGTTGATGTGCCTGGTCTTAGCCCAGCTGCGCCAGCCCGGTTGCCCCGTATGCCTGAGCGGCAATGTCCAGATCCTGAACATGTCCACCGGGGTGTTTGGTGTGGGATATCCGGAGATGAGTCTGGGCATCTCGGCCCAGGCAGAGGTGGCCCAGTCCTTTGACCTGCCCACCTGGGGATATGCCGGGTGCACGGACGCCAAGGGGGTGGATGCCCAGGCCGGGCTGGAGAGCGGATTTTCCATCATCACCCAGGCCCTGGCCGGGCTCAACCTGATCCATGACGTGGGATATCTGGACCAGGCCATGGTGTGTTCCGCAGCCCAGCTGGTGCTGGGCAACGAGGCCGTGGGCATGGCGAAAAAATTCATGAAAGGGATCCGGGTGGATGCCGGAACCATTGCCCGGCAGGTGATCGGGGATATCGGGCCCGGCGGGCATTTTCTGGCCCACCGCCATACGGTGGATCATTGCCGCACGGCCGTGTGGGGATCAAAATTGCTGGCCAGAGAACCCTATGAAATCTGGCAGGAAAAAGGGGAAAAAGATATGGCACAACGGATCCAGGATCGACTGGCTGATATTCTGGATCACCACAAGGTGCCGGGGCTGCCCGAAAAAGTGCTGGCAGCCATGGCAGAGATCCGGGAAGCCGGGGTAAAGGAACTGACTGCTGGTTGACAGGAGAAAAAATGATGACCCGAATATTGCCGAAATCCCCGGAGCCGGCCGCAGAAAAACTGGAAAAACTGGACGGCATGGCCCGGCAGATCCTCTCCAAGATCGGTATCCGGATTTTAAGCCGGCAGTATCTGGATCTTTTGTCGGAAAAGGGAATATCCATGCAAGCGGACCGGGCCGTGTTTTCTCCGGATCAGGTGGATGAGCTGCTGGGCAAGGCCCCGGCCCAATTCACCCTGCACGGTATTTCACGGGAACATGACATGATCCTGGGAGATGGATCGTCCAGCCTGGTCCCGGGTTATGGATGCGCGTCCGTCATGGACCCGGACGGCAATATCCGAAATGCCATTTTCCAGGACCATGTGGACTTTTTGAAACTGGTGCAGGTCAGTGACCTGTTTCACATGAACGGCGGGATCCTGGCCCAGCCTTCGGATGTGGCTGCCGAGGTCAGTCACTTGGCCATGATGTATGCGGCCCTGATCTATTCGGACAAATGTGTTTTCGGCATTCCGGGCCGCCGGGAGCATATGGAAGATATCATGGCCCTGGCGGCCATCCGCACGGGCGGGAAAACGCCGCTGGTTCAGACGCCCCGGGTGCTTACCATGATCAGCCCGGTGAGCCCGCTCCAGGTGGATGACACCGGGCTGTCGGCCCTGGATGTGGCGGGAAAATACGGCCAGCCCGTGATCCTGTCCCCGGGGGTGGCGGCCGGCACCACGGGTCCCATTGATCTGGCCGGCAATGTGGCCATGGCCACGGCCGAAGCGTTAGGGCTCATCTGCCTGGCCCAGGCCCTGCATCCGGGAACCCCGGTGATTTTCGGAATCCAGTGCTATGGGTCGGACATGAAAACCGGCAATATTTCCATCGGGTCCCCGGCCTATGCGCTCCAGGCAAAATACTGTGCCGCCATGGCCCGGTATTACGGGGTGCCCAGCCGGTGCGGGGGATCGGTCACGGATGCAAAAAGCCTGTCCGCCCAGGCCGGGTATGAGAGCATGCTGTCCATGTTCACGGCTTTCCAGAACCAGGTGAGCCTGATCGTTCACAGTGCGGGTATTCTGGACAGCTTTGCCGCCATCTCCTATGAAAAATTCATCATGGATCTGGAGATTATCCAGATGATCCAGTTCTATATGGATGACATGACCGTGGATGACACCACCCTGAATTTTGATCTCATTGAATCCGTGGGGCCGGGGGGCCTGTTCCTCACCACCATGGACACCATGAAAAAATGCCGGACCCACACCTGGAACCCATCTGTGGCTCTGCGGGGGCACCTGGCCGGCATGTCTCCCCAGGAAAAACTGCTTAAAAACATTCAGGATACCCGGGACCGGATGCTGGTCCGGTATGTGCCCCCAAAGATTGATCCCGGGGTGGTGAGCGCCATGAATACCTTTATGCAAAAAAAAGGGGTGGACCCGGATGACCTGCCCCTGTATTATTGATTGATGTGTAACCCGGATTCAGGGATCGCAGGCGAATCAGATGCCAGCCGGACACTCATTGACAGGGAGATTCCCATGAAACAGACCATGAAAGCGATTGTCAAGGCAAAACCGGAGCAGGGGCTGTGGCTCCAGGAAGTGCCCGTGCCGGAGATCGGGCACAATGAGGTGCTGATCAGAATTTTGCGTACCGCCATCTGCGGCACGGATGTGCATATTTACAACTGGGATGACTGGGCCGCTAAAACCATTCCCGTGCCCATGCATGTCGGCCATGAGTTTGTGGGCACCATTGAAAAGGTGGGGTCCCATGTGACGGACTTCAAAAAAGGGGATCTGGTGTCCGGGGAAGGGCATCTGGTGTGCGGCCACTGCAGAAACTGCCTGGCCGGACGGCGGCATCTGTGCAAAGACACCCAAGGGGTGGGTGTGAACCGGCCCGGGGCCTATGCCGAGTTTCTGGCCATTCCCGTGACCAATGTGTGGTTTTGTGATTCGAAAATTCCGCTGGAAACCCTGGCCTGTTTTGATCCCTTAGGCAATGCCACCCACACGGCCCTGTCCTTTGACGTGCTGGGGGAAGATGTGCTGATCACGGGGGCCGGCCCCATCGGGTGCATGGCCGCTGCCATTGCCCGGCATGCCGGGGCCAGATATGTGGTTGTCACGGATGTCAACCCTTACCGCCTGGATCTGGCAAAAACCGCCGGGGCGGATCTGGCCCTGGATGTTACAAAAACATCTATTGCCGATGCCCAGAAGCAGCTGGGCATGAAGGAAGGGTTTGACGTGGCCATGGAGATGTCAGGCAATCCTTCGGCCCTGGCAGGGATTTTAGACAATATGTGCCATGGGGGCAAAATAGCGCTGCTGGGGATCATGCCGGACCAGACCCCCATCGACTGGAACAAGGTGGTGTTCAACATGCTCACCATCAAGGGCATCTACGGCCGGGAGATGTATGAAACCTGGTACAAGATGACCTCCATGATCCAGACCGGTCTGGACATCACGCCTTTGATCACCCACCGGTTTGCCTATACACAGTTTGAAGACGGGTTTGAGGTGATGCGCTCGGGCCGATCCGGCAAAGTGATCCTGGACTGGACCCGGAACCAATAAATTGAGGCATGACCTCAGAATCATACAGGAGACGGACAGATGAGTACAGATAAACTGGACAGCAGCCTGGAACTGGAACTGGCGGCTTTGAAAGAAGAAGGCCGGGCCAAGGCATCGGAACGGATCATTCAGGGATATGTGCCGCCGGAAAAAGACCGGGGCCCCCGGTATCAGCTGGTGGGCTCGGACCAGGCATACATGCGGTTCAATTCCAATGCCTACCTGTCGTTGTCCAACCATCCGGACCTGATTGCAGCGACGGATCAGGCCACCCGGGAGTTCGGGGTGGGGCCGGGAGCCGTGCGGTTCATTGACGGCACGTTTATCCATCATGTGCGCCTGGAGGAACGTATTGCCGGATTTGTGGACAAGCCGGCCGCCAAAATTTTCAATTCCGCCTACACGGCCAACTGCGGACTGGCCCTGGCCATTTCCGGTAAAAACACCCACTGGATCGGGGATCAGCTCAACCACAACTCCATTATCCGGGCCATGCGTATCAGCAATGTGCCCAGCAAGAACAAAGGCATTTACCGGCACAATGACATGGCCGATCTGAAACGCTGCCTGGACGTAGTCAGCCCGGACATGGACCGGGTGGTGGTGATTTTTGACGGGATTTTCAGCATGCGCGGCGATTTTGCCCCCATCAACGAGATCGTGGAGATCTGCCGGGAGTATGAGGAAAAATTCCGGGACGGGGTGATTACTGTGGTGGATGATTCCCACGGCATCGGGGCCTTTGGAAAGACGGGCCGGGGAACCCCGGAATATGCCGGGGCCTGGCCGGATGTGGTGGTGGGCACCTTTGGCAAGGCATTCGGGGTCAACGGCGGGTTTGTCGCCGGCAGCCGGACCCTGATCGAGGCGGTGCGGCAGAAGGCCGACACTTATATTTACACCAATCCGTTGAGTGTGGCGGATTGTGCGGCCGCGGTCAATGCCCTGGAGATATGCGACAGCCCCGAAGGACAGGCCCTTCTCGAACACCTGGCGGCACAGACCCAGCGGTTTCGGAAAGGTCTGGACCGCCTGGGCCTGGAATCCATTGACGGCCCTCACCCCGTGGTGCCGCTCATGGTCCGGGATACCGCAAAAACCCATGAACTGGTATCTTATCTGTATGACCACGGGGTCCTGGTGGTGGGACTGACCTTTCCCGTGGTGCCCAAGGGGGATGAGACCATCCGGTTTCAGATCAATGCCTGCCATACGCCGAAGGATATTGATCAGGTTCTGGATCTGCTGGGGGCTTTTTTTTCAACGCCTTGAAAACGGGGTGAAATCAGTGTAGAATAGAATAATTGGCCCGGCAGTCTGACCTGATCCGGGTATGATTCACCCAATTTTGACAAGGAGAACAACAGCATGGAGCCTGATAAATTCAGAGAATCCAGACAGGAAATAAACCGCATGTGTAAAAATGTGCATGCGCTGATCGACCAAAAGGCATTGGAAGAGTCCAAACAAGGGTATGAAAAGGTGAATGAACAGTTGAAGATTCTCAAACCCCAGGCAGAAGGCGAGATCCAGAAACGGTCAGTCAAAAATCTGGGAATGAAGCTGAAAAATCTGTCAACGTTGATTCATAAATTGAAACCCAAAGCCGGTGCCCGAAAAGCAGGCAAAGCAGGTATTGTCTGGGATGAGGCCCGTCTGGCTGAACTGAACCCCCTGTTTCTGGAAAAAATGTTGGACAATATCGGGACAGATGACAATGCCACCGTGTGTCTGGGCACCACGGGAAAAGGCATCCGCCCCAATTATCAGATCCATTTCAGTGACAAGACCATTACCGCATACAGCGGTGCCAGCCACAAGCCCAACCAGAAACCCGGAGCCGCCAGCACGAAAAACGTTTCCCCGCCTTTTTCCAGAGCCATCATTGAAACGGCGCTCACGCAAAACAGCCAGAAAGAAAATTGATCCATGAAAAAACATGTGCTCATCTGTTTGATATGGAGCCTGTGCCTGGTGGCACCGGTTCCCGGGTATGCTCAAGATATCTCCCCCCGGATCCAGCTTGAAGCCGGTATCAATGCCATTCTGGCTGTTTTAAAGGATGACGCGTTCAAAGGGGAGGCCAACACCGCCCTTCGGCGGGAGGCCCTGCGGGAAAAAATCTATGAACGGTTTGATCTTGAAAAAATGTCCCAGTTCAGCTTAGGCCGTCACTGGCGGGGCCGGACGGATGAAGAACGACAGACTTTTGTGGAACTGTTCTCCCGGCTGCTGGAAGAGACCTATGTGGGAAAAATCGAATCATATACGGATGAACAGGTCGAGTTTGTCAAAGAACAGGTCCGGAACGACAAAGCCCAGATCGATACGATCATTATTACAGATACCATTGAAATTCCCATCGATTACCGGATGTACCGGACCGAGGCCGGTCAGTGGATGGTGTATGATATTGTGGTGGAAGGGGTCAGCCTGGTGGCCAATTACCGGTCCCAGTTCGCCCGGATGCTGGAATCGGATTCTTTTGAATCAATGATTCAGGCGCTTGAGAAAAAAACAGCGTCCAATGGATAATCTGCTCATCATTTTCTAACATTCTGCTCATCATTTGGTAAACAATTCCTTGTAAAAAAGGGGTATTTTCACGGTCAGTTCAGTGAATAACCCCTTTTTTTATTGCAAGGTGATCATGTCTTCTTCCAATTTGCTGCTGGTACTGCTGATGCTTACGACGGCCGGATATTATCTGGGTCGGAAACGAGCATTTGCCGTGGCAGAAGCCACGGGCAAAGGACAGCAGATACTGCACTCCAGACCCACCTACTACGGCGCACTGGCCGCCCTGTGGTGTGCCATTCCGGCCCTGGCGATATTTTTTTTCTGGCAGGCCATTGGACCCACGGTGATCACCCAGCTGGTGGTTGCGGGGTTGCCGCCCGATCTTCAGGCCCTGCCTTCCGACCGTCTCGGGCTTTTGATGAATGATGTCAAAAACCTGGTGCATGCCGACATTGTTTCCGGTGAGATCAGTCCGGCCATTCAGGCGGCAGCCGATCATTACACCCGGCTTGAAACCCTCAGTCATGCGGCATTGGCCGTGCTGGTCCTGGTCGTGGGCATCGCCGGAATCCTGTGGATAAGAAAAAGGATGTCCCCGCAGCTGCGGGCCAGAAACCATGTGGAAACCCTGGTGAAATATCTGCTGGTGGCCTGTGCCTCCATCGCCATTTTCACCACCATCGGGATTGTGCTGTCCGTGCTGTATGAAGCGATCCGGTTTTTCAAAGTCATTCCCGTCCATGAGTTTCTGTTCGGTCTGGACTGGAGCCCCCAGATGGCCATCCGGGCGGACCAGGTGGGATCTTCCGGTGCGTTCGGTGCCATCCCCGTATTCATGGGGACCCTGCTCATCTCTGCCATTGCCATGTGTGTGGCCGTACCCATCGGGCTGATGTCCGCTATTTATCTGTCGGAATATGCAGATAAACGGGTCCGGGCCGTGGCCAAACCCCTGCTGGAGATCCTGGCCGGGATTCCCACGGTGGTGTATGGATTTTTTGCGGCCCTGGTGGTGGCGCCCATGATCCGGAACGCCGGGGTCACCCTTGGGCTGGACGTATCATCGGAAAGTGCCCTGGCTGCCGGCCTGGTCATGGGAATCATGATCATTCCCTTTGTGTCTTCCCTGTCCGATGACGTGATCAATGCCGTGCCCCAGTCGTTGCGGGATGGGGCGCTGGGCTTAGGTTCCACCCACAGTGAAACCGTTCGCCTGGTGGTGCTGCCCGCCGCCCTTCCGGGCATTGTGGGCGGGGTGCTGCTGGCCGTGTCCCGGGCCATCGGCGAGACCATGATCGTGGTCATGGCTGCCGGCCTGGCTGCCAACCTGACCGTGAATCCGTTGAAAACCGTGACCACGGTGACGGTCCAGATCGTTACTTTGCTGGTGGGGGACCAGGAGTTTGACAGCCCCAAGACCCTGGCTGCTTTTGCACTGGGCCTGCTGCTGTTTGTCATTACCCTGATTCTGAATGTCATCGCCCTGGTGGTGGTGCGAAAATACAGAGAGCAATATGAATAATCTTATCCAAAATCAGCGAACCACCCGGACAATGGATATCGTGAATCAGGGCCTGGCCCGGCGGTATCGAGCGGAAAAACGGTTCCGGCTTTACGGCATTGTGGCCATTATTTTATCCATGATTTTTCTGGTGTTTCTGTTTGTCAGCATCTCCGCCAATGGGTACACGGCATTTCAGCAGACCTTTGTTCAACTGGATATCCATCTGGATCCCGAAATACTGGATGCCGGGTCTCTGGCTGATGCCAATTACCAGGGTCTGGTCAAGCACTCTCTGGCAGACATGTTTCCGGAAGTGACAACCCGCAGGGAAAGACGGCAGCTCTATGGCATGGTCAGCAACGGGACGTCGTATCAGCTCCAGGATTATGTCCGGAAAAATCAGAACCAGATCGGGTCCGTGATCCAGATCTGGGTGCCGGCGGATGATGATGTGGACATGGTGGTCAAAGGCCATATTCAGCGGGACGTGCCGGAAGCGGAACGCCGGGTGAAGGACAATCAAATGGCATGGATCGACCGGTTCCAGGAACAGGGACGGCTGGAAAAACGGTTCAACACCACCTTTTTTACGGCCGGAGATTCCCGGGAGCCGGAACTGGCCGGTATTCAGGGGGCCGTAACCGGGTCTTTTTATACCCTGATCGTGACGTTGCTGCTGTCATTTCCCATTGGGGTGGCCGCTGCCGTGTATCTGGAGGAATTTGCCCCCAAAAACCGGTGGACCGATATCATCGAGGTCAATATCAACAATCTGGCGGCCGTGCCGTCCATTGTCTATGGGCTGCTGGGTCTGGCCGTGTTCCTTAATTTTTTCGGCCTGCCCCGGTCCGTTCCCCTGGTGGGGGGACTGGTGCTGACTTTGATGACGCTTCCCACCATCATCATTGCCAGCCGGGCCGCATTAAAGTCCGTGCCCCCTTCCATCCGGGAGGCGGCTTTAGGGGTGGGGTCGTCCAGAACCCAGATGGTGATGCACCATGTGCTGCCCCTGGCTTTGCCGGGCATGCTCACGGGTACCATCATCGGCATGGCCCAGGCGTTAGGAGAAACCGCGCCGCTGCTCATGATCGGCATGGTGGCCTTTATCGTGGACATCCCCGGCGGATTCACGGATCCGTCCACGGTGCTGCCCGTGCAGATCTTTTTATGGGCCGACAGTCCGGAACGGGCGTTTCTGGAAAAAACATCCGCCGCCATCATGGTGCTGCTGGCGTTTCTGGTGACCATGAATGCGTTGGCCGTGTTTTTGCGCAAAAAGTTTGAAAGAAGGTGGTAAGAGCGTGTGTGAAATAATGGTGAAAAAGAATGTGAATGCATGTGTTATTTAATTTATTGTTCAAAGGAGAAACAAATGAAAAAAATGTTGATTGCAAGTCTGGCCCTGGTATTTGCCCTGGGCATTGGTAACGTTGGTGCGGCATCCCGGGATTATATCTCCATTGTGGGATCCTCCACCGTGTACCCGTTTGCCACAGTGGTGGCGGAAAATTTCGGCAAAGCGACCGGTTTCAAAACCCCGACCATTGAATCCACAGGATCCGGCGGCGGGCACAAACTGTTCGGCGCCGGTGTGGGCGTAGAATATCCGGACATCACCAATTCCTCCCGGCGGATTAAAAAATCGGAGTTTGACGCGGCCGCAGCCAACGGAGTAACCGAAATCGTCGAGGTGAAAATCGGGTATGACGGGATTGTCATTGCCAATTCCAACAGAGCCCCGTTGTTCAAGCTGAGCCGCAAGGATATCTTTCTGGCCCTGGCCAAAGATGTCCCCTCCGGAAACGTGGCCGGTAAAACCATGCCCAATCCCAACAAAACCTGGAAAGATGTGAATTCATCTCTGCCGGACATCAAGATCGAAGTGCTGGGGCCGCCGCCCACCTCCGGTACCCGGGACGCGTTTGTGGAACTGGCCATGGAAGGCGGTGCCAAAAAATTCGGGTGGATCGCGGACCTGAAGAAAAAAGACAAAAAAGCCTACAAAGCCCTGTGTCACACCATTCGTGAAGACGGAGCCTATATTGAGGCCGGTGAAAACGATAACCTGATCGTGCAGAAACTGGATACCAACCCCGATGCTTTAGGTATTTTCGGGTTCTCTTTTCTGGATCAGAACGCGGACAAGCTTCAGGGCGCGCTTGTGGACGGCATTGCCCCGGAGTTTGAAGCCATTGCGGACGGCAGTTATCCCGTGTCCCGACCGTTGTTTTTCTATGTAAAAAAAGCCCATGTGGACAGCATTCCCGGGATCCGGGAATTTCTGGCTGAGTTTACCAGTGAAAAAGCCTGGGGAGACGAGGGATATCTGACGGACAAAGGTCTGATTCCCATGCCTGAAGCGGAAAGAAAACAATTCCGTCAGGCCGTTGAAAATCTGACCCCGCTCTCTGCTTCCGATCTGTAATTTGTGGAAAGTTTTTTACTGATTACCGGGCAGGTGCAAACGCATCTGCCCGGTATATTTTTTTATGGCATTTGGGGTGGCACTGGCCGTAAGGTACCGGTCAATACTCTTTGCCCCGGATAATGGTGATGATCAGCCACAATCCGATCACGGCGGAAATCAGATACCCGGCCATGCCCAGGGCCGGGTATCCAAAAAGCAGCGGGCCCACACCCGTGGTGATGATCATGGAGGATCCCATGATCATGGCGCCCAAAACAATGCCCAGGGTCAGGCGGTTGAAGCTGCTTTCCAGGGCTTTCTGCAATGGATTCAGATTCTTGTGATCAAATCCGATGGTCACGTTATCGTGTTCGATTTTTTTGAGGATGGCAGATACCGTCTGGGGCAGGTGCTGCTGCAGTCCCCACATGGCAGAGACATTGTTGCGCAGGCGCTGCCAGATATAGCCTTTGGAATACTGCCGGGACACCAGCCGGCGCACATGGGGTTTGGCTTCTGAAATCACATCCAGCTCCGGGTAGAGCATCCGAGCCGTGCCTTCCACGGTGATCAGCGCCTTGATAACGATGGACAGGTCCGGCGGCAGCCGCAAAGAATGGGACTTCAACACCCCGACCAGGTCTTCCAGCAGTGATCCCACCCGGATCTGTTTCAAGGGTAAAGACAGATACACATCCATGATCTCCATCAGATCTTTTTCCAGTTGGCGGGCATTGACACTTTTGCGGGCCGTTGTAATGCTCAGCACCATCTGTGCCAGTTTCCGGCTGTCTTTGTCTACCGCAGCCCGGATGAAAAACAGCAGATCGTTTCTTTCCTCCGGTGTGAGCCGGCCCACCATGCCCCAGTCCATGAGACACAAGCGCTTGTCAACAGTGATCACCATATTGCCCGGATGGGGGTCTGCATGATAAAACCCGTGGTCCAGGATCTGAAGCACGGCAGACTGCATCCCGCTCACGGCAAGGGCTTTGCGTTCTTCTGCCGGCAGATTCATATGGGCCGTGATTTTGGTTCCCTTGATAAATGCCGTGACCAGAACTTTTGGGGTGTTGTATTCAGTGAACACGTCCGGGATGATAATGTCTGAGCCTGATTCAATTTTGGATTTGGCAATCTGTATATACCGGCCTTCCCTGGAAAAATCCATCTCCTTGAGCAGGGTGCGGCGGTTGGTTGCCACAATCCCCGGGAGATCATATACCTGCATGCTTTCCATGTTGTTGTGAATTTTTTCAGCCAGAACCTCCAGAATACTCAGATCGGTTTCAACGGTTTTGACAATGCCCGGCCGTCGGACTTTCACCGCCACCACCCGGTTCAGGGTCGGGTGGATTGCCTTGTGCACCTGGGACAAAGATGCGGCTGCCAGCGGTTTTGGATCAAAGGATCGAAACAATTCTTCCAGCGGAGTATCAAACTCCTGCTCCAGCACCTGCTTGACCTGGTCAAACGAAATGGTTCCCACGGCATCCTGGAGTTTTGTCAGCTCCCGGATCATGGGCACGGGCAGTATATCGGGCCGCATGCTCAAGATCTGCCCCAGTTTGACAAACGTGGGACCCAGTTCCTCGATGACCATCCGGATGCGCTGGTACACATCCGTGTCTGTATCCGTTTCAGGCGAGATAGTGTGTGCCAGATGTTTCACGGGCAGGTCCAGGCGCTGAACCAGGTCCCCAAATCCGAATCTGGCCATGATCATGGCCATGTCCTTTAACCGGGCCAGATGGGTGAATGTTTTGAATTCCATAAAAGGGGCTTCTTTTTGCAAAGGGATTGTCAATATGGGTTGCTATTCCATGGGCACTTGATCTAAAATATTTTCAACCAATGAAAGGAGGTTGAACATGTTGTACTCAGGGCATTTTTCATTTGATGAGATCACCCCGTCGGGCACGGAACGACATGGCTATTTTACCTGCCTGGTCAAGGCCGGCACCCCGGAACTGGCACTTCAGAATTTTAAACAGCGCATCCAGATCATCAAAGAAGATATCAAGGATCCGCTTTTTAAACATATCCAGGTCGTTTATGTGGAAGATATCATCGAGATCGCGGACAGCCCGGAAGAGGCGGTCGTGACCCGGTTTCAATCCTCTGACGGGCCGTTTCCCAGATCCAGAAGCTGTGCGCTGCCCCTTTCCGATACAACGGATATCAAGGCGTATCAATGGGTGCCGGAATCCGATTTTTCAACGGACCAGAAAGAGGCAACCGGTGAATATAAGGAAGCGGTCCCGTTTCTGCGGTTTTGAATCTAGCTGTTTCGTTCATAAGTGCCCATCAGTTCGGCATGGAACAGGACATGGCCGGCCAGGGCTTTTTCCACGTCTGCTTTGGTGCTTTTTTCAGGCAGATCCAGCCGGGTATCCAGGGCGAACACCTTGAAAAAATACCGGTGCTCCCGATCCGGGGGGCAGGGTCCGAAATATCCGGTTTTTCCGTTGGTGCCGATACCGGGGGTGCCGTCGGGCTCCGTGTTTTCTTCAATGGTTTTGGTATCCGGCGGCATATTGAATACCACCCAGTGATCCCACATGCCGTCCTCCCGCAGATGTCTGGGAACATCCGGGTCATCCATGATCAGCACCAGGCTGTCGGCTTCATGGGGAACCCCGGTGATTTCCAAAGGCGGGTTCACATTATCACCGTCACACGTGTAAATGGACGGAATTCTTTCTCCCGGTTTGAATGCGGTACTGGTCAGTTTCATGATAACCTCCCATGGGTTTGAAAAGAGTCAACACTTTGACGATATCCGTCGTGACAGTTTACCCCATTATTCTATGCATATCCGCTTGTTTCGTCAATGGAAGATTGTTTGCTTCTCAAGGAAAACAAGCGGTTGCACTGCGGCCCCATCCCCAACAACAGCGTGATCTTTTTTGATCTGTATCATAAAAAAGACAAAAAAAAGCTGAAAGAGCTGGATTAGCATACAGGGCCATGGATTGAGCCGCCTTATCCCGGAGAGAAAAAAGACCGCAGGGTATCCACCCCGTCTTTGACGGCTTTGGCAGATGCATCCAGCGCCGTTTTTTCCGCATCCGTCAAAGGCAGTTCCAGGATTTTTTCCACCCCGTTTTTTCCCAGCAGGGCAGGTACCCCCAGAAACATATCCTGGTACCCGTACTCTCCCCGCAGATAGGCGGACACTGGCACCACCCGTTTTTCATCCTTGATGATGGCTTCCACCATCTTGGCAACCGAAGCCCCGGGCGCATAAAACGCAGACCCCTGTTTCAGCAGGGATACAATTTCTCCCCCGCCCGTGCGGGTTCGGTCGATCAGTTTTTCAAGATCCTCCGGCCCAACCAGTTGTGTGACCGGAATGCCGTTTACCCGGGTGTATCGGGGTAAGGGCACCATGGTATCCCCATGACCGCCTAAGACCATGGCCATGACATCCCCGGGCCATACCTTGAGCTTTTCCGCGATAAAATAGCGGAACCTTGTGGCATCCAGGACCCCGGCCATGCCCATGACCCGTTTGAGGGCGAATCCCGTTTCCTGGAGCGTGGCCATGGCAATGACATCCAAAGGATTGGACACCACCACCACCACGGCACTGGGTGCGTATTCGGCAATGGCCTGGGCTGCTTTTTTGGCGATATCCACATTGATTTTCATCAAATCCATGCGGTCCATGCCCGGTTTCCGGGGAATCCCGGCGGTGAGGATCACCACATCCGAATCTTTGATGTCTTGATAATCATTGGTGCCCAGGATGTGTACCTGGTAATTTCTCATGGGCGCGGCATGAAGATAGTCCAGTGCCTTGGCCTGGGGAAGTCCTTTTACCACATCCACCATCACAATGTCGGCCAGGTTTTTTTCCGCAATGTAATACACGGCAGTGGCGCCCACGTTTCCGGCGCCGATAATGGATACTTTAGGCATGGGTGTCCTCCTTGATGGTCGCTTGTATGGCTTGGGCCCCGATTTTCAGGATGTCGATCTGGTTGTTGTCCAGACAGGGTTCCAATATTCTGGATGCACCCAAGCGGTTGATTACGCAGGGCATGGACAACGCGGCATCTGTAATGCCGAACTGGCCGGACAGCATCCGGGACACGGACAGAACCCGGCCCGTGTCATGGCAGATGGCTTCGGCCAGGTCTGCGGCCACGGCCGACGGCCCGTAATAAGCGCTGGCCCGGCCGGCCAGTTCCACGATCAGGCTGCCGGCCTGACGGGTCTGCTCAAAAAGTGTTTCAAGGGTTTCTCTGGACAGAAAATGATCGATGGGTACGCCGGACACGCAGCAATAATCCTGCAGGATGATCATGTCATCGCTGTGTCTTCCCACCACCTGGGCTGCCACATTCTCCATGGAAACGCCCAGCTCGTCCGCAATGAGAAACCGCAGCCGGGTGGCATCCAGAATGCCTCCCAGGCCCATGATTTTGTCTGCAAACAGGGAGGAGTGCCGGGCAAACAGCGTGGTAAGCAGGTCCACTGGTTCAGAGACAATGATGACCCGGGTGTCCGGCCGGGTAATTTTTTTGGCATAGTCGATGATGATGCCTTTGTTGGCCTGAAACAGGGCATCTCTATCCATACCGGGTTTGCGGACGGCTCCGGCCGTGATGATGACGATATCCGCATCCAGTACATTTTGGGGATCATTTGTCCCTGAAATGACCGTGCGGTATCCCCGGATAGGGGCGGCTTCCATCATATCCAGGGCTTTTCCCTGGGCCAGACCGTCCTGAATGTCGAAAAGGGTGACATGGTCCACCCCTTTTTCCGCCAGGAAAAAAGCGGTATTGGCCCCGACGTTGCCGCTGCCGATGATTCCGATCATGAAAACCTCCTTGTCAATGTTAGGGTTGATGCGAATAACCTAAGCTGATATCCTCATCATTGTCAATCCCAATAATATCTTTGGCATAACTCGTGCAATGATAATGAATAATTAGGGTTAATGCAATTTGCAGGCCTGAATTGAATGTAATTTAAATGAAGGAGTGCCCATGAAACGCATATTGATTACCGGGGCCTCAGGGTTTGTCGGCAAGCATCTGGTCCGGCATTTTCTGGATTTTGACTGGCATGTGACCGGACTGGGGACTTCCAGTGCGCATCCTGACATCCAGGCATCTGACGATTTTGAGTGGGTATCGGCCGATACCACCCGCCCGGGCCCCTGGCAGGACCATGTGGCGGATGCAGATGTCATCATTAACCTGGCAGGCCGTAATATTTTCAAGCGCTGGACAAAGACTTACAAACAGGCCATTTATGATTCCCGGATCCATACCACGCGCCATCTGGTGGAAGCCATGGTGCCTGACAAACCCGTTGATTTTTTAAGTACCTCTGCCGCGGGTATTTATGGAGATGCCGGGGAACGGGAACTGACCGAAGATGCGGCCCTGGGCAGCGATTTTCTGGCCGGGGTGTGTAAAGACTGGGAACGTGCCGCACTTGCTGGAAAAGAAAAGACCGAAGCCCGGGTGCGGATCATGCGGTTCGGTGTGGTGCTGGGGGATGGTGGCGCCCTGTCCGTGATGTCTCCGGCATTTAAATGGTTTGCCGGCGGGCCGTTGGGAAACGGATACCAGTGGTTTCCATGGATTCATGTGGATGATCTGGTAAAGGCCATGCATTTTTTGATCCAGACGCCGGATTCCCGGGGAATCTACAACATGGTGGGGCCAAACCCCGTGCGGCAGAGGGCGTTTGCCAAAACCCTGGGACAGGTCCTGCGTCGTCCTGCGGTGATGCCTGCACCTGGATTTATGGTGAAACTGGTTATGGGCGAGCTGGGGGCCTCGCTGCTCAACAGCCAGAAAGCCGTGCCCGGGGCTTTGATGGACAAAGGATTTGCCTTTTCCTATCCGGATGTTGAATCAGCCCTGGCCGCCATATTCGGCAATCCGGCCCCGGCATGAGAAAATCCGGCTCCGGGTTAAAAGGTATTTGCCTTGACCCTGAAATTTGATATAAGAATCCATTACAGTGAAAACCAGACTGACAACAATGCAGATCAATCCAATCAGGAGGAACAACACCCATGAATTTCGGATCCATTGACGAGATATTGACATTTGCCATTGACAAGGAAAATGAAGCCGTCGCATTTTACCGGGACCAGGCGGAAAAAGCCACCAAAGCCTCTCTCAAGGAGATTTTTGAAAGCTTTGCCAAAGAAGAGGAAAAACATGCGGCCCTGTTGTCCGATATTTCAGGCAACAAGGAAAAAATCGAATCCTATGAGTTCAAAAAGATTCCGGATTTGAAAATCAGTGATTACATGGTGGAAAAAGACTATGAACAAGGCATGCCCATGCCGGAAATTCTCAAAGTTGCCATGAAACGGGAGGAAAAAGCGGTCAAGCTGTACCAGACCCTGGCGGATCAGACAGACAATGCCGATGCCAAAAAATTGTTTTTGATGCTGGTTCAGGAAGAGTCCAAGCATAAACTGGGACTGGAATCCATGTATGATGATTACCTGGCGGAACAGGACAATTAATTAAAATGCGCAGGATGGCATGGATTTAACCTGCCTTTTCAGGCCGTCTTCCATGGCCGTGATCGGTGTGTCCACCACCCATGACCACCATCCCGCCAATGTGATTTACAACAAAAACCATCTGCGGTATCCCGTGCAGACGTTTGCCGTGAATCCAAAGGGCGGCCGGTTGAACCGGGAGCCAGTGTACGGGTCTGTGGCCCAGATAGAAGCCGCTGTGGACCTGGCCGTGATTGCCGTGCGCTCCCGGTTTGTGCCGGATGTGGTGACCCAGTGTATTGAAAAAGGCATCAAAGGCGCGGTGATCATTTCAGGGGGGTTTGCTGAAACCGGCGATAAAGATCTGCAAAAAGAGGTGACGGATCTGGCGGCACAGGCGGATTTCCCCTTTGTGGGGCCCAACTGTCTGGGGATTTATTCGCCCGACGCCGTGGATACCTTTTTTCTGCCGGGGGAACGCATTATACATCCGAAAAAAGGAAATATCGGATTTGTGTCCCAGAGCGGCGGGGTCCTGGTGGATCAGATGGTGAAATTCGCGGGCCAGGGGATCGGTGTGTCTGCTGCCGTGAGTATCGGGAACAAGGCCTGTATCCGGGAAACCCATATGATCGACTGGTTTGAGCAGGACTTAGGCACCCGGGTCATCGCGTTTTATATTGAAGGGTTTGAGTGCCGGGAAGGCCGGGAATTCATCAAACGGGCCCACACCTGCACCAAACCCATTGTGGTGCTCAAGGCCGGGAAGACAGCCCGGGGGATTGCAGCGGCATCCAGCCATACGGCATCCGTGGCCGGGGATTACCGGGTATTTTCAGAAATCATGGCACAACATTGTGTGGCCGAAGCAGATACGGAATATGAACTGACCTCGTTTTGCGAGGCATTGAGCTGTTATCCCAAAGGCAGTTCCGGTCACATCGGCATTGTGTCTTTGTCCGGCGGGCATGGGGTGGTGGCAGCCGATGCCTGCGGACATCATGGGTTGGACATTCCAGAGATTACCGAACAAACGGCGGGTGCCATCCACTCCCGGCTGTCACCGGAGATCCAGGCCATTGCCTCACTGAAAAATCCCCTGGATCTGACCGGGTCGTGTGTGGATGACGATATCCTGACCGCCGTGCGGCATCTGTCCCGGGATCCGCATATCGACTGTATCCTGGCCCTGTTGCTGCCGTATTCTCCGGGGATTTCCGCGGACATCGGGGCCAAATTGAGTCAGGTGGCCAGAAATGAGGGCAAGCCGTTGATCGCCTATGTGCCCAAGGAAGACAAATACAAGATCATCATTGAAGGATTTGAGCTGAACCGGATTCCCGTGGCCTCATCCGTGGAAGGGGCTGTGCTCATGGCCAAAGCATTGAAAAGGTGCCATCCATGTTGACCCCCCGCATCACACAGATCCTTGAATCCGCCCGTTCGGCCGGCTGGGTCCTGGAACCGCCGGCCAAAGAAATTCTGGCCGACCGGAAACTGGCGGTTCCCAACAACGTGCTGACCCATTCAAAAGAAACCGCCACACGGTTTCTGGCTGATTGTGGCGGCCCCGTGGTGCTCAAAGCGGTTTCCCCGTTGATTGTGCATAAAACCGAACACCAGGCCGTGGTGACCCATGTTCAGGACCCGGATACTCTGGCCGCTCAAATGGACCGGCTGTTATCCCTCAAAGGGTGTGACCAGGTTCTGGTGGAAGAAATGGTGTCGGGCATCGAAGTGCTGGTGGGTGCGAAAAATGATCTACAGTTCGGGCCGGTGGTGGTTCTGGGGCTGGGGGGCACCAGTGTGGAAATATACAATGATACGGCCATCCGCCTGGCACCGGTGACCCCGTCGGATGTGACCTCCATGGTCAAGGCCCTGAAAGCCGGACCGATTCTGCAAGGGTTCCGGGGGAAACCCGGCGTGAATATGGCGGCCCTGACCCGGATGCTGGTGGATTTTTCCCATCTGGTCATGGACCTGGAACCTTTTTTTGAATCCATTGATCTGAATCCCGTGATGTGTGATTCAGATCGCTGCGTGGTGGCGGATGCCCGAATTATACTGCTGCCGGAAAGATAACGTGTGTCATGACTTCATCTTCTGATACATCCCCCCGGGAATGGCGGCTCATTTCCTGGAATGTCAACGGGCTTCGGGCCGTGCTGAAAAAAGATTTTTTCACGTCTGTGAACCGGTTGAATCCGGATATTCTCATGCTCCAGGAAACCAAACTCCAGAAAGACCAGCGGACCCCGGAAATGATCGATTTTTCGCCCTATGACTCCTTCTGGGCCTATGCCACCGTGAAAAAAGGGTACAGCGGAGTGGCCGCATTTTCAAAAAAGACGCCCAATCAGGTGATCACAAGGTTTGGCCGGCCGGAATATGATGGCGAAGGCCGGGTGATCCAGATGGATTTTGATCGTTTCACCCTGTTCAATGTCTATTTTCCCAACGGGCAGATGAGCGATGAGCGCCTCCGGTACAAGCTGGATTTTTATGACTGGTTTCTCACTTATACCCAGACACTGCGGGATGCGGGCAAAGGGGTGATCATCACCGGCGATTTCAACACAGCCCACAATGAGATCGACCTGAAAAATCCCGGCCCCAATTCAAACCGGTCCGGATTTCTGCGCATGGAGCGGGATGTGCTGGACCGCATGATTGATGAAGGATACGTGGACACGTTCCGCCATTTTTATCCGGAAGAAGTGAAATACTCGTGGTGGTCCTACCGGTTCAACGCCCGGAAAAACAATGCCGGGTGGCGCATCGATTATTTTTTTGTCACCCGGGACATGCTGGACAAAGGCGTGGTCAAAGATGCGTTTATCGACAATGACATTTTCGGATCCGACCATTGCCCCGTGGGGTTGATCATCACGGTGTGAGTCCGGGCAGGTCCGGACCCGATCAATGCCGGCCGTCGACAATCAAGGGGTCATCAACCGGCAGATCTGCCGGCCGAACCCGGAACAGGAAACTTCGGTGGCTCCGGGGATCTGCCGGGCCAGATCATATGTGACCTGTTTGGCGGCAATGGCCTGCTGCAGCGCATCTCGAACCAGTTCTGCCGCCTCGTGCCATTCCATGTGATCCAGCATCATGGCCCCGGACAGAATCAATGATCCGGGATTGACCTTGTCTTTGCCCGCATATTTGGGGGCCGTGCCGTGGGTGGCTTCAAATACGGCACAGTTTGTGCCGACATTGGCCCCCGGCGCCAGTCCCAGCCCGCCCACCATGGCGGCTAGAAGATCGGAAATATAATCCCCGTTCAGATTGGGCGCGGCAATCACATCATAATCTTCGGGCCGCAGCAGGACCTGCTGGAACATGTTGTCCGCGATCCGGTCCTTGAGCACGATGCTGCCTTTGGGTGGTCTGCCGTTGAATTCCTTCCACAGCCGGTCTTCCAGGATCACATGATCGGCAAATTCCGTTGTTCCCACCGCAAGGCCCCAGTTCAGAAAAGCGCCTTCCGTGAATTTCATGATATTGCCCTTGTGCATCAAGGTCACGCTTTTGCGCTGGTGATCAACGGCAAATTGAATCGCTTTGCGGACCAGGCGCTGTGTGTTGTCCCGGCTGATGGGTTTGATACCGATGCCCGTGGTGTCCCGGGCCAGGGATTTTCCGGTATTTTTTTGGATTATATCAATAATTTTTTTGGCCTCGTCACTGCCGGATGGCCATTCGATCCCTGCATACAGGTCTTCCGTGTTTTCCCTGAAAATCACCATGTCAATGGCTGCCGGACGACGGCACGGAGAAGGAACGCCCCGGATATATCTGGCCGGACGGATGCAGGCGAACAGATCCAGTTCCTGGCGAATGGCCACGTTAAGGGAGCGCATGCCTTTGCCCACCGGCGTGGTCATGGGTCCTTTAATGGCCACCCCCAACGATCGGATCCGGTCCAGGGTGGACAAAGGCAGCCATTCACCCGTCTGTTTAAAAGAGATCTCTCCGG
Source organism: Desulfotignum sp. (assembly GCA_021737695.1). Taxonomy (GTDB): domain Bacteria; phylum Desulfobacterota; class Desulfobacteria; order Desulfobacterales; family Desulfobacteraceae; genus Desulfotignum. The sequence continues at coordinate 9,618 of JAIPDL010000039.1, read as the reverse complement.
CGGGCAGTTCTTCAAAAGTGATCTGCCGGTTGCCGTTGTAAGCGGTGTTTACAGCGGTTTCCAGTACCGGCCGGGTGGCATTCCAGATATCCGGACCCGTGCCGTCCCCGGGGATACAGCCGATAATGGGATGATCCGGTACACAAAGCGTACCGTCCGGGTTCACAGCGATGGAATCAGGCATGATGGGTATCCTTTGGTTTTGGGGTGACCTTGATAAAATGCCGGTTTACAGACATCAATCCTTGAAAACCAGTTTGCCGCCGATATGACCGGCAATTCCGGCCGATGCCAGCATGATCAGGTTGATCAGAATGAATATCCAGGCCAGAGACGTTGACAGCACGGCCGGATTCACAAGGAACCAGATCAGAGAGATCAGGCAGGAGGCACAGGTCAGGGTGGCGGCCAGAATTTTAATTCTGAAAAGCAGGGTATCTGCCTGGTTGTATTTTTTCTGCCATTCCAGCACACCCGTGTAAACGACCAGGGGCAGGGCCAGCACCACAAACACCAGGTTGACGGCTGCGGCTTTGGCCGGCAGGGTAGCATCGAACAGCCAGGCGATAACGAAAAGAACAGCGGCAATGGGCAGAATCCCGTTGGGCGTATGCACCAGGATGGGGTGGGCATGATGCCGGATCATCAGATCGGTGATCTTCTGATATAAGGATTGAGGTACCGGGGTCTCGGTCTTTTCAGGTTCAGAAACAGCAGAGTCACCGGCTTCAGGTTTTGATTCATCCGGTTCATCAGAGGGGTGTATTTCCACAAATTTGCTTTTGTCAGCCCCGCATACCGGGCATTTTTCCGGGGGAAATTCTCCGTTGTGGACATAGTTACAAACCGTACATTTCCAGGCTTTCATCTCAGTTCCTTAATTTGTGTGTTATGTGATATTGTGGATCTCTGTCAATTGATTTTGTTTCCGGTCTGATTATTTTCGTTCCTCGATACGGATGAACCGGCATTCATCCGGGCCGCAGTAGTCGCCGACATAGGTAGCGCCGGGACGGTACAGGGAGGGTTTGGGTGCTGCTGTGGCAAACTGTTCTTCAATGATATGGGCACACCAGCCGCTGACGCGGGACAGGGCAAAAACGGGAGTGAACAGGTCCATGGGAATTCCCATGGCGTAAAAAAGGGATGCGGAATAAAAATCCACATTGCAGAAGATATCCCGGTCTTTTCGTTTTTTAAACGCTTGTTTTCCCTTGATCTCCAGTTCTTTGGTCAGTTCATACCAGCGGGTGTCGCCGATGATTTCTCCCATGCGCTGACTCATGGGGGCCAGAATCAATGCCCTGGGATCATCAGTCTGGTACACGGCATGGCCCAGTCCCATGATCAGACCCCCGGAATCCAGAATATTGTCGATGTAGGCATCGATATTTTCCGGGGTGCCGATCGCCTTGAGCATCTCCATGACCCGGACATTGGCACCCCCGTGCAGCGGGCCGGACAGGCTGCCGATGGCGGCCGCAACCGCCGCATAGATATGGGCTTTGGTGGACGCCACCTGCCGGGCGGTAAAAGTGGAGGCGTTAAAGGAATGTTCTGCATGGAGCACCAGGCCGGCGTCAAAAAATGCCGCTGCCTCCGGATTCGGGGATTCCCCTGTGAGCATGTACAAAAAATTGGCGGCATGGCCCAGGGAGGTGTCCGGTGCCACCGGGGATCGGCCGTTGCGGACCCGGTCCCAGGCTGCGATCAGGGTGGACAATCCGGAGATCAGGTGTTCCGCACTGTTCTGGGCATCTGCCGGTGTTTGATTGCCTGCATTTTTATCGGCCTGGATCAGCAGGGGGGTGGCGGCCTGGAGCATGTCCATGGGGGTCATGGACCGGGGCAGGGTCTTTAACAACGTCACAATGCTTTCAGGTATGGGCCGTTTCTGTTTCAGGCGGTTGTCAAATGCTGCCAGGGCCTGTTCGTCCGGCAGACGCTCGTGCAGCAGAAGATAGCAGACTTCTTCGAACGTGGCGTTTTCCGCCAGATCTTCAATGCGGTAACCGCGGTATATCAGTTTGCCTTCTTTGCCTTTGACATCGCAGATTTTTGAACTGGCAACATCCACGCCTCTGAGCCCGGTGTTTATAACCGGGGTGCATTCGTCGTTCATGGATCACTCCTTGAAAAAGGTTAAAATATTTTTTCAGGGGGCCGTCGTTCCGGGACATATTCCACCCGGGCCTGTTTATTATGGACGGCTTTTGATACATACAGCCCGCAATAACAGGCCCCGAACTCTTCCAGATCCGGTTCCCGGTAGACACAGGGGCAGATGATGTCCTTGTCTTTTTCCCGGTCTGAGCAGGCCAGCCGGCAGGGGCAGGCCATGTAGCCGTAGCGGTCCTTGTTTAAGAGCAACGATTCCAGCAGTTCAAAGACCAGGTCTTTGTCTTTGTTGAAATAAATGCCTTTGGCTTCCTGTGATTTTTTCAGTGCCTGATAAAGCTGTTCCACATTCATTGTGTAATCCCCAATGCCGCTTTGATTTCTTTTTCTTTGTACCCAACGATGACGGTGTCCTTGATTTTGATGGTGGGAAAGGAACACCTGGGATTCAACGCCTTGATATCTTCAAGAATGGCTTTTCTTTCTTCGCCTTCCAGATCGTCCACTTCCACATAGTCATACTCCACGTTGCAGTCATTCAGCAGTTTCTTGGTTGATTTGCAATGACTGCATGTGCTCAATGCGTAAAGCATGGGTTTTTCTGTATTCATTGACAGCTCCTTTTACCGGCCTTGACCCGGTGGTCTGTTTACAGGTAAGATGTGACAGCGTATGTACCTCATTGTGATACGGATAGTACCAATCAATATTTTAATATGGCATTGCTTTAATTTTGCATTTTTTGTGCCGGTTTGGCAAGTAACATTTTTCAAGGGATGCCGTTGTAATAAAAAGTGTCATTTTTGCGTTGAATATTTGCTTTTAAAAGCAGTTTTGGAATGGTACAAATAAACGAATCAATCTGTAATTTTGGAACAGGAATAAAAAAGACCTGGATCCAAAAGAGACATAATCGTCTCAGGATGACACATATCAGAGATACAGATTGACCCGGACAGGGTATCACCACGGAATTCCCCATATTCCTCTGCCGGTCTGGTCCGGGGAACCAGGCAGGAGTCCGATTTTTCAGCCGCCCGGCAGATAACCAGGAACCAGGATATGGAGTCAATTGCCACTGGTGTGATTTTTGCAAATGAGAAAAAGCGAAAATGGCAATAAACAAAAACACGCGATAGATCAAGGAGGCAGCATGGGAACAGTATTGATTGTTTACGCCACCCGGTCCGAAGAAACCAGGGCCATTGCCGACATTCTCGGTGAAGGTATCCGGATATCCGGACACAGTGCACAAGTCAAACGGGTGAACGAAATCAAAAGTGAAGATGATCTGAAAGGATATGACGCGTATATTTTCGGGTCTCCCACCTACCATGGTGAAATGATCACTCCCCTGAAACAGTTGTTGTTTCAGGCGGAGCGGGCGGAGTTGGCCGGGAAACCCGGCGGCGCGTTCGGTGCTTACGGCTGGAGCGGTGAGGCGGCCGGCCGGATTTTTGATACCATGGCCCATATTTTCAAGATGAACATGGTCTCTGGAGGCCCGCTGATGCTCAAAGCCGCCTGGGTGGGCGGCGGTATCAAGGCCGCCCAGGAATATGGCAAAAATGTGGCTGCCATGATTCCTGATACTCCATGAATCCGGGGAGAAAATTATCATGAACACGCAGAATTCGATCATTGTTCCCTGTATATCCTGCGGGGCCAGAAACAGGATACCGACAGCCCGGATGAATGACCACCCCCGGTGCGGTAAATGCGGAACGCCCCTGTCTTTGAACGCACCGGACAAACCCGTGACTGTGTCGGATGCCTTATTTCAAAAAGAAGTGTTGCAGTCGTCTTTGCCGGTCCTGGTGGATTGCTGGGCCCCCTGGTGCGGGCCGTGCCGGGCCGTGGGACCGGTCATGGATGCATTGGCAAAAAAATATCAGGGCCGGTTGAAGGTGGCCAAATTGAATCTGGATGACAATCCAGCCACAGGATCCCGGTTTGCCATCGCCTCTGTACCCACACTGTTGCTGGTGAAAAACGGACAGCTGGTGAACACGCTGGTGGGCGTTCTGCCCCAGGCCCAGATTGAGGCGGCCATCCTTCAGATGCTCTGATCGAAAACACAGTTGAGACCTGCTGTTTTTTAAACCGGATTTGGCAGAATAATTGCCATATACCGGGGCGGCGATGGACAAAAAGAGATTTTAACTGGAAATGACCGGTATGATGTCTTATGTTACTAAACATGTCATAACAGGCGGATGCGATATATGAATCAGCATCATTCTTGAATTCAACCACTAATAATTAAAGGAGTTTAAAAACATGGCAGAAAAAATGGGTATTTACAAATGTGAAAAATGCGGCAACATCGTACAGGTCCTTCATGGAGAAAAACCGCCGGTCACCTGCTGCGGCAAACCCATGGAACGGCTGGTGGAAAACACAGTGGATGCGGCCGTGGAAAAACATGTGCCTGTGGTGGAAAAAATCGAGGGCGGATACAAGGTCAAGGTCGGCAGCACAGCCCATCCCATGACCAGCGAGCACTATATCCAGTGGATCGAGCTGACCAGCGAGGATGACAGTTTTGTACAGCGCAAAATGCTGACCCCGGACAATGCACCGGAAGCGGTTTTCAAAACCGATGCCGACAAAGTGGTGGCCAGGGAATACTGCAACCTGCACGGCCTGTGGAAAGCCTGATTTATATTTTGTGACACTATAAAAAAGCCCCGGATGCATCGTTTCCGATCATCCAGGGCTTTTTTTATTCAATCCATCAACTTGGGTTTTCTGTTAGCCGTTTAATTTTTTCTTTAATTGTTTTGCCAGGGTGGCGCCTAATTCAAAGCAGCGATTCAGGTCATCTTCATCCGGTACATACAGCACCTTGACGCCGGGATCCGCCATGTCCCATTTCATTTCTTCGAACTCTTTGTTGATTATTTTGACCGCTTCTCCGCTCCAGCCATACGACCCAAAGGCGGCAGCTATTTTGTTCTGGGGGCGCAGTCCCTTGATATAGGTTAACACATCAGCGATCACGGGAAAGATACCGTTGTTCAGGGTGGGGGATCCTACAGCCACGGCCCCGGCATCCAGAATTTCGGTCATGATGTCGGACCGGTGACATTTCCGGGTGTTCATGAGCCGGACGCCCACATGTTCCGATTCAATCCCGCTGGTGACGGCCCGGGCCATTTTTGTGGTGCTTTCCCACATGGAATCAAAGATGACCAGCGCCTTGTTGACCGGTTCCTGCCGGGACCACCGGTCATAGGCCGTGATGATCCGGGACGGATCTTTCCGCCAGATGATACCGTGATCCGGGCAGATCATGCGGATGTCCAGGTTCATTTTGGCCACATCCGAAAGAAGTGCCTGGACCCGGGGAGAGAAATGCAGCAGAATATTGGCGTAATATTTGCGGGCATGGGGCATGATTTCATCCCCGATGTCATCATCGAAAAACTGGTCTCCGGCATAATGCTGGCCAAATGCATCACTGGAAAACAATATTTTTTCATCCGGCAGATACGTGAACATGGAATCCGGCCAGTGGAGCATCCGTGTTTCCAGAAACGAGAAGGTCCGGTTCCCCAGAGTCACGGTGTCTCCGGATCCCACCACTTTAAAATTGTAGTCCCGGTTAAAGTGATTTTTCAGGTTCTGAGCCCCCATCTTGGAGCAGTACAACGGCTTGTCTTCACCGATTTTATGCATGATTCCGGGAATGGATCCTGAATGATCCATTTCCGTGTGGTTGCTGATCACGGCATCGATTTTTTTGGGATCCATGATCCGGCTGATATTGGCCAGCAGCTCATCTTTGAAATGGGATTTCACGGTATCGATGAGTATGTTCTGTTCTCCGGTGACCAGAAATGCATTATATGACGTGCCTTCACGAATCTCATATCCGTGAAAATCCCGGATGTCCCAGTCCCGGCATCCCACGGAATAAATGCCATTTGCCAGTTCTATGGGTGTGAACATAATGCCTCCGTTTAATCCACTTTTTCAAAATATTCCTGTTCCGCTCCGCACAACGGGCATACCCAGGATTCGGGCAGATCTTCCCAGGCCGTGCCCGGTTCGATACCATTGTCCATATCTCCTTCTGCAGGATCGTACACATAACCGCATGGGCATTCATATTTATCCATTGTTTCCTCCGTTTGTCAGTGGTTGTCTGGTTGAGTTACAGGGGGTCAGCCGGCGGCCCGGTGCCGCTTCTATGGGCGGCTGAATCCTGTGTGAATAATCAGAAAATTAGTCAAGCAATGTGTGTGCCATGGCTGACATACAAATTAAGATAAAAAAAGTTTTCACTTTAAAGACTATTATTATAATATGATCGGGTTAAAAGCAATCACTCATTTGGGAAAGAATGGTCTATGAAGGTGTTTTATAAAAAATCACACATCCCGGTTCAGGTTGCCCGCCTGTTTGCCTGGCATGCCAGAGACGGTGCCATCCAGCGCCTGACCCCGCCCTGGGCGCCGTTGACACTCAAATGGCGGCAGGGCAACGGCATTGACAAAGGGGTGCGTGTGGGCTTTGACATGCGGGTGCTGGGGGTTCCCATGACATGGGAAGCCGAGCATATCGATTATTATGAGAACCGGATGTTCAAAGACCGGCAGATCAGAGGACCCTTTGCCCGCTGGGAGCATACGCATCTGTTTGCGCCAGACAGCAAACAGGGGGCTGTTATGACTGATCAAGTGGCGTATCAGCTGCCCGGGGGATGGTTGAGCGCGCCGTTTTACGGTCATGTGCAAAAAGAACTGGCTCGGATGTTTGATTACCGGCACCGGGTGCTGGCCCATGACCTGGTCCATTACGCGGATCAGTGCCGGCCTATGCGGATTCTGATATCCGGCGCATCCGGCAGTATCGGTAGCGCGCTGGTGCCTTTTTTGCGTACCTGCGGCCATGAGGTGATTTGCCTGGTCCGGCATGGCGGCCCTCTGGCTGACGATGAGGTGTACTGGGATCCGTATAACGATATTCTGGACATGGCATCCATCGGCCGGGTGGATGCCGTGATCAACCTCAACGGCAAAGATATTTCCCGGGGAAAATGGACGGATGGGCAGAAACAGGCCATTATGGATTCCCGGATACAGCCCACCCGGTTGCTGGTAAAAAAGATGCTGGAGCTGGATCAGCGGCCTGACGTGTTTGTTTCCGCGTCGGCCATTGGATTTTATGGAGAAGGAGCAGATGCCGTGTTCACGGAAACAGATCCTGGGGGGGATTCTTTTATTTCCCGGGTGTGCGACGACTGGGAACAGGCCTCGTGGCCGGCACAGACGGCTGGTATCCGGACGGTTCAGCTGCGTATCGGTGTGGTGCTCACCCCGGCCGGCGGGGCCCTGGCCCGGATGCTGCCGGCATTTGCCGCCGGGTGCGGGGCAAAACTTGGCAAAGGCCGTCAGTATATGAGCTGGATTTCCATGGATGACACCCTGGGGAGCATTTTTCATATTCTGAAAAACACAGACATTCAGGGACCCGTGAATCTGACGGCGCCGAATCCTGTGACCAACCAAAGGTTTACCCGGACCCTGGCCCGGGTATTGTCCCGGCCGGCAGTGTTCAGTATTCCCAGATGGCTGGCCGCACGCCTGTGGGGTGAGATGGGAAAAGAAACCCTGTTGACCAGTGCCCGGGTGATGCCTGAAAAACTGATGAAAACCCAATTTACATTTCAGTATCCTGACCTGGAACCGGCCCTTGGACATCTGCTGGGCCGAATTAATTCATGACTTTGATAACAAACGGATTGTGGTATGTCTTTACATCTTAAATTGCTGTTTTCGTTTCTGATGATCGTTGCACTGGTGTTCGGGTTTGTGCATATTTATTTTCCTTTGCAGGATTACAGTTTTGAACGGCTGCACATTTTTTTGTTCAACCTGTGTACGGGGGGATCGATTCTGCTGTATTATACACAAGGGTTTAAACACGTATCCGGCACGGTGAAGCTGTTTTTTGTCGGATCGTTGATCTACGCATTTTCCGCTTTTTTCAACTGGTATTCCATCACTTTGGCCGTATCTGTGCCGCTGTATTTTCTGGTGGAAAAAATCCGGATTCAGACATTTTCCTGGATGCCGTCCGATTTTTTTCAAACACAGGTGCCTGTGGCCAAAAAGTTCCACCACTCCGCTTTATTATGCCTGTCCACGGGTATCGCCATTGCCGCTCTGGTGATTTTAAACAATGAATACTTTCACTGGGTGTATATGGAAAAACTGGTGTTGAATACGTTTTTTTTAGGGTTTTCATTTCCGTTGTCGTTGATCACGCTGTCTCTGGTATTTTCCATGCTCAGGCAGATTGAAGGCTCGGGTTTTAAAGTATTCATGGAACTGTGTTTCTGGACCATTACCTTAGGCGTGATTATTTTTTTCATCTTTATTCTGCTGGAGCGGTTCATCCCCCAGATTTTTGTGACCTTTGCCCTGTTTGCCGCCGTGGTGGTGGTATTTTATCTGTATTACACCTTTGCCAAGTCCATGCAGCAGAAACTGTTTCTGACATCGGGCATCGGGTTTTTGATCGTGACCGCCGTCACGGGCATCGCCTATATTTTTTTTCAGATGTCGGACGGCTATGATTCCGAAAAAACCAGGTGGCTGCTGCACCTGCATGTGTTTGCCTCCCTGTATGGCTGGAATCTGTGCGGCCTGGCCGTGATATGCCGGTTCAAGGATTTTCCCATTCAGCTGCATTCCCCCACCGTGATTTTCATTCACTGGCTGACCGCGATTGTGCTGGCACCCATGGGGGTGTTTTACGGCGGGTTTGCCATTCTGGCCATTATCGCGTATGCTTTTATTACGCTTGTTCTGTTTTTCAGTGGTAATCATACCAAAAAGGTGGCTTTGTGAGCAGCACCCGGGACAATGTCCGGCGGTTTTTGGAGCAGTTCAAATCCAATGCCAAAGTATTGGTGATCATCAATGCGGATCCGGATGCCATTGGTTCGGCCATGGCTGTCAAGCGCCTGTTGTGGCGCAGGGTGTCTGAAGTGGCCATCGCCCATTTCAACCGCATCAGCCGACCGGATAACCTGACACTGATCCAGCTCACCGAACCTGGACTCAGGGATCTGGCCGAGGTGGACAAAACCCAGTTCGACCATTTTGTGGTCGTGGATTCGCAGCCGGATCATAATGAGGCGTTTGCCGGCATCACCTATACCGCCATCATCGATCACCATCCTTTGACCCGGGCCGAAGCCGCCTATACAGATATCCGCCCCGGATACGGCACATGCTCCACCCTGTTGACCGAATACCTGAAATCCTGGAAAATCAAGCCATCCGCCAAGCTGGCAGCGGCTCTGATGATGGGCATTAAAACTGATACCGCGGATTTTACCCGCCAGGCCACACTCAAGGACATCCGGGCGTTTCAATATCTGTATAAATTTGCGGACAACAATATTGTCACCAAGGTGGAGCGGGCGTTTTATACGGATGAGGATCTGGATTTTTTAGGCACAGCCATCAGAAAACGGCGGGTGGT
>JAIPDL010000038.1 GCA_021737695.1 Desulfotignum sp. | reverse complement strand
TCCACAGAGCCTTTCCGGTTGACATATCCGGCATGATAAATGATCCGGTCCAGTGCGGTGGGGTCTTTGAAAAAGACCATGCCGGCACTCATGGGCATGTAGAACTGCTTGTGGCAGTCAATGGTGACGGAATCCGCTTCCCGGATGCCGTTCAGCAGGGGGGCATATTTTTTTGACAGCATCACCGGCCCGCCCCAGGCCGCATCCACATGAAAAGGAATCCCATGGGTTTGGCACAGGTGTGCCATTTCAGGCAGCGGGTCGATGGTGCCGGTTTCCGTGGCCCCGGCAATACCCACGATGGCGGCGATTCTGATTTTTTTGTTCTGTGAGAACGCTTCCACCTGCCGGGTCAGGTCATTCATATCGATCTGATGCTGTTTGTTCACTCCTACGGCAATGATGTTTTTATTGCCGATCCCCAGAATTCCTCCGGCTTTTTTTAGAGAAAAATGCCCCCGTTCCGACACCAGTACCACCAGACGCTCCAGATCATGAGCCTTCATGGCGGCTGCCATTCCGTCCTGTTCCACACCGGCAAAGTCGCCGGTTGCCGGAAGGCTCTGGTTTCTTGCCACCCACAGGGCCGTGATATTGGCCGTGGTACCGCCGTTGGTGAACAGACCCAGGCAGGTATCCACATTTTGAACATGGGTGTCATAAAACGCGGGTCCCCGGTTGTAAACCATGCGGTGCACTTTGGCCAGCACCTGTTTTTCCAGGACCGACAGCACCTTGGACGTTTCCAGTTTGATCAGATTCTGGTTCAGAGCCGCAGTGATGGCTTTGAGATGAACCATGAAAAAAGGAATAGCCGAAGTCATGTGTCCGATGAAATAGGGCGAGGCCACATTCACGGCCCGGGGGGCGATTTCATTAATGATGTCTTTGATGACATCGGCCAGTTTTTTTTCCGGCTCACGGTGGATGGTCGTATCGGTATAGGATCGTGCCAGGGTCGCAAGCGGAATGGCTTCGGTCACCCCCACATGGGAGTTGAGAAATTCATGGAGACCGAACAAAATCTGCTCCATGTATTTGATCAGGGTCTGCCGGCTTTTTTCGTCCTCAGGACGGATAAAGACCCGGTGGAGGGTCTGCCAGTCCGCCACCAGGTCTGAAGGAATGTTTCCGGGTGTTGTCATATGGTTCATGGGAGCGGGGGCTCTTAATTAACAGCCGATTCCCCCATGTGGATGCCCAGATCCAGAGCGGTCTTGTTCATCTCCATGAAATCTTTGGGGATGGTGGTTTCCAATACCTTGAGGATGGATTCTCCCCGGACCAGGCGGGTGGCACCCAGAAGCGCTCCCAGCATGCAGATGTTGAACACGATGGGTTTGCCGATTTTCTCCATGACCGTGTCATACATGGGCAAAGCGAGATGTTTGGCATCGACTTTGTTTTCGATGGATACAAATTTGCTGTCCACCAGCAGCAGGCCACCGGGCCGTATGATGCCTGAAAAGGTGTTGTAGCTTTCCTGGGTCAGGCTCACCAGGATGTTGGGCTGCACTACCTTGGGAAAAAAAATGTCGGATTCGGAAATAAGTACATCACTTCTTGTGGCGCCCCCCCGGGCCGCAGCGCCGTAACTTTGGGACTGGGTAGCGTTTTTGCCTTCAAACATCACCGCGGCTTTGGCAAGGATGATGGCCGCCGTGATCACTCCCTGGCCTCCGGACCCTGAAAAAACCAGTCTTGAACGTTCCATTATGCGTTTCCTTTCATTGCGGTCTCGATGATGTTGTCATAGGCGGCACAGTATTCTGCCTTTTGGGTGTCTTCCACAAAAATGCCCCGCTGGATCAGATCCGGTTTGGCTTCCAGTTTTTTGGACCCGATTTTGACGGTATTGGTTTTAAATGCCTCCATCATTTGGACGGCATCTCCTTCCTTGTTTTTCCGTCCGAAATACGTGGGGCATTGAGATAAGATTTCCACCACGGAAAATCCCTTGTGGCTAATGGCTTTTTTCAGCAAATCCTTGCATTCGGTGGCATGGAACACCGTGGATCGGGCCACAAAACTGGCGCCGGCGCTTTTTGCCAGTTCCACCACGTCAAACTGGTTGTCAATGGTAGAATAAGGGGCTGTGGTGGCTTTTTTGCCAAGCCCGGACAACGGGGAGAACTGCCCCCCGGTCATGCCGTAAATCCGGTTGTTCATGACAATGGCCGTGATATCGATGTTCCGTCTGGCCGCATGGATGAAGTGATTGCCGCCGATGGCCAGGGCATCCCCGTCCCCCATGGGAACGATGGCGGTGATGCCGGGTTTGGCCAGCTTGACACCCGTAGCAAAGGTCAAAGCCCGGCCATGGATGGTGTGCAGGGAGTGAAAATCCACATATCCGGAGATCCGGGACGAACACCCGATGCCAGAAGTCATGACGATCTCGTTTTTATCCAGACCCAGTTCATGAACTGCGCGCAGCAGAGACCCCAGCACAATGCCGTGGCCGCAGCCCGGACACCAGATATGGGGGAAAAACCGGCTTCGGATATAATATTTAAAGTCAAATTCTTTTGTGGTCATGTTACACCCCCTTTCCCTGGATCATTCGTAGGATGGTCTTGATATCCGTGGGTGAAATCAGCTGGCCGTCGATGCGGTTGGCCAGAAATACATTGTTGGGATTGTCCACCGCATTTTTAACCTGGGTGATCACCTGTCCCATGTTCATTTCCACCACCAGCACTGCTTTGGCATTGGCACATTTTTCCCGGACCATGTCTGCAGGAAAAGGCCACAGGGTCTGGAGTTCCAGCACTCCGATCTTCACGCCTCTGGCCCGGCGGTTTTTGGCGATGTGAATGGCGGACCGGGCCGATGATCCATAGGATATCAGGATATAGTCGGCATCGTCCAGCCAGTATTCCTTGTACATGGTCATACTTTCGACGTTGTTTTCAATTTTGTCCACCAGATGGCGCAGCAACTCACTGACCACTTTGGGGTTGTTGCTGGGAAATCCCCACATGTCATGAAAAAGACCGGTGACATTGTACCGGTGCTCGGCACCGAAATCCGACATGGGCAACCGGCCGTCCTCCCGGGGCAGATACGGATGGTAATCCACCCCTTTGGAAACCGATGTCCGCAGCCGGCTCACCACCGGAATCTCATCAACTTCCGGAAGCGTGAGCTTCTCCCGCATGTGACCCACCACCTCATCCAGAAGAATGATAACCGGTGTCCGGTAAGTCTCTGCCAGATTGAACGCTTCCACCGTGATTTTGAACACATCCTGGTTGTTGGATGCGGTCAGGGCGATGATGGCATGATCCCCGTGGGTCCCCCATCTGGCCTGATTGACATCTCCCTGGCTGACATGGGTGGGGTTGCCTGTGGAAGGCCCACCCCGCTGGACATTGGCAATAACGCAGGGGATCTCAGCCATGCAGGCATACCCGAGCGCTTCCTGTTTGAGTGAAAATCCGGGTCCGGAAGTGGCGGTCATCACTTTTTTCCCGGTGAGAGAAGCCCCGAGAATGGCACCCATGGAAGCGATTTCATCTTCCATCTGTATGAATTTTCCGCCCTGCCGGGGAAGACGTTCCGACAAATGCTCGGCTATTTCCGTGGACGGGGTAATGGGGTATCCGGCGAAAAAATTGAGGCCCGCGTACAAGGCCCCTTCTACACAGGCTTCATTCCCCTGGACAAATCTGATGTTATCGTTTTGAGTCATTTTCCCCTTCCTGAATTTCTTGTATTTGTATTGCCAGATCAGGGCAACGAAGTTCACACAACTTGCAGGCGATGCAATCTTCGGGTCGGACCGCCCGGGCTTTGCCGCTTTTGTCCAGTTCCAGCACCTGTTTGGGACAGAAGTGAACACAGATACCGCACCCTTTGCACCAGTGGGTATCAATTACATGGATGACTGATTTGCCTTTTGCCATAATATCCTCATTTGTAAGTGATGCATATCCAAACATTCAAGGGCTTCATAAAGTGATTTGGATGGGATTGTCAAGGATTACTCAAAAATTAAAAAATAAAATCGATTATCGGAAAAATTTTAAAAAAAATCAAGGATAAAACATTCTATGACCTTGAAACTTCACATAATTTTTTAATTTTTGAAATGGTTGGACCAATTGAACGTCATTGGGACAGTCAGCCCCTTTCTTGTTCTCAGATTTTCAGGCGGGTCCGGTTCTGTCAAAAAACGTGAATCCGGTTTGTACAAAAAAAAAAGCCATGATATAAGTGATGGATCATGACACAGACAGATCCGCCCCAGATCAGTGTGATTATTCCCAGTTTCAACCGGGCATGGACCCTGGCCCACGCCATTGATTCGGTGCTGGCCCAGACTGTTGCACCCAAAGAGATCATTGTGGTGGATGACGGTTCCATCGATCACACCCCCGAGGTGCTGGCCGCGTATGGAAACCGCCTCCGGATATTGAATCAGCCCAATCAAGGGGTGAGCAGTGCCCGGAATCTGGGTATCGGTCACAGCACCGGCGAATTTGTGGCGTTACTGGATTCCGATGATCAATGGAAACCGGAAAAACTGGCATGCCAGGCCGATTTTTTTAAAGCCCATCCTGAAGCCATGATCTGTCAGACCGAGGAGATCTGGATCCGCAACGGGGTCCGGGTGAATCCCAGAAAAAAACACAAAAAACCCTCGGGCCTGATTTTTGAACCGTCTCTCCACCTGTGTCTGGTCAGTCCGTCCGCGGTGATGATCAGAAAAACATTGTTTGAACGCAAAGGGATGTTCAGGCAGGATTTCCCTGTGTGCGAGGACTATGATTTCTGGCTGCGGGTCAGCACGGATACGCCGATTCATCTCATTGATGCGGCTTTGACCGTCAAGTTCGGCGGGCATGCGGATCAGCTTTCCATGCGGCATTCCCAGGATCGGTTTCGCATTGAAGCGATCCTGAATCTGGTCCGATCCGGATCATTGTCGGACGATCAGAAGAAAGCGGCGAAGTCCGTGCTCAAAGAAAAATGCCGGATTTACGGCAATGGCTGTGCCAAAAGAGGCAAAAAAGAAGAAGCACGGACCTATTTGGCCCTTTACCGTCGATTGGCAGAAAAAGATTTTTAGAAACTTCATACAGATTTTTATCGTTCAATGGAAAAACGCCAGGCACAATACCATTCTTCGGGATGTTCATCCGGCGGACAACCGATACATTCCGTTGTTATCCTGGGATCAATGGCCCTGGCAAAATAGGTATACTCCACCACCCCCCCGGACTTGCATGGGTAATCCGCCAGGTTTTTCCTTTTCCGCGCACTCTGGACCCGGCAGTCATTCATCTGGAATACGAAGCTATCATGCCCTTCATCATCAATTATTGATTGCTTGTTTATCATGGCATACATCCTGAAATTCAAGGCCTGTTTCAGCCCGTCAAGTCCTGATGCATCAGGCAGATTTAAAAATTTTTTGACCGCCCATGCCTCATAAGGCGAAAATTGGGCCCAGCAGGAATCATTGCACCGTTTGGCATCAATCATTCCTCTGTTGAATTCGACCGCCTGAAACCAAACCCCGTCGTTGACCAACCAGTTTTTTGCGACTGCATTCATCACCGCTGTCTGGGTTTTTTCGTTCATATTTACCAGCGATGCCGGTAATCCATCCTTTAATTCAAAATCAAGAACCTGGGACAACCGTTTCATTTGAATGGAGAGGCTTTTTTCCGTTGCTGTTTCCAAAGCCTGGAGTGCTTTTTCCATGCCCATCTGATGTTTCACCTCGTTAAACCAGAGTGCATGGTGAACTATAATTCTATTGAACATGTCAACGATAAAACGGCATTTATCACCTTGCTCCAGATCAAAAGCATTTTCTTTACTTTTTTCCATGAGCAGACTCCTTTTTGTTATGCTGCAATTTTCAGTGGTATAAATTTACATATCAGATAAATGGCTCGACCTGGCAGTGAAACCAAAATAGTTGAAAGCTTACCTCATCACCAGGGCGATATGCCCTGTATTATACGTTCCGGTAACTGTAAAAGTCAAGAACCTCCTGAACAATCAGTCCGCCCGGTCGGTATTCGAGCGGCCTCCTTTTTTCATGCCGGCCGCTTGACACTTGTATCATTGGCATGATTTTCATTAGCTGCACTGAAAAAACGGCATTCTCCTGTTTTTCGGTTTGATTACGGATACCTATTGATTTATTGCCTGGTCAGAAAGTGCGGCTTGTGCTACTATTCTATTGGGGTTTTTGTGGCCCCTTTTTTGATGTAAGTAAAATGCTAACGTGTTGATTTAATAAACATTGTGTAATAAATTTACATTCAAAAGTGAGCCCAAAAAGCGCCAATACATTGTTTTTATATGATATCTTTACTTTCCATAGAAACTATTTAGATAACATTACGAAAGGATTGGAGATGGAATTAATTAAGAAGAATGCAGCATATATTCATCCGACAGCACAAATATATGGTAAAGTAAAACTATGTTCCGGTTCATCATTATGGCCGTATGCTGTTATACGATCTGAAATGTACGAAGTAAAAATTGGAGAGAAAACAAATATCCAGGATTTTGTCATGATTCACATTGGTACCTCAAAAGGGACCACTATTGGAAGCCACTGCTCAATAACACATCATTGCACCCTCCATGGTTGTGTCGTTGGAGACAATACACTTATCGGCATCAACTCTACCATTATGGATGATTGTGTGGTTGGGAATAACTGTATTCTTGCCGGCCATACGTTTTTGCCACAAGGGACGGTGGTACCCGACAATTCAGTCGTTGTCGGAAGTCCTGGTAAAGTGATTAAGAATCGAAATAATTATATTGCTAATCGCCTGATTGCAACTTTTTATTATGAAAATGCATTGGCGTATGCCCAAGGCGATCATCGGAGGTGGTCTGATCCTCAGTTTATTAAAAAAATGAAAGATTTAGAGACCCAGCTAAAGAGTGAGGTGGACTGCCCCCCCTGCCAGCCCCCTGTGTCAGAATAGTTGTCACCTTTAGCGACCGCAGCCGGAAATGGCAACCAGGCAATGGGATTTTTTATTCCATCAGACAGCTCATCGGCTCGGCTCTGGTAATTTCAAACTGTTTGGAAAAATTGAACATTTTCAAGACAAATTTCAAAAACATCGAATATTGGATACGGCATGATCATCGATTTTCATACACATGTTTTTCCTGATCAGAAATCCGCCATGATACTGTCCAGGTTGTCGAAAACAGCGGACATCCCACATTTTACGGATGGAACGCTTGCTGGTCTGGTGAATTCAATGAAAAATGCCGATATTCACTTATCCGTAATCAGCCGGATAACTACCAGAGCTGATCTGGTGGTGTCCATAAACCAATGGCTGTATGGTCTGAGGGGGAAAAATATTCTGCCGTTGGCAACCCTTCATCCGGATCTGCAAAAAGGAGGGGAATATATTGAAAAATTGAAAAAAATCGGGTTCAAAGGGATAAAGGTCCATCCGGATTATCAGGGGTTTTATGCTGATGACAAGCGGATGTATCCTTTTTATGATGCGTTGCAGTCATCGGGGATGCCGATATTGTTTCATGCTGGTCTTGATCGGGGGTTGCCTCCTCCTTTCAAGGCGATGCCCGATCGGTTACGCAATGTCCATCGTGAATTTCCTCAATTGAAAATGATTGCAGCCCATATGGGGGGAGAGGACAATTATCAGGAAACAGAAGAATGTCTTCTGGGAACCGATATTTATCTGGATACGGCGTTTGTCTTGAGGATCATGGACAAAGATATTTTAAAACGGTTTTTTAAAAAGCATCCTGTTGACCGGTTTTTGTTTGGAAGCGACAGCCCTTTTTCAGAGCAGTCGGAAGATTTGAACTATTTAATGAACCTCTCGTGTCTGGATCAAGAGGAAAAAGAAAAGATTGCTGGAAAAAATGCGGCTGATCTATTGGGATTATGATTTATGATGATATGGTTCATAAAATCTTTGAGGCACATTCCTGGTTCAGGGTCCTTGTTTTGAATATGCGCTTGAGGGCTGATAGCATCCTTTCTTTTTCTTCCTCGGGGTAATTCCCTATATAATTGGATATGTTTTCATCTTTTGCCGCACTGATATTTTTTAAAACCTGTTTTCCTTTGGGAGTGATTTCAAGCAGGGTGATACGTTCATCGTTGGGGTCCCGTTTTCTGAGTATAAAACCATTTTTTTCCAATCGTTTGGCGATACCGGTCAGGTTCGGTCCTGACACAATCATGATTTTGCTGGTATTGGTGACCGAATTCTGACCATTTTTTGAATTGTTCAAAACTCGTAAAGCGTTATATTGTGAAAAAGTCAGTCCATAATTCTTGAATATGGCATCGCTGTCTTTTTTAAAACTTTCCGACACCTTTACAATGGCAACCATCACTTTTTCGTTGATCTCCAAATCGTCCTCATAATTTTGTAAAAATTTTTTTTTACACTCACCCACTTTCTGCATCCTTAGATTTAGAATATTGCATAAAACAACTCAAAAAAATCAGTATATAAATCTTTTTCAAAAAAAACGGAAGGGTTATGTTGAATTGCCTTTCATTTTTGAATCCCTTTTCCCATAGGTTTCAGTGTTTTGATAATTGGAGAAACGCTTTCATCACTTTTTTTTCACCATGTTTTTTCACCAGAGACTCACATGCTAGAACCAATGTTTTCAGGTCATTGTTTTGGCGGGTTTCATCGGCCATCATTTCCTCTGATTTTTCTTCGTATGTCAGGGCATCAAATTGGCAAACTTGAACACACAATGGTTCTGACAAAGAGGGGTCATTCGCGCACATGTCACATTTCAGAGGAAAACCGGAGTACGGTTCTTTGAAATGATTTCTGGACGGGCAGGAAGCCTGGCAGAAACTGCATTCCGGATACTCTTTTCCATCAAGCGTATATCGGCTTCTTCCCTCACATTCAGTTCGCGTATAAGCACCGCCCCGAACCGGGACATACAGGTCTCTTATCTCGTCCATATAAACTCTGATACGGGATCTGGCCGGATTGATGCTGCTGTATTTCGGATCGGCGTGCAATGCGGAGCAGGCCATTTCGCAGGACCGGCAACCCGAGCATTTATTGATATCCACTTTTATCTGTCTGATGATTTTTTTGGTGCGGTCATCTGTCACGGCGATCATCCTTTATGCGTTTGATATCATCTGTTCGCTCACTTCATATTTCGTGGCGGAATCCGTTCCATCATCGGTCAGAACACCCCTTTTCAGGAGATCTTCACCGACATGGCTCAATCCAAGTCTGTCCAGTGTTTTTCTGGTGGGAATCCCCTCTTTGTTCCATCCCTTGAATTCATAATACTCGTCAAGAAGTTTTTGTTCGATTTCTTCATCCCGAACGGCCCAGTGATCTTCAGGCGGTCTTTCATCTTTTCTTCTCAAACCTCTTCTTCCATTAATGGCCCGGATCAATGTCCGGTTTCTTTGAAAAGTTTTCCAAAGTTTATCTTTGTCCATATCAATGCCTGTCGCAAGATGGATGAGTACAGGTATGTTATGGATATTATAGGCGACATCACCGCCGAACTGTCCTCTGAATGATGATACGAATCCACACAGCCCGGTGGCGTCATCGATATAGTGCATGGCTTCGTTCCAATCAACAATGTCGCAGAATGCCTGATTGGACATTACATTTCTTTTTTCCCAGTTCAGGAAATATTCTTTGAATTTATCATCAGGCGGCGCGGTCCAGTTTTTGACAAACTCTTTTCTCTCCGCCATTGTGGGAAGAGGGTCTTGAGGAAAAGAGCCTTCAATCTGGGTGATGCTCATTTTCTCTCCGGTGGCGATCATCAGAAAATAAGCCGGATTTACCTTTCCCAGTTTGATGGGCAACTGTTCAAATTTTTTGGTGGTATTGTGATCGTAAGCTTCCGCCCCTTTTCCAATCCTGCGGGCTGCGTGGTAAACCCCATCCGCCAGAATGTCTCCAATACCTTCCCGCCGGACAATTTTTTCCATCAAGTAGAAAAATCGATCGCCGGAGTCGGCGGGTAAGCCGGGCATATCCGTATCCGTGAGGATACCGTCTTCATAAAGCTCTAAAGCAAAGGCCATCACCTGAGGTGTTGAGTATGAATCCAGCCCGTATTCCTGTGCGACCCCCAGGATGTCATAGGAAAAGTCCAGTTCCTTGAAGGCTGCCATGTGGTAAGTGTCTTTTCCGTAACATTTATAACCAAACCTTTTTTTCCCCGGGCGACTGATCACATTGCGGCAGTTTTTTGGACAATTGTAGCAGCTGGTCTGTCGGTCCATGTTGTCATACTTGAGTTTTTTCCACCGATCTTCCAGTTCCTTGCTCCAGAAGTCTTTTCTGCGCGTGCGTGCGTTACCCCAGGCGAAATGATTGTGATGAAAGCTGTCATCTTCATCGTAGGCCATCCAGTCACCGCATCCATCACTGTCGGCAATTTTTTTGTGCAAATCAAGGCATGCCATGAAAAGTGCTTCCGGATGGGCAATATTAATATCTTTGGTTCCCCGGACAGCGATTGCCTTCAATTTTTTGTCTCCCATGATCACCCCCACCCCGCGGGATGCACTGGAGTGACCATGATCGATGGAGGCCATAAAAACTCTGTTTTCACCTGCCAGGCCGATGGCTGCCACCTGAATCTTGTCATCCTTGAGTTCTTTTTTGAGCAAATCCCCGGTTTCAGTGGTGCCTTTTCCCTTCAAGTGAGCAGCATCCCGTATTTCAACCTGGTCATTGTTTATATACAGATAAACCAGTTCCGGTGATTTGCCGCGGATGATGATCTGGTCATAACCGGCATGTTTCATTTCCGGGCCGAAAAATCCTCCCATCAATGAATGGGACATCAGGTTGGTCTGAGGAGAGATGGTGTTCACCGCCACACGATTGGCACCCGGAACCGGTGTGGCATGCAGCAGACCCGCAGAGAATATCAGCAGGTTGTCCGGAGAAAACGCCTCTACCTCAGGGGGCACCCTGTCCCACAGTATTTTGGCGGCAGTTCCCTGACCTCCTATAAAGAGTTCCGTTGATTTCGGATCCGTTGCAACCTTTTCGCTGCTGCCTTCCGTTAAATCAATTTCCAGAACAAAACCGGTTTCTCCATATCTCATTTGTCAACCCTTGTATTAACAGTTAAAAAATTTTGAATTCTTATTTTACCAGATTGATGAGCGCATATGTCACTTTTAAATTCATAAAAATCCGCAATCATATAACTTATATTTATGTAATATATTATGTTTTTAAATGTGTCAATCATTTTTTGCCCGGATCGTCAATATATGAATAGTTTTAAGTTGTGATCGAATCCTTTGTTTGGTTGTTATATCAACGAATGTCCAGTCTGGTTTTTAATACAGTTACAAATAATGAGGGTTTCAGGGTCAGTATGAAATATTTTGTTTTGCTTGCTTTGTATAATTCTTTTGAAACTTTTACGGGTGTCGGAAAAAATCTTGACAAGCGCAAAAGCATAACATATTACATGATAACAAATAACTATTATTTGCGGCGCGGCATCAAGGGTGTCAACCAAAAATATATATAAGGGAGCTGACATGGAAAAAACAAAAGAGATATTGACGGATTGCACGCTGTGTTATCACAGCTGCGGGACCAGGGTCACGGTGGCGGACGGTAAAGCCGTCAAAGTTGAAGGGCTTGAGTCGCATCCAATAAATCATGGGAAACTCTGCCCCAAGGGGGAGGCCATGTTGGAGCATATTTACGGACCTGATCGATTGAAATATCCGATGAAAAAAGTCAACGGCAAATTCGAGAGAATCAGCTGGGAGAAGGCCCTGGACGAAATTGCAGACAAGCTCACCCAGTTGAAAACAGATTATGGCCCCCAGACTCTGGGTGTTTTCAGCGGATCCATCGGCGTTGAAAATCTGGAAATGGCAGGGTTGACCCAGCGTTTCAAGGCGGCTTTCGGTTCTCCCAATTTTTTTTCAGTGGAAAGTGTGTGCTACCGGATGCGTATTCGAACGCGTCAGATCACTTTTGGAAAATATCCCACCGAAGAACTGGATTCGAAACTCTACCTGCTCTGGGGACATAATCCGGATGCGTCGGATTTCCCTTTGAAACTGGCCATAGAGAAAAATCTGTCACTGGGATCAAAACTGGTGGTGGTTGATCCCAGACGTATTCCCCTGGCCGACAAAGCAGACATGTATCTCAAGATACGGCCGGGTACCGATGGTGCACTGGCAATGGCTATGATCCATGTGATCATCAATGAAAACCTGTATGTCAAAAACAAAAAATTCATTGATGCATACACGATCGGATTTGACCAGCTTTTGGATCATGCTCAGAAGTATACGCCTGAGTGGGCAGAGAAAATCACCTGGATACCTGCGGATCAGATCCGAAAACTGGCCCGCCTGTTTGCAGAAGTAAAAGGAGCCGGTATTTATCAGGGGACCTGTACGCAAGATCAGACGGCCAATGGCACTCAAAGCAGCCGGGCGTTTTCTGTTTTACAGGTCATTACCGGAAACATAAATGTTCCCGGCGGGTGGGTCATCAGCCCGCGTCTGGCCTTTGGAAATGTGGGCATGAAAGTTGATGGAGAACCGCTTGGGGCGGACCAGTTCCCGCTGTTTTTTGAAGTCTGGGGACGTAAAAGCCCTTATGGGGTCGTAACGGTCGTACCGGAAAGCATTCCTGAAAAACTGAAAGCATTTTACGTGGTAGGCGGCAATCCGTTGATGTCCATGCCGGATACCAACGCTTTCCGGGAAGCATTCAGAAAACTTGAACTTTTAGTCGTTCATGATATGCATATGACAGAAACCGCCCGTGAGGCCCATTATGTGCTGCCGGCATGTTCCCATCTTGAAAAATGGGGAGTTGCCTATACATACAATGTCTGTCATTGCCTCCCCTTTCTGATGCTTCGTAAACAATGCATCGAGCCGTTATATGAAAGTCGGTCTGAATGGTGGGTCTATACGGAACTGGCCAAGCGTTTGGGTATGGAGGAATCGTTTCCGTGGAAATCCGAAGAGGAACTGGTGCGGTTTGAACTAGGCCCCTCAAAATTGTCTTTTGATTATCTTTTGAATGAAAAGCCTGAAGGAGATTTTTATCAGGAAAAAACATACCAGGTTAACGACAATCTGTTTGCAACCCCATCCCGGAGGATTGAACTCTACAGTCAGGCCCTGGAAGATATCGGCTTTGACCCGCTTCCGACCTATCAGGAACCGGAAAGAAGTCCCTTGAGTGCGGACAAAGCGTTTCTTGCTGAATATCCGCTGATACTCAGCACCGGTCATCGAAATTATTATTTTACTCACAGTCAGCATCGGAATGTCAGGATGCTTCGGGATGAAGCCCCTGAACCTGAATCAGAGATCGGGCTGAAAACAGCAGAAAAATATCAGATAAAAAACGGGGACGAAATTATTGTCAAAACAAATACAGGCCAGGTAAGGATGAAAGCACGTGTGGATGATCGAATTTCAGAAGGTATGGTTTTTGTACCGCACGGCTGGCCTGAGGAGGCCAATGCAAATCTTCTGACAGACGTGACCTGTCGAGAAAAGATCATGGGATATCCGGATCAGAAGTCACTTTTGTGCAGTATTCATAAAGCGTGAAATATTTTAGATGTATCAGAACAGGTAAATTCATCAAAAGTTCGAAAGGACATTGGTTGACGGTTTTAGAATGCAACATGACGAAAGGGGGGGGTAAAAAAAAATTGACACAGATTAAAAAATCAGAAACCAGTCAGAAACGATTTCAAAAAAGGAGATAAGACCATGACAGGAGGAGTCATAATCGCGCTGTGTGTTATCGCAGCTTACTTAATCATAACGCTTTGCATCGGCATTTTTGCATCAAGAAATGTGTCAAAATCGTCAGAAGGGTATTTTATGGCCAAAAGAAGCCTTGGGCCCTATGTGATGTTTTTTACACTGTTTGCCACCAACATCAGCGCTTTTGCATATTTAGGCGGGCCTGGAGGTGCGTATCATCTGGGGCTTGGATTTTTCGGTTTTTTAGCGACAACGACCAGCATGGCAGCGGTTTTTTTCTATATCATCGGGTTTCGTTCATGGCTGGTCGGCAAGAAATTCGGCTATATGACTCCGGCGGAATTGTTTGGCAAACGGTATGCGAGTGATGTGTTAAGGGTTCTCATAGTCCTGGTATTGGGAATTTTTACATTGGCTTATATGGTTGTTCAACCCATCGGGGCGGGGTATATCATCAGTGGTCTGACTCAGAATGCACTGCCGACATGGGTCGGCGTTGTGATGATTCTTGTATTTGTCACAATGTATGTGTTTATTGGTGGATTAAGAGCAACTGCTTATGCTGATTTGTTTCAGGGCCTTGTTATGATGGTGTGTGTCGTGGCCGCCTTCAGCCTGATCGTGTATAAGCTCGGCGGCATGTCGGAAGTTACGCAAAACCTGGTTGTAAATTTCCCGGAACTGATTGAAAGAAAAAATTTCACTGTACAGAACTGGTTCAGTTTTGCACTGGTCATTGGGCTGGCAATTCCTGTATTCCCCCAGCTTTTCACAAAATTTTTAGCAGCAAAAAGTTCTGATTCTCTGCGGACGACCATGTCTTTTTATCCGCTTGCAATGATTTTGATCTATGTGCCGGTGTTGTTTCTCGGTGTCTATGGCCATACCGTTTTTCCGGATTTGATCGGCAAGGAATCAGATCAGATTATCCCGCTGCTTCTGGGAAAATATTATCCCTTGTGGATAGGCGCCATTATTTTATCAGCAGTACTGGCAGCAATTATGTCAACTTTAGGCGCTCAATTGATCACCATCAGCACCATGTTCACAAAAGATGTGTATGTCCGATATATTAATAAAACGGCCAGCCAGGAAAAACAGGTCCTTGTCGGGCGTTTTTTCATTCTTATACTGGCTTTGACAACAACCGCAATCGCTTTGAAACCGCCGGCTGCCATATTGAGCATCGTTTCATGGGCCTTTACCGGATACGCCGTGTTGACACCGACGGTACTGGCCGGGCTTTACTGGAAAAGAAGCACTGCTGCAGGTGCCATATCGTCGATTATAGCCGGTGAATCCGTATTGGTTCTGTTTGCTTCAGGAATCATTCCCATGTCTGTTCTTCAGGGATTCCAGGTCATCATTCCCGTCATTTCGACGACTGTGATTGTGCTTGTTGGGGTCAGCCTTCTGACACAGCAGAAAGGGGAAGAAAAAGAATCTGCTGAAAGAACTCACCAGTACCTGGATTCAGTGCTTTCGGAAAGCGAAACAATCATTGAAACACCGATACCCGTTCTGTCATCAAGTTTTAATTATCAAAAATTAAAATAGCCGAAATTTGTAACGTGTTCACAATAAGTGTAAATATTAAAAAAGATGGGGGGACATTCGCATGAATTTTACAGACATTCCAGATCAGTTCAACATCGCCACGTATATGCTGGATCGTCATGTCGAAGAAGGAAGAGGGGACCGACCGGCCATTTATTTCAAAGATCAAGTGATCACCTGGTCGCAGGTTGCAAAACAGGCAAACAAAACAGGAAACGCATTGCTTGATCTGGGGATTGAACAGGAAAACAGGGTAATGATCTGCCTTCCGGATTGCCCGGAATTCATCAGCACCTATTATGGCATAATAAAAACCGGTGCTGTTGCCGTCCCGGTGAACACGATGGCAATGCCGGGTGATTATCGGTATTATTTGAACGACAGCAGGGCAAAGATTCTAATCACCAGCGCAGATTTGGCGCCTGTTTTCAATGACATGCAGGATAATCTGAAATATCTGAAGCATATCGTTGTGATCGGGAATGTTCAACCCGGACAAATCAGTTTTAATGATATTGTCAGCCAGGCTTCCCCGGAATTGACAGCAGCCCCGACTTCCAAGGATGATATGGCATTCTGGTTATATAGTTCCGGGACGACCGGATTGCCAAAAGGGGTTGTCCATCTGCATCATGATCTTCTGTACAGCATGCCGCCGCACAGCACGGATGTGATGGGTATCACAGAGAACGATATTTCATATTCAATTTCCAAACTTTATTTTTCATATGGTCGCAACAATTCCATTGATTCTCCCTCCTTGAAAGGATCCGCAGTGGTTCTCAACCCGGAAAAACCGGAACCGGAAATTGTAATGAATACCATTGAAAAATATCGTCCCACTCTGTTTTACGGTGTGCCCAGTTTTTATTCCGCACTTCTGAATCACATGGAAAAAACCGGACGAAAACTGGATCTTTCTTCCGTCCGGTTGTGTGTATCAGCCGGGGAAGCACTGCCAAAGGTGATTTATGAAAAATGGCGGGAAATGTTCAATGTTGAAATACTCGATGGTGTCGGTTCCACGGATGTTGGAATGATTTACCTGTCCAATCGCCCAGGAAGCGTCCGTCATGGCAGTTGCGGAAAATTGCTGAGCGGTTATGAAGGCAGATTGCTTGGTGAACAGGGAGCAGATGTTGAGGTGGGAGATATTGGAACGCTGTGGGTGAAAAATGACGGGACCACTGCCTGCTACTGGAACAAGCATGACAAGACCAAACAATCGATTCATGGGGAGTGGTTCTGCACGGGGGATCAATTTTATCAGGACGCGGACGGCTACTATTGGTACGCCGGCCGTGATGACGACATGCTGAAACCGGGTGGGTTGTGGCTGTCTCCGATGGAAATTGAAAACGTGCTGCTGGAGCATTTTCAGGTCAATGAGGTGGCCGTGGTTGCAGAAGGCAATGAAGCCGGCCTTGATAAACCGGTCGCTTTTGTCGTGCTAAGAGATGATCATGATTCCACGCAGGATATGGAGAAAGTGTTAAAGGATTTTGTGAGAGAAAGAGCTGCCCATTACAAGTGTCCTCGAAAAATATATTTTGTCGATGAACTGCCACGGACAGCCACCGGTAAAGTTCAACGATTCAAATTGCGGGCCAGACTGACAAATGACCTTAAAAAAACTACCGCATTATAACAAGGTTATTCAAACCCCAAAAAAAGGTGACAGATATGTCAAGAAAAAAACAGAATTTATTATGGTTCATCGCATTTGCCATTCCGTTTGTCGGTTATGTCGATTTCTGGCAGTGGCATAAAATTCATCCGTTGGTGTTCGGTTGGATCCCCTGGCATGTGTTTTATCAGATATTGCTCAACATACTGCTGGCGGTTGTATATACATCGTTTGCCATTTGTCGCTGGCCAAAACAGAAAATTTGATGTGATTGCGTTTCTCACTGTGGGCGGCCTGACAAAAAAACGTCCACATCATGTTGGTTTTTATTTTTAAATCTTTACAAAACATTTTTTCCTGACAGATTTCAAGCATTCCGGGTATTCAAAAATGGAATACCCGGAATGTATTCTTTTTATAAAATCGCAATCAATTGTTGACGAAAGTCCCAAAAGTTTTGTATTTCAGATGAATGAATGCCGGGTTCAGGCAGCCAGAAAACGTAAAAATTTGCCGGACTATCCGTGCAAATCAGCCGGGTTGGTTGAATATACCTATTTTGCATCGGCATTTGATCCGAATATCAAAACAACCTGTATCGGATGTCCCCCGGATGCCCATCCGGAGGAATGGTTTTGGGCATGGCGGTTCA
Organism: Desulfotignum sp.; assembly: GCA_021737695.1. Taxonomy (GTDB): domain Bacteria; phylum Desulfobacterota; class Desulfobacteria; order Desulfobacterales; family Desulfobacteraceae; genus Desulfotignum. Next base: position 16,030 of record JAIPDL010000038.1, on the reverse strand, counting down.
GCATGGAATGGTCCGCCATCAAAAATAGCCAATGAATGAAACAAAGGAACATGGAAGGACTTTTAGTTATGGGAACCACAGCAGACAATATTCAGACCCTGAAGCGCAAAGAGCAGGAAATATTGAAAATGGGGGGAGACGCTGCGTTGGAAAAACGGCGGGAACAGGGCAGGCTCAATGCCAGGGAACGGCTGGATCATTTTTTTGACAAAGGTACGTTCCGGGAGCTGGATATGTTTGTCACCCACCGGTGTACCAATTTCGGCATGGAAAAAAAACAAATTCCGGCAGACGGGGTGGTGACCGGCCATGGTAAAGTGGGCGGACGGATTGTGTTTGCCTATGCCCAGGATTTCACGGCCCGGGCCGGATCCTTGGGCGAGATGCAGGCCCAAAAGATCTGCAAAGTCATGGATATGGCATTGAAAGCCGGGTCCCCGGTCATCGGCATGAACGATTCAGGCGGTGCCAGAATTCAGGAAGGCATCGATGCGTTGTCCGGATACGGGGAGATATTTTTCAGAAATTCCGCGTGTTCCGGGGTGATTCCTCAGATTTCCGCCATCATGGGGCCAACTGCCGGCGGGGCTGTGTATTCCCCGGCCATGACCGATTTTGTGTTCATGGTGAAGAAAAGCAGTTATATGTTCATCACCGGTCCCAATGTGATCAAGGCGGTCACCGGTGAAGAGATCTCCTTTGAAGACTTAGGCGGCGCCATGACCCACAACGAGAAATCCGGGGTGGCCCATTTTGCCTGTGAATCCGATGAAGACTGCATCGCGCAGATAAAAACCCTTTTGTCCTATCTGCCGACCAACAATATGGAAGATCCGCCTTTTATTCCTCCCAAAGATGATCCCGCCCGCACGGACCCGGCCCTGGACACCTTGATTCCAGACCGCCCCAACCGGGCGTATGACATGAAAAACGTGATTCAATCCATTGTGGATGACGGGGTGTTTTTTGAACCGCATCAGTATTATGCCAAAAATATCCTGGTGTGTTTTGCCCGGCTCAACGGCCGGTCCATCGGTATTATCGCCAATCAGCCCAGTCATCTGGCCGGGTGTCTGGATATCAATGCGTCGGACAAGGCCACCCGGTTCATCCGGTTCTGTGATGCCTTTAACATTCCCATGCTCACCATTGCGGACGTTCCCGGGTATCTGCCCGGTTCCAAACAGGAATGGGGCGGCATCATCCGCCATGGGGCCAAGCTGCTGTGGTGCTATTCCGAGGCCACAGTACCCAAACTGCTGCTGATCACCCGCAAGGATTACGGCGGGTCCTATCTGGCCATGTGCTCCAAACACCTGGGCGCGGACATGGCATTTGCCTGGCCCAGTGCGGAGATTGCCGTCATGGGTGCGGAAGGGGCCGCCAACATCATCCATGCCAAAGAGATCAAGGCGGCAGATGATCCAGTGGCCAAACGAAAGGAAAAAATCGCGGAATACAATGAGCGGTTTTCCAATCCTTATTGTGCGGCAGCCCGGGGATATGTGGACGCGGTGATCACACCGTCGAAAACCCGGCCCCGGCTCATTGATGCCCTGGAAGCGCTGGCCAGCAAACGGGAAATGCGTCCAGCCAAAAAACACGGGAACATTCCGGTATGATAAAAGGAGAGATCATGGATCGCAAAAAAAAAGTGGCTGCCATGGCAGCGGTCATTGCCCACATCAAAACCGATGAAGACAGACAGTCGTGCCGGGAAAATAGCGATGCCTCTTTTCCGGAAGGGCCGGTATCTGTCAAAACGGTTTCAAATGCTCCCAACCTCTGGGGTATGACCGGCCGGCAGGCCATGATGCAGGCCAACACCATGATGCAGCTGCGCATGTTTAAATAAACTCAATTTTTGGAGAAAATAGTTATGACGGAACACACTCAGCTTGAAACGACACAGATGAATTATGGCCCTGACCGGCCTCCGGCAAAAAATCCGTTAAAGGTGGAAGATCTTTCCCTGCGGGACGGTCACCAGTCTTTGTTTGCCACCCGAGGCAGAACCGAAGACATGATCCCGGTGGCTGAACGGATGGATGATATCGGGTTCTGGGCCGTGGAGGTCTGGGGGGGCGCCACGTTTGATACCATGCACCGGTTTTTAGGGGAAGACCCCTGGGAGCGGCTGCGGACCTTGAAACGATATTTTAAAAAAACCCCGTTTTCCATGCTGCTCAGAGGGCAGAACCTGGTGGGGTACCGGAATTATGCCGATGATGTGGCCAAATTGTTTGTGAAAAAAACCGTGGACAACGGGTTGGAAATTTTCAGAACGTTTGATGCGCTCAATGATTACAGAAATTTTGAAACCGTGGTGCCGGTAATCAAGGAATGCGGGGCCCATTTTCAGGGATGTATCTGCTATACTTTGACCGAGCCCCGTTTGGGCGGCGAGGTCTATAACCTGGATTATTATATCAAAAAAGCCAAAGAACTGGAAGCGATGGGTGCAGACTCTATCTGTATCAAGGATATGGCCGGACTGATGGCACCCTACGATGCCTATCAGCTGATAAAGGCGTTGAAAGCCAATGTCAAACCATTGATTCACCTGCACAGTCATTTCACCTCGGGCATGTCTCCCATGACCCATCTCAAAGCAGTGGAGGCCGGGGTGGATATCGTGGATACCTGTGTGACACCCTATGCGTATCGGACTTCCCATGCCGCACTGGAACCGCTGGTCATGGCACTTCTGGGCACCAACCGGGATACCGGATTCGATATCAAGGCCCTGGCCGATATCAACGAGATCCTGGAAAAAGAGGTGATGCCCAAATACAAACATCTGCTGGATGACACCAAGGTGTCTTTGATCGACATCAACGTGCTGCTGCACCAGACACCCGGCGGGATGCTGTCCAATCTGGTGAACCAGCTGCGGGAGATGGATTCTTTGGATAAGATCGGCCAGGTGTATAAAGAACTGCCCCGGGTGAGAAAAGAACTGGGTCAGATTCCCCTGGTGACGCCCACCAGTCAGATTGTGGGCACCCAGACCGTGAACAATGTGCTGTTTGACACCAAAGAAGAGCGGTACAAGATGATCTCCGGCCAGGTCAAGGATTTGTGTTACGGCCTGTATGGAAAAACATCGGTTCCCATTGATCCGGACGTTCAGAAAAAAGCGCTGAAAGGATATACCAGAGGAGAAGAGCCCATTACCTGCCGGCCGGCCCAGGTGCTGGAGCCGGAGCTGGAAAAAGCAAAACAGGAGATCGGGGATCTGGCAAAAAACGATGAAGATCTGCTGCTGTATGCGCTGTTTCCCGTCACCGGCAAAAAATTTCTCAAGCAGAAATACGGGCTGGAAAAAATGTCGGATGCCCTTAAACCCGTTTCACTGGAAGATGTGAAAAGACAGGAGGTTTTGATTAAAAAAGCAAAGGCCGGGGAGCTGATGGAAAAACCCTGTTTTGAAAAAACAGAAAATACCCGGATTTTTAACGTGTTTGTGGATGGCGAGTGTTTTGAGGTCGGGGTGGAAGAACAGGGGGGCGCACCGGGCATTTCCCATGTGGCTCCGGCAGCCGGGATTTCATCCCCTTCCCGGACTTCGGCACCCAAGGCCTCTCCAGCGGCGCCCGAAGCACCGGTACAAGTCAAACCCGAACCAGGGCCTGTAAAACAGGATATGGAAAAAACAGGTTCAGCCTCTGATTCCGGTACTCCGGTGACAGCGCCCATGCCAGGCATGGTGATCCGGCATGAAAAACAGGTGGGAGATGCCGTGGAAGAAGGGGAAACCGTGGTGGTTATCGAGGCCATGAAAATGGAAAATGCCCTGCCGGCCTCAAAAACCGGGACTGTTTCCGCCATTCATTTTGACACAGGGGATGCCGTGGCCAAAGGAGACGTGCTGGCAGTGATCGACTGATCATTGATTGACAAAGGCAGGGGGCTGATTACTATGATTGACTGAAGCCGTCAGACAATCATAAGGAGACAAAAAATAATGGCATTTGAAACAAAAGAAGAACTGCTGGACAGATATATCCAGATGGATAAACCCGTGTGCCCCCATTGCAAAAAAGAAATGGTCCTGTGGGAAGTGCCGCCCATCAATTTTTCCGATGGACTTGGATGGGGAACCCCCTACCTGTTTGTGTGTTTCAATGATGACTGTCCTTCCTACCAAAAGGGGTGGGACCATCTTAAAGACACCATGGAAGCCCCTGCTTCTTACCGGTGCATCAATGAGCCGGGTCAGAAGAATTTTGAATACATGCCCGTTTTCAGCCCGGTGGGGGGCACCGGAAGTAAGCTGGATGATCACGCAGTGATTCGTCAGAATGAACTCAAGGAGAAAACCAAACAGGCGTTTTCCATTCTCACGGATTATTATATATCAAAAGACTGGGACGAGATTTTAAAAATGCTGCTGGATCCGGTGGTTCCCAACCGGGCACGGCTTAAAGCCGCTGAAATGGTGGGAGAACTGGGCGGTGTGGAAGCCATCGAGCCTCTGATCAACCATAAGTTCCCCACCCCGGTGCTGGAAACCGGCGTGAAGGCTGCCATTGACCAGCTTCATGAACGCCATTTTACAAGAGAATGCCCCTTTTGCGCTGAAATCATCAAAAAAAGGGCCAAAATCTGCAAGCACTGCAACCGGGAACTGTCATAAAATCAACGATTGATTTTTTCCATGTTAAAGGAGCGGTAGATGATCATCTCCCGCTCCTTTCTGTTTTCATCCAACGGCTCAAACACAAGGTCCGGCAGTTTTTTTTCCATCTGTTCCCGGGACGGTACAGCCGCCAGCCCCTTGCCTAAGGTTTTGCCCGACCGCGTGTCCATGACCACGGCATCTTTGGCATCCGTGGACACGGCAAAGGGAATCTGATAGTTTCTGACCAGCCGGGCCCCGGCCAGTATTTCCCTTTCATATGAGCCGATGGAGCCGGCCACACAGGTCACGGCCATGACGGCCCGATCTTCGACACAGACCACCAGATCAATGCAAGATATATAATCTTCCCCTTTGAACTGAACAGTCAATGGTTCGTTCACATGAATTTCCTGTTTTTTGTACCCATTGGTTTCCACCAGAAATTTTTCAAAATTCTGCCGGCTGATTTCAGGCCCGACCAGGTTGATCTCATTTCCGGTGATATAATCTGTAATCAGTTGTGTTACGGTCATGAAGGCTCCTTTGGTGATTTTAAAGCCGTTTCAAAACCGAACAGGTCCAGACGGGGTGCGTCGCTCCACAGGCCTTCCAGATCATAGAACGCCTTGGCTTTGGTTTCAAATATATGGATGATGGGACTGCCGTAATCCAGCAGGGCCCATTCCCCTTCCTTGATTCCTTCAGTGCCCAAAGACAGGATATTTTTTGCCTTCAGTCCGGTGACGATGTTTTCGGCCAGAGACGTCACCTGACGGTGGGAACCGGCTTCGACAATGATCAGCGTGTCGGTATATGAGGTTAAAGAACGGACATCAATGGCTGTGACAGACCGGGGTTTCCGGCCGAAAACAACACTCAGGTAAGGTGTCAGTTCTTCTGAAGGATCTGTCATAAGTATAAATTCCTTTCATTGATAATTTTTTCCACCGGTGGCGGAACCAGTCCTTTGATGGGAAAGTGCTGTTTCACCCGGTTGCGTATCAAAGTGGAGGATATGTCAATTCGGGGGACAGGACAAATGCGGACCGGCTGCAGTCTGTCATGTACGAATTGCCGTTCCTCCTGATGCCATGTGTACCCTTTTGCGATATGTTCGTCAAGAAAGGATCGGATATCCGGGTCTGAACCGGTGCCCTGTCTGGGCATGACAACGATGGCAACCGTGGCAAAAATATCTTTTTGCCGTTTCCAGGTCGGCGTATCAAAAAACGCATCCGAGCCCATGAGCAGATAAAACTGATGGGATTCACCATAGTGCCGCTTAAACGCGTGAACCGTGTCGATGGTAAAGGATGGCCCTTTGCGATTGATTTCAATATCAGACGGTTTCAGCCCTTTTTTGTGTGCCAGGCTTTTGACCACCATGTCATAGCGGTCCAGTGCCGGTGCCAGATTGACTCCGGGTTTATGGGGCGGGGTGGCGGAAGGGAAAAAAAAGATAGTGTCCAGTGCCAGACATTGTTTAACATGTTCGGCAATCCGGATATGTGCCATATGAAGCGGGTTGAACGTGCCGCCAAAAAGCCCGGCTTTCATTGAATCACTCTTTTTGAAGGCGGGATGCCAGCAATTGGATCAGCTTGTCAACACCCTGCCCGGCGGCGGCTGAAATGGTGTGAACTTCAAGATCCGGCACTGCCCGGCAGAAACTGGCCACCCGGTGATCGGTCCCGGCCAGATCGATTTTGTTCAGGACGATGATTCTGGTTTTGTCTGCCAGAGACCGGCTGTAAAGAGTGAGTTCCTGGTTGACGACGGTGAAATCCGCCAGCGGTTCCTGGGGATCAATGGCACCGGCATCGATCAGATGAATCAGTATACCGGTCCGTTCAATGTGTTTGAGAAATTTGATCCCCAGTCCGGTCCCCTGGTGGGCCCCTTTGATGAGCCCCGGGATGTCGGCAACGGCAAACGGTTCGCCAAAAGGGGGTGTGACCATACCCAGGGTCGGGGTCAGGGTGGTGAACGGGTATGCCCCGATTTTAGGCCGGGCCGCGGACATGGCGGCAATAAGCGTGGACTTTCCGGCATTGGGAAGTCCCACAATGCCCACATCCGCCAAAAGCCTCAGTTCAAGCTTGAGTTTGCGTTCAACACCCGGAAGTCCGGGTTGAGAATATCTGGGAGCCCGGTTGGTGGATGTGGCAAACCGCTTGTTGCCGCGGCCGCCTTTCCCGCCTTCAGCGATGATATATTCATCCCCTTCCCGGGTAAGATCCACAATGGTCTGATCTGTATCTGCATCCCGGACCAGGGTTCCTGCCGGCAGGTTAATATAGCAGGGATTCCCGTTTTTGCCATGCTTCTGGCGGCCCATTCCTTGGGCGCCGTTTTGAGCCCGGTGCATCTTCTGGCGGTGAAGGTCATACAGGGTCCGTTTTCCCGGATCCACTTTTAATATGACATGTCCGCCATCACCGCCGTCACCGCCGTCCGGTCCGCCCCGTTCAATGAACCGCTCTCGTCTGAAAGAGGTGCATCCAGGCCCCCCGTCACCGGATTGAATGGTGATAACTGCCTCATCAACAAATTTCACGCGGCATAAACACTGACTTTTTTACGGTCACGGCCTTTTCTTTCAAAGGTCACCACGCCATCGATCATAGCAAACAGGGTAAAATCCTTGCCCATACCCACATTGCTTCCCGGATGGATTTTGGTACCCACCTGCCGGACAATGATGTTGCCGGCTGAAACTGCCTGTCCGCCGAATTTTTTCACGCCCCGGCGCTGCGCATTTGAATCCCGGCCGTTTTTTGAACTACCGGCTGCTTTTTTATGTGACATGTGTCAATCCCCTTTTTGTGTTTTGCTTAAACGGATATGGACGCAATTTTAATCTGGGTGTAATGCTGCCGGTGGCCCTGCATTTTTCTGTACCCTTTACGCCGTTTGTATTTGAAAACCAGCTGTTTTTTGTCCCGGCCCTGTTCCACGACATGGGCCCGGACCACTGCATTTTCCACCACGGGATTGCCTGGGGTGATGGTTTCTCCGTCTGAGTACAGGAGCACATCGTTGAATTCAATTTCCGAACCTTCGGTTCCCGCCAGTTTCTCAACTTTCAGGATCTGGTTCTCCTGAACCTTGTATTGCTTACCGCCGGTTCTGATCACTGCGTACATGGTTAAACTCTCCTTATCAAATCAATGCTTCTTGCCACGTTTTATCGATTTTCATAATCCTATTAAAAAACTCTTAATATTATAAATTCTGAAATTGTTTGTCAATCTAAAAATGAAAAGATCCGGGAATCCGTCAACGGTCTCAGCTTTAAAAAATAACACTTGCAAAATCATAATGTCAAAGATAAAAAAATACATGCGTCAAACAAAATTTGACATGTCAAAGATGTGATGAATTATTTGCCTGTACTGGACATGATTCATAACCTGGCATTATTGCTGGCCACGGCCTATGTGTTTGATCTGGTCACAGCCCGGTGGCCCCAGAAAAAAACAATCCACACCCAGGTGTTGTTCGGCATTTTTATCGGCGGCATCGGGATGGCAGCCATGACCGTTCCCTGGGCGGTTGCCCCCGGGGTGATCATTGACAGTCGTTCGATTTTGCTGAGCATATCCGGACTTTTTTTGGGATGGATCCCCACGGGGGTGGCCATGGGGATGACCGGGGTGTTCCGGATGTATCAGGGCGGGGCCGGGGCCTGGACCGGCGTGGCCGTGATTGTTTTTTCCGGGTGCATCGGGATTGTCTGGCGACGATATCTGAAAACACCGCTGTCGGAAATGTCCTGGCACCGGCTTTATGTTTTCGGGCTGGGAGTTCACCTGGTCATGCTGGGGCTCATGCTGATGCTGCCCCTGGGCATTGCCCAAGCAGTGCTGCTGAAAATCACCTTGCCGCTGATCATCTTTTATCCATGGGTGACGGTATTCCTGGGCATGCTTCTGGTCAACCGGCTTCAGCAGGACCGGATGCACCGGAAAGTGAGGGAATCCAGACAGTTCGCATTTGCCACCATTGACGCGTTGAGCGCCCATGTGGCAGTGCTGGATGAAACCGGGAGGATTATTGCGGTGAACCAGGCATGGCGGGGGTTTGCAGAATCCAACGGCCTGGTCACAACCCATGTTTGTGAAGGGGCGGATTATCTGGCGGTATGTGATGCCGCAGTCGGTGAAGACAAGGATATGGCTCGGAATTTTGCTGCGGGGCTCCGGTCGGTACTGGCGGGTGATGCCCGGATATTTGCCATGGAATATCCCTGCCACTCTCCAGACGAACAGCGCTGGTTCATCGGTCGCGTTACCTGTTTTTGCAGTTCAGATGCGCCACGTCTGGTGGTGGCCCATGAAAACATCACCGACCGCAAGCAGGCGGAACAGGCCCTGGCCGATCACCGGAATCATCTGGAGGACCTGGTCAAAAACCGGACCCGGGGCCTGGAACAAAAAAACCGGCAGCTGGTGCAGGAGGTTTCCAGAAGAGAGCAGGCGGAAGCCAGTATCCGGGAAAGTGAAGAACGTTACCGGGTCCTGGTGGAACTGACACCGGATATTATCTATCGGATCATGGAAGACGGGACCATCGATTATATTTCTTCGGCGGTCCGGCAGCTGGGATATGATCCTGCCGAACTCAAAGGACGGCCCATGTCGGATCTGCTGCATCCAGAAGACCGGGAGAAATTCGGACATAACCTGGTGGAGCGCCGGATCGGAAAGCGGCGACAAAAGCACCAGGATGTCCGGTTGATGCATAAAAACCACGGGTCTCAGGATTACGCACTCAATTTTACATTTGTTCAGCTCTCTGCCCGGGGATACTGGGATGTGTCGGACAAAGAGATTTCACGGCCGGACAAGCAGTTTCTCTATACCCTGGGCATCGCCCATGATATTACCCTTCGCAAGCAGGCCGAGCAAGCCCTGGAAGAGCGCCGGAAAAAACTGCGGCTTCTCAAGGATGTGGCAGCGGCTGCCAACGCGGCAGGAACCTCGAATGAAGCCCTTAAGGTCGCCGTGGACGGTATTGCCCGGTTCATGGGGTGGCCGGTGGGCCATGTGTATGAAGCAGATGATGAAAAACCGGATCATTTGATTCCCACAGATATCTGGTACCTGGAAGATGACACGCGGTTTGCCACATTCAGGAAGATCACTGAACGCACGGGTTTCAGCCCGGGACAGGGCATGATCGGACGGGTGCTGACATCAAAGAAAAGTGTATGGTTCGAGGATCTGGGCATCTACCCGGATTTTCCCCGGGTCAGACATGCCGGAGAGACCGGACTTCACGGCGGGTTTGCATTCCCGGTCATGGTGGGGGACCATGTGGCGGCGGTGCTGGAATTTTTCAGTCCTGAAAAGCAGCGGCCTGATCCGTCCCTGCTGGAAATTCTCGATGAGATCGGCACCCAGCTGGGGATTGTCATTGCCAGAAAACAGTCGGAAAAAGAACTTGTAAAACTGGCCACAGCAGTTGAACAGAGCCCGGCCACGGTAATTATTACGGATCTTTACGGAAATATTGAATATGCCAACCCCAAATTTATCGAATTAACCGGCTACACGTTTGAAGAAGTGAAAGGAAAAAATCCCAGGATGTTGAAATCCGGCCATCATCCGCCATCGTTTTACAAAAAGCTGTGGCAGACGATTACTTCAGGCAGGCCCTGGCACGGCACGTTCTGCAACCAGAATAAAGCCGGAACCATCTACTGGGAGCGGGCCTCCATATCACCGGTCCGGGATTCCCAGGGATATGTCTCCCATTTTGTGGCGGTGAAGGAAAATATCACTCAGTTGATGCAATATGAAAATGAACTCAAACAGGCCAAGGAAGCTGCGGAAAGGGCCAACCGGGCAAAATCGGATTTTCTGGCCAATATGTCCCATGAACTGCGGACCCCCCTCAATGCCATCATCGGGTTTTCCGAGGTACTCAAGGAGCAGTATTTCGGGCCTCTGGTTGACAAACAGCAGGAATATGTGGATGATATTCTGGAAAGCGGCAGACACCTGCTCTCTTTGATCAATGATATTCTGGATCTGTCCCGGGTGGAGGCGGGAAAAATCGAACTGAACCTGACCCGTGTGGACGTGTCAGACCTGATTGACAACAGTATGATCATGATCAAGGAAAAGGCGGCCAAACACGGTATTGCCCTTGAAAAGGAGGTGACCCCGGAGGTTCAGGCGCAGGCGATTACGGCGGATCAAAGAAAACTCAAACAGATTCTGTATAACCTGCTGTCCAATGCCGTGAAATTCACCCCGGATGGCGGTGCTGTTACCATTCGGGCCGGACAGGTTCACGGCAGGACCCGGTTGGGTTTTGACACGGAAACAGATGCGGCCTGTATTGAAATATCCGTCACCGACACCGGCTTGGGCATTGATCCCGCCTATCAGAAAAAAGTGTTTGAACCATTTTTCCAGATTCACGGCACCCGGCAGGATAAGAGTCCGGGCACCGGTTTGGGACTGCCTCTGACACGAGATCTGGTGACGCTTCATGGTGGGAAAATGTTTTTATACAGCGAAGGACAGGGAAAAGGGTCGATTTTTTCTTTCATCATTCCGGTGAATCAGAAAAGAACCCGGGGCCCGTCACATGCTGACATCGAGGATGAAGGATCACTCCCATGACGGACACAAAAAACAGAACCATTTTGATTGTGGAAGATGAATTACAGAACCGGAAGCTGTTTCGAGATGTGCTTCAATACAGAGGCTATACCGTGTTTGAGGCCATGAACGGAAAGGAAGGCGTTGCCCTGGCAAAGAAGCATCTGCCGGATCTTATTCTTATGGATATTCAAATGCCGGTCATGGACGGCCTGTCAGCCACCCGGATTCTCAAGCAACATGACACCACCCAAGATATCATGGTGGTGGCCCTGACAGCCAATGCCATGCCCGGGGACAAGGAAAAAATACTTGAGGCCGGGTGTCATGACTATATCTCAAAACCGTTTCGTCTGCATGAATTTCTGGAAAAAATCAAGGAATACCTGCCTGACGATTCGGTATAAAATCAGTTGAAAAGGAATAATGATGAACGATCAGTCAACCATACTGGTGGTGGATGACGAAGACCGGAATTTGCGTCTGATGGAGGCCATTCTGGTGCCTGCGGGTTACCATGTATTGACAGCAGGGGATGGAAAACAGGCACTGGACGTAGTATCCAGGGAACCGGTGGATGTGATTCTGCTGGATGTCATGATGCCCAAAATGGATGGATACGACGTGGCCAGGCAATTGAAATCCGATTCTGAAACAGCCATCATTCCCATTGTCATGGTGACGGCCCTGCATGCCAAAGAAGACAGAATTCGGGCCATTGAAGCCGGGGCCGATGATTTTTTGACCAAGCCGGTGGACAAGACCGAGATGCGGGCCCGGGTGGCTTCTCTGATCAAAGTGAAAGCCTACTCTGACCATATGCGCAATTATCAGAAGGAACTGGAATCTGAGGTGACCAGACGGACCCGGGATCTGGAACAGGCGTTTGCGCGTATCAAATCCGTGTCTCTGGAAGCGATTTACCGGCTGACCCGGGCTGCGGAATACAAGGACGAAGATACTTGTGCCCATATCCAGAGAATGAGCAATTATGCGGCAGCCATTTCCCGGAAAATGGGGCTTGGAGAAAGGGTCACGGAATCTATTCTGTATGCGACCCCCCTGCATGATATCGGGAAAATCGGGATTCCGGACCGCATTCTTTTGAAACCGGGCAAACTGGACCCGGATGAGTGGGCCGTGATGCAGCAGCATACCATTATCGGTGCCCGGATCCTTGAAGGGTCCACCACCGGGATTATCCGGCTGGGGGAAACCGTGGCCTTGACTCACCACGAAAAATGGGACGGCTCCGGGTATCCCAGGGGGTTGAAAGGCAAGCAGATTCCCCTGGTGGGGCGAATTGTCGCTATTGCGGATGTGTTTGATGCACTGACTTCCAAACGGCCTTATAAAGAGGCATTTTCCCTTGAAAGATCCTATGAAATCATCCGGCAGGGCCGGGGAACGCATTTTGATCCGGCAGTGGTGGACGTGTTTTTCTCAGCGCAAGCAGATATTTTGAAAATCAAGGACGCGTTTCATGATGATGCGGATTTCATCAACCAGGCACCCATGATCATCCAGAACCAAAACAGGCGGAAATGAAGCCGGTTCCCTGCATTGTGACGGTCCGGGTGGATGCATCCCTGCCTTCAGACCTGTCGGATATGCTCACAAACTGGCTGGAAAAAGGACCGAAAATGATCCGGTGGCAGTGCCCCGGAAATCTGACATCCATGCCCACCAAACTGCTGTGGCAGGCGGCAAAAGCAGGTATCTGGAACCATGTGTCCGGGCCGGATCTGTTTGACAACGGCAATGAAACCACCCCGGTGCGATATATCCTGACCCATCCCCATGTCGTGCATTCTTTTGACCGGCCCGATGACCGCACACATTTGCCTGCCATGTCTCATGCCTATGATAAAATAGATCCTCTGCCGGGCATCCCGTTTTGGCAGACCCTTTCAGGACCTGAGGCCATTCTGTCTTATCTGGCCCGGTATCCGGCATCTTATTTGACCCGCCTCAGATGGGACAATCATACCCGGATCATCCTGGGAAATGATGTGGGGTTTTATTTTGAACCGCCATCAACGCTGGCACCGGAGTTTCTGGATCAGGTCTGTGCCATGGTGACTGCCGGCGGATCCGTGGATACCACCCATGTCCGGTCCAATCTTGAAAATGCGTTCCTGATCGGTTATGCCATGGAAAACAAAAAAATGGTGGGCTGCTCCTGTCTGAAGCATCCCCGGCCCGCTTTGATTCATCGGCTGAAAAAAGCCACGGGCCTGGATTTTTCCGGGTATGTGGAGCGCGGCTATACCTCGGTGCGGCCCGAGTACCGGTCTCTGGGTGTGGGGCGCCAACTGCTGGAAGGATTGACGGACCGGGCAGGAAGATACAAAATATTTACCATCATTGATGAAGACAATCTGGCCACCCAGAAAATTGCCCGGTGGAACAACACCCGGAAAATCACCACCTATTTCAGCAAAAAAGCAAACAAGCAGATGGGCATATGGATGCCCGCCCATATGCGCCAGCCTGAAAAGAAAAACGATTCAGGCTCTGAACAGTCCCATGGAGAAGATATCCAATGAAAATCGGTGTTCTCACCATCCATGGCCTGGGGTTCCATCCCAACGGCCGCCTGGATCAGGCGGCCCGGCACAGGGGACATCACCTGATGCTCATTAATCCCTATCACCTGACCTGTGGGCTGGAAAACCAGGGTCCGGGTATTCACGGCTGTAACGATGCGATGATCGGTGATCTGCCGGATGTGGTCCTGCCCCGACAGGGATCGCCTATGGGCGAATATGGGTTTGTGATACTCCGGCAGTTCCAGGCCATGGGGATTCCGCTGGTCAACACCCTGGAGGGGGTGACCATTGCCCGGCATCAGTATATCACCCTTCAGGCTCTGGCAACAGCCGGCATCCCGGTGCCGGATACCTGTTTTGTTACCCAAAAGGCCCCGTTTTTTGATGCGGTGGATCGTCTGGGGGGATATCCGGTGGTGGTCAAGCAGCCCAGCGGTATGGGGGGAGATGGGGTGTTTAAAATCGATGATCCGGCCCAGGCTGACACCTGTGTGAATGCCCGGCTGGATCCGGTGAAAGGGTTGCTGGTGCAGCAATTTTTACCTGTGTCCGGGCGGGTGGATGCCCGGATTCTGGTGATCGGCGGCCGGGTGGCAGGGGCCATGACACTGTTACCGGTCCCGGATGATTTCAGGACCAATATTCATCGCCAGGGCCGGGCTGCGGCGTTTGATCCCCCCGCATCATGGAAGTATATGGCGGTTGCGGCGGCAAAGGCCTGCGGTCTGGATATCGCCGGTATTGACATGATGGGAAAAAAAAGCGGTTCCCCGTGTGTGGCAGAAGTCAACTATTCACCGGGTTTCAGGGGGCTTGAAGCGGCAACGGGCATTGATATCGCTATGGAAATCATTGATTTCGCCGCACGCCAGGCCAATATGCCGTCTCTCAAATAAAAACGGTCATTCATGAACACGATCCACAGATAAAAAAAAGAGAGTTATCCATGAAAATTACCCAGATTCAGTTGGAAAAGGATGCCGGTTTTGCCACAGCCTCAGCCCGGGTTATATTTGAAGACAGGGACTTGCCTGGAAAAACCGTTTTCATAAAAACCCCGAAAGATCATGGCCGGGGGTTTGGTGCCAACCCGGACGCGTTTCTGGTGGGGTGTCTTCTGCCGGCCCTGCATCTGGGAGAAAAACGCATATTTGTGGATGGACCGGTATGTCCGTTCCTCAAAGAAGGCGTGCACGTGGCCATGCACATTCTATCCCACTGGACCCAGGGCCGGTATACCCCGATTTTAGTTGAATCCGCAGCCGATGCCCACCAGGTCCCGGTAAATCCCGGCCGGGCCGGCATGGTTATGTCCGGAGGCATGGACTCTCTTGCCGCTCTGCGCCTGAACCGGCTGAATTATCCAAAGACCCATCCGGTCTATATCCGAGATGGTTTTTTTCTCCATGGTTTTGATATCGGCGGGGTAAGGGATCGAGGGGCAAAACTGCATGTGTTTGACCGGGCTGTGACCGCCATTAACCGGATCACAGAAGATGCCGGAGCAACCCTGGTTCCGGTATACACCAATCTTCGTCACCTGTGCGATGAAAGGGATCTGTGGCTGAACAGTTTTTTCGGCGCGGTCCTGGCTGCCATGACCCATGGCTTCAGCCAACGTATCAACCTGATGTTCATCGGTTCTTCCTACGATATTGCTAACCTGCATCCCTGCGGGTCTCATCCCCTGCTGGATCCCGAGTACTCCAGCTATGCCGTGAGAATTCGACATCGGGATTATGAACTGGCCCGTCTGGAGAAAATTAAAATCGTGTCCCAGTGGGATATGGCATTTCAGAATTTCCGGGTCTGTCTGGCCAATGTGCCGGATCAACTGAATTGCGGCCGATGCGAAAAATGTGTGCGCACCATGACCGAGCTCACGGCATTGGGGTTGCTGCACAAAACCCGGGCCTTTGAAGCTGATGAGGTCACTCCGGAAGATATCGCGCAGTTCGATATCACCATCCGGGTGAGACCCCCTTTTTATCGCCCCCTGATTCCGCTGCTCAAAAAACAGGGACGAAAGGATCTGGCAGATACCATTGAAAGGCTTTTGGGCAACGTAGTTACCTGAAAAGGAGTAAGTTGTATTTATTATTCCCAGATCCACCATCAAAAAAAAAGAAAAACCTCGTTGCGCTTGACTGGTCAAGCAGATAGAATGTTTTTGAGGAAAAAAACTATCATCAACGAGGTGCACCCAATATGACACAAGGCGTATTACCTTTCAAGTACGA
>JAIPDL010000037.1 GCA_021737695.1 Desulfotignum sp. | reverse complement strand
GCTTTTCCACCGCAGCCAGGGCATCGGCTTCGCAATAATAAGGTGCTGCAAGTATTTTTTGGGCCTGCTTTTCAAGATCCTTTTTACTCTTGGTCAACAGACGTTCGATTTTTTTTTGCCTGCGTTTGTCGTGGGCACTATAGTGGACCCCATTGTCAAGACAGTTTTTTGCTCAAAATAAGCGTCAATTTCGGAAGAATTATCCGATCAAATTTTATCCAATTTCCAAATGCCGTTTTTAACCTCCATTTTTTATATTTCGATGTTTGATTGCTTGTACTTTTAACCGATTTTGATAATATGCCCGAGCCAGGTCGGAGGAGAGGGCAACGACTGAGAAGCGACCCGAGCGCCGCATCTGGACCAGATTGTTTTACCCGGTCTCACCCTACTCGATTTCCCGTGTCCCGACCGATACACCGTGCCGGGATCTGCCGGGCCATTACCCGGGACCAGAGAGGTTTCCCAGTAAACGACACTCTGAAGCGGATTTTCATAGTAAGGGGCTGTTCTCCTGAATCCAAGGGTTTCATAAAGGCCCATGGCTTCTGTCAGTCGATCAGTCATCGTAGAACACCGCCAGCCATACAGTGACCCGATCCGGATCGGACCGCGACCCGGTGCTGCACATGGGCCGGGATATGGTAGAAATCCCCCTTGTTCAGTGTGATTTCCCTGCCGTCTTCAAACTGGAGAACACAGCTCCCCTCCAGCACCATGACCCACTCGTTTTCGGCCTGGTCGTACCATCCCTCTGCCGGAGAGGCCTGGCCCCGGGACAGGATCCGTTCGATGCGGATATGGTCCGTCTTGAGCAGGTCTTAAAATATTTCCTCCTGGATGCGCACCGGGATGGATGTAAAGATATTGTTCTCGCCCATCTGTTTTTATTTTGAAACCACATCGGTCACTGCATGGTGGCGTGAGAACATCGTTTTGCGGTTCAGCCATATTACAACCGCAGCAATCCCCACAAACACCCAGGTATCACAGGGCTGGGCATCCGGCCACAGGGGATTGATCAGGGCAAGGTAAAACAGCAGGTGCAGCCGGTAAGACTGCCGACCAACCGGACCATGGACTCAGAAGCAAAAATATACAGCCCGAGAATCCCTCCGATGATGACAAATGTCATGGTAAAGAACAGGATCAGATCGGTTTGCCGCATGTTATAATTCCCTGACAGGTTTTCATGAATGATCTCATCAGGCATAAATGACCTTCTGCTCAGCATTACAATTGAAATCATAAATTTTTTCAGCCTCAAAAAGCTCGAGCAGCAGATAATTTATGTAGCGGGTTTTTTTGATTCATCCAAAATATCCCGCACCTTTTCTGCCATATCCGCCATGGAAAATGGCTTCTGGATGAATGCCACCCCGTCATCCAGGACCCCGTGATGGGCAATGACGTTGGCAGTATACCCGGACATGAACAAAAGCCGGATGCCGGGGTAAAGTTTGGTGATTTGTCCGGCAAGGGCGCGGCCGTTCATCTCCGGCATGACCACATCGGTCATAAGCAAATCAATAGAACCGGAATGGTTTTTAGCTTTTTCCACTGCCTCTGCTGGTCTATCCGCAGGTAAAACACAATACCCTTTTTTTTCCAGCATTATTCGGGTTATTCTGAGAATAGACGGTTCATCTTCCACCAGCAGGATGGTTTCAGTGCCCTCGGCTGATTTTTTCTCATGGACGGTCTTGCTGGTTTCTTTATTTTCAACTGACCGGGGCAAATAAATTTTAAACGTGGAACCATGGCCGGGTTCGCTGTATACATTGATGAAACCGTTATTCTGTTTCACGATGCCATATATTGTTGCAAGCCCAAGGCCTGTGCCTTTGCCCACATCCTTGGTTGTGAAAAACGGTTCGAACATATTGTCCATAGTATTCTTATCCATACCACAACCATTGTCGCTGACCGCCAGCAGGACAAAATCTCCGGGGGTGAAACCGGAATGTTGTCTGCAGTATTCATCATCAAATGATTTTTTCCCGGTTTCAATGATGAATTTACCTACACCGGCAATGGCATCCCTGGTATTGACACAGAGGTTGGCAAGGATCTGGTCAATTTGTGATGGGTCCATTTTTACTGGCCAGATATGGGCAGCAGGCTTCCAGACCAGGTCAATATCTTCCCCGATGAGCCGGCGCAGCATATTAAGCATATGCTCCACTGTATCGTTCAAGTCTATCTGCCTGGGGGAAATAGTCTGTTTTCTGGCAAAAGCCAGCAGTTGTTTTGTGATATCAGCTGAACGCGTTGCTGCGTTTTGAATTTCATTCAGGTCAGAAACCAGATCGTTATCTTTATCCGTTTTCAACAGTGCCAGTTCCGTATGTCCGAGAATCACCCCCAGCATGTTGTTAAAATCATGGGCCACACCTCCGGCAAGACGTCCTACAGATTCCAGTTTCTGGGCCTGATTCAGCTGGGCCTGAAGTTTTTCACGTTCCGCTTCGGCCTTCCTGATTTCAGTGATATCAGAAGTAATCGTGGCAAAATAATTCTTTCGGGGCGAAACGACGGAAACAAGAAAATGCTTATCCATTGAGGTATAGTAAGTAACAAACTCAACCGGTTCACCAGATAGAGCAACTTTGGCATACACATCCAGGTACGGCGCTAAATTGGTATTATATACCTGGGTGGCTGTTTTGCCGACAGCGGTTTCCTTTGTAATTTTGGTTATCCGGCAAAAGGCCTGATTGCAATCCAGAATTCGGTAATTGCAAGGCATACCATTGTCATCAAATATAAGTTGGTGTAAAACCACCATCTCTGTCATGGCTGAAAAAAGCGCATGCAGCTTTTCTTCGCTCTCTCGCAAGGCATCTTCAGCCTGCTTTTTTTCGGTGATGTCCTGAAAAGAACCCTGCACTTTGATGATTTTGTCTTTTTCATTTTTCACTGCCTTGCCGGTTGCTCTCACCCAGACACGGTTTCCTTTTTGGGTGATGATCTCCATTTCTTCATCATAAGGAATACCATCTTTGGCACAGGCGCTGAAAATATGTGTTATCTTTTCCTGCCATTCTGGAGCGTAGAAGTTTATGGCTTCCTGCACAGATGGCGCATAACCGTGGGGTACATCATGAATATCTGCCACAGCATCCGACCAAATGCAGATATTATGTTCCAAATCAACGCTCCAACCGCCGAATATGGCCGTTTCACCGGCAATCTGAAGCAATGTATAATTTGATTTTAGTGCCTCTTCCGCCTTTTTACGCTCGGTAACATCCTGGAATGATCCGGTAAGTCTGAAGACATTTTCATTCTCATCGTATTGGGGTTGTCCCCTGGAAATGCAATGCCTTATTTCACCATCCGGCCGAACGGCTCTCAGCTCAATTTCGTATGACGTCCCCCGTTTAATGCAGATCTTCACCGCATCCTTTAATCGCTGCATGTCTCCATTCGCATAGAATTCCGATTGCTCGGCAAAGCAGGGGGCTTCTTCGGCGGGATCCCGTCCGAATATTCGAAACAGCTCTTCCGACCAGTACACCCGGTCCTGTTGAACATCCCATTCCCAACTGCCGATACTGGCCATGGCTTCGGTACGCTTGAGCATTTCATGGTTTTTTTGCAAAATCTTTTCAGCCTGTTTTCGATCGGTGATGTCCTGAAAGGTTCCCGTCAGCTTGGTGACTTTCCCATTGATGATCACCGGCTGGCAGATGGTGTGTGTCCACAGATGGTTTCCTCTGGCCGTGACAAACCGGAGCTCCATATCATAGGGTTCCCCAGAATCCAGGGCGCGCTGAACAGCCTGTTCCAGTGTGGGTCTGTCTGCTGGATGGAAAAAATTGATAGCCCCCTGCAATGACGGTTTTTCATCAAACGGGACCTCATGAATGCGATAGGTTTCTTCTGTCCAGGTCACCTCCATTGTGTCGGCATGCACCTCCCATCCACCCACCTTGGCCATACGGCCTGTGGCATCAAGGATGGCTTTGCTATGATTTAATGCTTGCTCCTGCTGCTTTTGTTCCGTGATGTCACGTGCGGCAGCATAAGTCACTCCTTCTTCCGTGTCTGGATGGGATACCCAGCTTAACCAACGGTATTTACCATCTTTGCATTGATACCGATTCTCAAAATTGATGACTTTCTCACCCATCTTTAGTTTTTTATTGATTATAGAGCGTGTGGCATCAATGTCCTCGGGGTGAATGAAGTCTAAAAAAGAATTGCCCAAAAGCTCTGATTCTGAAAATCCGAGAGTTTCTGAGAACGCGGGATTTACTTTAATGAAAGAGGATCGATGAATATCTGCAATGCAGAGCATGTCCATGGACATGGTGAATATTTGCGACAGCTTTTTTTCCACCATTTTTCGTTCGGTGATATCAATGGCTTCGACAATGACTGCCTGCACCTTTCCGGAATGGTCAATAATGGCTGGATGAATATGATATTGATTCCAG
This sequence comes from Desulfotignum sp., assembly GCA_021737695.1. GTDB lineage: Bacteria > Desulfobacterota > Desulfobacteria > Desulfobacterales > Desulfobacteraceae > Desulfotignum. The sequence continues at coordinate 30,573 of JAIPDL010000037.1, read as the reverse complement.
ACAGCCCCTCTTTTGTCCTCACCCGTATACGGCCTGCCTGTTTCAAATACCGATTCCACCTGTCTTCTTCGATGGGTCAATACCTCTTTCGGCAACAATTCCCATAAACACCGTCCCAGGGTTTCATCCCGACTCACGTTAAGTCGACTGGCGTGTTCCTCGTTGGAGTCAAGAATGCGGCCACTGCGATTTAAGAGGACAATGGCCAGAGGAGAAGCATTCAGCATCGAGCGCAGTTTTGCTTCATTTTGTCGTAGATTTTCCTGTGCCCTTGCATAGGACAGCGCTACCGCAGCAAGATCCCCCAAAATTTTTGATATATGGACGTCGTACTCATTGAAGCCCCCGTCCTTATTGGCGATGCCAATAACCCCTACAGTTTTGTTTTTAATATTCAGGGGAGCGAAAAGGACATTATCGAGTTTCACATGACCTTCCGGCATATATTCCATCCAGGGGCTTTCGGGAAAAGAGTTGTCGTAAGCCACCTCTTTTGTTCTATACGCTGTTTTCCGCAACCCCCTGATGGGCATGGGAAGATTTGGATCGACGTCGCACGGCATTCCACCGGTATCTAAAAAAAGTACCTCATTTCCCTCACCATTTTCAGAGAGCAGCGCAACATATCCTGAGCGTGCACCCGTAAGCCTTTTGCAATATTTAAATATTTCCCTGGCGGCATCTTCGAATGTGGTGCAAATAGGAATGTGCCGGAACGCCTCAATTAAAAAAGAAAACAGCTCGGGCGGATTTGTTAATCCCGCTGAATTATTCTGATCAACCTGTCGTTCTAATTCGGCGATCCTTTTTTTTAACGCTTCATAGGTGGGTTTTTCAGCCATGAGTACACCTGTCCAAGGTGACAAGAAATGTAACACATTCTTGCACATAATCTTGATTCTCACGAAACTCAATGATACTCAAGGTATCTGTAAAAATTCACTCACTGTTTTATTTCATAATTTCCCATGGAAGTCCAGATTTTAAAACCTCAACTATAATTGCAACCACGCGTGATTTAGATCATGCTCAACCATACTTCTCTCTATCATTAGTGTTTGAAAATTCAATGGCTATTCCAATATTCTTGCACATTGATGAATGCGGTAACATGTGGGTAAGTGGGATCGGGGATGTAATTTCCGGGCAAGCTCAATCAAGATGATATTCGATATCATCAAAGATATCTTCCAGGGTGTACAGCAGTTTGTCTGCTTCGGCCAGGCGCCGGTCGGCGATGTGTTCTTCAATGGTGTGAAAGGTCTGTGTCAACTGCTGTTTGTGATCAAGCAGCACCTGCCGCAGGGGGGTGCCGTCGTGTTGATAGAGCAGCATGTCGATCTTTTTGGCCAGTTCGTACAGGGACGGGTTGCCGTCCACAAGATCCGGGTCCTGATATCCCAGGTGCCGGGCCAGGCGGGGGTAGGTTTTTTCAAAGCTTTGTTTGTAAAACGGCCGGATGGTCACGGTGATCTGCATATGCTGGCTCATGGGATTTCTCCTTTGTTCATATCCTGGATGGTGAGTCGATCATGGTAAATGCCGGGGGTGGAACCGGCAATGGGCTGGGCTCCGGTTGTTTTAACAAAAAATTCCGTGGGCCCGGCACCACCGATGACCGCATAGGCATATCCCTTGGCCGCCATGGCGTGAAGTCAGGACAAAAGCAGGGCCTTGCCAATGCCGGTACGGCGGTATTTTTCATCCACGCCGAAGGGGCCGAAAAAATTCAGGCAGGTGACATCATGGCAGGCAAAACCGGCGATGTTTCCAGCGTCGGTGGCAATGAAACAGGACACGGGGACACGGGTGAAGGCCACGTCACATTCACCGGCCCAGCCCGGGCCGAACCGGTGGGTCACCCATTGGACAACCGCCTGTTTTTCATATGCCATGGCCCGGCGGATCACAATGCCCCGGTCGGCCAGACGGTTTCGCTCTGAAGCGGCCCCGGGCAGGCCATACAGCCGGACAAGCAGGTCGGACATTTTTAAAAATCCATGTGCCAGCCGGCACCGGCAAAGGCGAACCGGTCTTTGAACCGGTGAAAGAGCCGGGCCGCAGCTTCGTTGCCCGTGCAGTGGGACACGGCAATGGTCTGGACCTGGAACCGGTCAAAGGCATCCATGGCCTGTTCCAGCTGGGACGGGTCGTTGGCAAAGCCCAGGTGGGTGCCGCCGATCACTGCGTGGAAGGTCTGGTGGCCGGATTTTTCGGCAAAATGTTCCATGATGTTGACGATGCCGGAATGGGCACATCCGGTGAGAATCACCGGGCCGGATGGGGTCTCGATGAGCAGGCTGGCATCGTCGTTGAACGGGTCGGGGACGAAACCATCCTTTGTTTCTGTCACCAGGCGGTCATCAGAGGGTTCAAACGACCAGGTCCGGGGCACCTGGCCGGAAAAAAACACGCCCGAAGCGATGTCAGTGAAGTCGCTGTGGAACTCGAACCGGGCGTTGATTGTCTCTTCCAGCGCGGTTTGTGAAAACGGGATCCCGATATAGGTGGGGGATTCTCCTCTGGGCATCACATATTTTGGGGCAAACAGGTCTGGATGGGCATGGACGGGCAACGGGGTTTTTTGGGCCGGGATCTGCATGAGCCCGCCGGTATGGTCAAAATGGCCGTGGCTGATCACCACCCCGTCCAGGGCGGCCAGGTCGATTTTCATGGCGCTGGCGTTGTGGGCCAGACCCAGGCCCTGGCCCGTGTCCATGAGCAGGCAGGAATCCGGGGTTTTTATCAGGGCGGCGAATCCATGTTCGCCCATGATGTCTCTGGTCATGTGTGCCCGGTTTTCACAGATAACAATGATGCGGGTGTGTGTCATGAGTTCAGCTCCTTTGGTTGTTTGTCAGATGCGGGTGCGGTTGTCCGGCATGGCAGCCACCAGGTGGATCACGCTGATGGACCGTTCCAGGAATCCGCCTTCGCAGTAGCACAGGTAAAATTCCCACAGCCGCCTGAAACGGCGGTCATACCCCAGCCGTTCCAGGGTGTCCCGGGAAGCAAAGAACCGCTGCCGCCAGTGGTTCAGGGTCTTTGCGTAGTCGAATCCGAAATCGGTGAGCTTGCGGACCATCATATCGGTGTGATCCGTGAGCACCTGGAGCAGATGATGGGTAGCGGGCAGACACCCGCCCGGAAAGATGTGGCGCTGGATGAAATCCACACTTTTCAGATAAGACCGGTACAGCTGATCTTTGATGGTGATGGCCTGGATGAGCATGATACCGTCGGGTGCAAGCAACGATTCGCAGGTTTTCATGAAAGCCGGCAGATACCGGTGGCCCACGGCCTCGATCATCTCGATGCTCACCAGTTTGTCATACTGCCCGGTGAGGTCCCGGTAATCGGTTTTCAGCAGGGTGATCCGGTCCTGGAGCCCTGCGGCCCGGATGCGGCGCTTTGCTTCGTCATACTGGGCATCGGAGATGGTGGTGGTGGTGACGTGACACCCATACCGGGAGGCCGCATGGATGGCGAACCCGCCCCAGCCGCCCCCGATTTCGATCACCCGGTCTTCCGGGCCCAGGTTCAGTTGTTGACAGATCACGTCCAGCTTGTGCACGGCCGCTTCCTCCAGGCTGCTGGTGTCATGGGGAAAAATGGCGGCGGAATAGATCATGGCCGGGTCCAGGAATGTCTGGTACATGTCGTTGCCCAGATCGTAATGGGCCAGGATGTTCCGGCGGGCTCCTTTTTTGGAGTTGTGCCGGCGCTGGTGGGCCAGGCGCAGCAAGGGTTTTACCAGAGTCGCCAGCCGGTTGTCCATCCGGTCCATGACCGGCTGGTTTCGCACGATGATGCGGATCACCGCGGTCAGGTCATCTGTGTCCCACTGGCCCTCCACATAGGATTCTGCCGCACCGATGGAGCCGTCCACCATGACCCGGGTGTAGAACGCAGGGTCCAGCACCTGGATGACCGCTTCCGGCCCGCTGCCCGGCCCGAAGGTCAGGGTCCGGCTGTTTTCATGGATGGTCAGACAACCGAAAGCCAGTTGATTCAACATGTTCAGCACCATGCGGCGGGCCCAGGTTCTGGGCCGGGCCGTGAACATGGTGCGGGCAGGGGTCATTTGTCCGGGAGAGGTGACAGATTTCATGGCAACTCCTTTTTACAGTGGACATAGGGGACATAGGGGATTTTTTTCAAAAAGATCCGGGCCGCCTGCCAGTATATCCTTAGGATGATAAAGATGGTCATCACGGGTTTGCGCAGCAGGAGTGGCCGGACCGACTGCCGGGTGAGCGGTTGTTTTTCCAGAATCAGGGTGGCATCGAATATGTGGCCCCGGGGATCATCCACCCGGATTTTAACGGCGGTCCTGTCTGCCGGCGGCGGGGTGAGAGACCAGCGGTAGTGCTGGTGAACCGGATTGAACGGGGACACATGAAACATTTTGGGGTTGTCCGGAGTCAGGGAGATGCTCAGGTCATGGGCATAATAGTGGCGCTCATTCCAGGGGGTGTTGGATACCTCGGCCAGCAGATGGGTGCAGGTGTGGTTTTGGTCATAGCCGAAATAAAAATTGACCGGACTGAAGTACAGGCCCAGGGTGCGGACATTCATCAGTCCGCACACCGGCCCTTTTACCGGTTTGCCTGTGAGGTCGTGCATCTTTTTTTTGACGCTGATATGTAGGGGTTCCTCGGCCGGTCCCAGGTAGTCGGCCCGCCGGAACCGGCTCAGGGCAAACCGCCGAAATGAAAACCAGGGGGCCAGGTCCGGCACCCGGTCCAGTTCATCCAGGTTCAGAAACCACATGAAAAACCCGTAGCTGAACCCGTGGTGCTTTGGGGTGTGGCGGTGGTGGAATACCCGTCCTTTGTAGAGCGCGGATTTCACGGGGTCACCCCCAGGGCCGCACACACCCGCAGGGCGCTTTTCACCCCGTCTTCGTGGAACCCGTTGAACCAGTAGGCCCCGCAGAAATGAAGTCCTCCGGGTCCAGAGATCCGGTCCCACTGCTGCTGGGCTTCGATGGTGGCCGGGGTGTAGGCCGGGTGGGCATAGGTGAAATCCTGCACAACGTGCTGCGCCGCAATCTCCTGGTTCAGGGTGACCAGGCACGTGGCGGGCAGATCCAGCTGCTGCAGAATGTTCATGTTGTAGGTCAACGTGGTCAGATCGGTGTGACCCGCAGACACATTATAGTTCCAGCTGGCCCGGGCTTTGGGGATCCGGGGCAGGATCCGGGTGTCCGTGTGCAGGGCCACCTGGTTGTCGATAAAAGGCAAGTTTTGAAGGACCCGGGTTTCCGCATCAGCCGGGGCATCCAGCAGGGCCAGGGCCTGGTCGGCGTGGCAGGCGGCCACCACATGATCGAATATCCCCTCATCTTTGTCGGTCTTCACCCGGATGCCGTCAGGTTCTCGGACGATGTTTCTCACCGGAGAGGACAGATGGATCCGGTCGGTAAACCGGGCCGTGATTTTCGGGATATAGGACCGGGACCCACCCGTGATGGTGTACCACTGGGGCCGGTCCACCAGGTTGAGCAGGCCGTGGTTGTCAAAGAACCGGACAAAGAAGGGCAAAGGAAAGTCCCGGATGTTGTCCAGGCCCATGGACCAGATGGCCGCCACCATGGGAAACAGGTAGTTGTCCCGGAACAGGGACCCGAACTTTCGGGCATCCAGATATTCCCCAAGGGTCTGCCAGGCCGGGTCTGCCGCTGCTTTCTTCACCTGCCGGTTGAACCGGACAATATCCATGAGCATACGCCAGAAAGATGGAGACACCAGGTTTTTGCGCTGGGCGAACAGGGTGTCCAGGGTATGGCCGTTGTATTCCAGGCCGATGGCATCGTTGCGCACGGAAAAACTCATCTCAGTTTTCTGGAAAGGCACTGCCAGTTCATCCAGCAGGTGCATAAAATGGGGATAAGTCCGGTCGTTGAACACGATGAACCCGGTGTCCACGGCGCAGGGAACGCCATTCACTGTCACGTCCACGGTGTGGGTGTGGCCGCCGATATAATCAGTGGCTTCGAACAGGTGGACCCGGTATTGAGTGGACAGGTAATGGGCCGCTGTCAATCCGGCAATGCCTGATCCGATGACGGCAATTCTTTTCATGATCCCAGCTTTTTTTTCACGGTTCTGATCAGGCCCCCCATCAGCGGAAGGTGCTCATATATCATGGCCCCCAGGTCAAAATAGTCTTGATGACGAATCACCCGGCCGTCCGGGGCAAAGGTCAGGTGACTGCACCCGTCCACAGCAACGGGCTTTCCTTTTACCAGCCGGGGGTGGGATAGTTCCATGGTCCAGGTGACAAACGCCTGGTTTCCAGACTGCATCCGGGCATCAAAGACAAACCGGATGGACCGGACGTTTTCATACAGGGATGCAAAATACCGCTTCAACACAGGCAGGCCTTCCAGGGTATGGGCCGGATCAATGAAACAGATGCCGGGATGGTAGAGGGTGTCCAGCAGATTCAGGCTGGTTTTGTCCAGCTGGTTGAAGGTGTCCAGAAATGTGTCCAGGTGGTTCATGATCCCGCCTTTTTTTGTGACAGATCAGCCGGGTGACGTTTCAGGGGATGCGGCATCCACGGGCCGGGGATCTGTCTGATATGAGGTGACGTACATCCGGTTCTTATTTTTAAAAAACACCACCCCGTCCAGGTAATCGATGTCTCCGGCTTCCTCGTGGGGCAATCCCAAGGCAAACTCCTTGAGGGGAAAGATGTTCCAGTCATGGGATACGCAGATGGCGATCTCATTGTCTGCCAGGCCGTTGACTTTTTCCGTCATGAACCGGGTGAGGGCGGCCGTGGTGGTTGCCGGGCTTTCCATCACGGTGTCATCCAGGCGGTTGTCAAACCAGTTGCGGATGTATGCGTGGGTACCCTGTTCCTTGAGCAGGGCCAGGGCTTTTTGGTTGTCTTTGATGTAAAATGGGGCCAGCTGTTCTTTTGGCTGATTGTGGGGAAGTTGTATGCCATGTTGGCGTGAGAATCCTTTGTCAATGAGATAGGCGGTTTCAATGCACCGGCCGATATAGGAGGAGTACATCCGAGGCAGAGAACCTGCCGGCAGATTTTGTCCCATTTCCACAGCATACTGTAAGCCATCAGTTGTGAGGTTCATGAAGGGTTCCATACGGGCCTGGGTGGAATAAAGCCGCTCGGAATGTCTGATAATTGCGGCTATTTTTGTGATACCCTGGTTTAATAGTTGTTTGATAACAGTGAGGGTCTGGTCGGACTTAACTTCATATTTTCGGTTCATGGCAGGGTACGAAATCTCCTGAATGCTGGAAAGGTAAGATAGTTTATTTCATATGATTTTCATAACGCAAAGGAAGAAAACTGTCAATATCAAGTTTGGCTTCCTTTGGAGTCCCGGGGCCGTTGGTGCGTTATAAAATGTTCAGAAGATCCGACAGGCGGGATATATGGTGCACATTAGGGCTAGCGGAAAAGCCTGTGATCCGGCTTTCACCGCATGATAGAAAACAGGAAGTCATACCGGTGTTGTCAGCAGCAATGATGTCATTGATTGAATCACCGACAAACAACACTTGTTCCGGTGGAAAAGATAATGCCTGAAGGGCCAGATTCAGACTTTCAGGATGGGGCTTGAGCCGGGATATGTCCTGACGGGCCAGAATAATCTCAAAAAACCCGGTCAGATTGAAACGGGATAGAATGCCGTGGACAGCTTCCCGGCCGCAATTGCTCACAACACCCAGACGGTAACCCTTTTCGGCCAACTCTGTCAGTATGGTTCGGGTCTCCGGATAAGGCTGCCACCGTGTCATGGCATCCTGATCATATCGGTCGTAAACTTCATCCATTTTTGCCAGAAGTGTTCGTGCATCTTCGGCCCCATCCCGGCTGATCCACTGATCCGTTATATCCCGGGTAAGATTGAACAGACTGACGTAACTGGGTGGGTCTCCATAGCATGCCATATCCATACCGGCACCTGAAAGGATGTCGCAGATTTCAGGGATGGCTTTATCCAGGTCCCATTGAAAATCCACTAATGTGCCATCCAGATCAAACAGCACCGCCTTGAATTTTTTATCACTTGGTGCAGCGGCAAAGGAGAGTTTTTCGATTTTGAAATATACGGGCCGGAACCAGTCGGTGCAACCGGCAATGACGACCCCAGGCTTTTGGTACCAGTTATAGGAGGCGTCGTTGATGACTGCCAGAATTTCTCTTCGAATGTCAGCCCAGGCCCAGTGGCAGAAATTTTCCGGCATGTTGAATTCAGAAGTTACAAGAAATTCATCCCCTTCCTGAAACGTGCTGCAAGGAGAGCTGTTTTTCGGGAAATTTTTCAAATAGTCATCAATAAGATCCTGGTTGACGGTTCTTTTAATGACTGTGATTTTACATTTGGGATGCGTTGTCATAGCCGCCTTTCGTGAACATATTGCAGTACCTCAGCTGATGTTCAATTGAGCTCTGATTTTAGTTTTACCAACTCTGAATTGTCCCAGCGTTTGAAAAGATCATGGGCTATGCCGATGTAATCAAGTACTTTTCCCACGGACTGGTTGATGATGTCATCCAGTGTCTCGGGATGATGATAAAAAGCCGGTACGGGTGGCACAATGTGGGCGCCCATTTCCGCAGCCAGAGTCAGCAGTCTCAAATGACCGACATGCAATGGGGTTTCCCTGAACATCAGGGCCAGTTTGCGTTTTTCCTTGAGTTGAACATCTGCAGCACGAATCAAAAGATTTTCATTGAAGGAATTGGCGATACCTGAAAGTGTTTTTACGGTGCAGGGGGCAACCACCATCCCTATGGTCTCGAATGAACCGCTGGCAACGGATGCGGCAATATCTCTATTGGTATAGGTAACATCAGCCATTGAAAGGACGTCATCCACGTCATAACGGGTTTCAATTTTTATATTCAGTTTTCCCGCTTCTGAAATGATCAAATGGGTTTCGATGTCAGTCGGTTTCAGAACCTCAAGCAGCCGGACACCGTAAATGACTCCGCTTGCACCTGCGATGCCCACAATTAAACGTTTTTTCATTGCAGCCCCCTGTTTTTATGATAATGACTTATTGGTTGTGTGTGTGGCTTTTTCCAACAGGTTGTATCCCTTTTCTTCAAGAACTGAGATGATCTTTTTTAAGCATTTAATGTTAAATCGGATGACAAGACGTTTGATGCCTGTATTTGGGTTTTTAAGCGTAAAAAGTCCCATGATTTTGACGTCGGCAGCAAAAAAATCTTCAAGGATTTTCTTTATGGTATTATTTGAGTCTCCATTTAATTCTATGGTCACCCCGTGAACGCCTTCTTCCTGCCCTAAAAGCTGGCTTAAGGCCTGGGTGAAATCCCTGTTGGAAAGCGTGCCTACTAATTTGTCTCCATCCATTACCGGTAAGAAACTTCTGCCGAACTGGCCCCCTTTTTTGATGGCTGTTTCAACAGAATCATCAATGGAAAGGCTTACCGGTTTTCTCACCATGATATCCTTGACTTTTAATTTTTCATTAAAATACTGCATTTCGAAAATATCCTGGGTTGAAATTGTCCAGGATGCAGTCTCTCTCAAATCCCGTCTTGCAAGTAATCCCTTGAATTTGCCGTTGTCCACCACTGCCAGAAACGGGACTTTTTTTGTTTCAAACACCTGCATGGCCTCTTTGGCTGACAATTCACTGGAAATAGTATCAGGATTTTTACGCATCCAGTTTTTTACTATCATGTCTGATCCTCCATTTTATAAGTGTACTATTATGTCTGGTGTATGGACCAGACAACACAATTTTTAATCAAACAATCCCATTTCCGTTGCAAGTTTTTTGGCCAGAAGTCTGGCGGTTGGGGTAATGAACCAGGTCCCCAGGCCTTCTCTCCGCATTTTCTTGGCTTCTTCCCAGTAGGGCCCGCTAATTTTTTCTTTTCCAAACATGGTTTTAAAACGGCGAATTCCTGTTTTTCCATATCTGTCTAAACGATCGGCTTCTACAACCAGGGTGGCATTAATTTTATTCATTTTGAAAATTTTTTCAGGCAGATCATGGATTTTTATGATGCTTTGAATCTCCCTGGTTTCAGCCTCACCATAAGATAGCTCTTTTAAAATTTTACCGGCAAGAATAGCGCCTTGTTCCATATGCTTTAGAAAACTGGTGGTTTTAGTTTTTACCCCGGGAGTGGCAGCATTAAAATCTGCATAATCAACGATGGCCCATCCCAGATCATGTAAGTATGCGGCCGGTAAAACAATGCCAGGATCTCCATTTTCATGTGCCATCAGGTATCTGCACAGATCAACGGTGCGCAGAATATGATCCCAGTCACCCTCCCGTCCGTTTTTATACATCGGTTCAATTTTTGTAATTAACCGTTTTTCAAAGGCAGCATCCATTAAAAAATCTCCAGCGCCGTTTTGATGACTATCTTGCTGAATACCGGATCTTCCATGTTTGCATCGATTTCAATGATGTCGATGTTTGAATTCAGTAAATTGCGCAGTGTATGGGTAAAAAGTTTGTCTTCATCCGGATCATAGGTCGAATTTCCCGGCGCGTCCACAGAAGACCATCCTTTCAGCGGAATCATAATTTTTACAGGTCCTTTGGAACCATTGAGTTTTCTGGCAAATTCACCGGCCACCTGTTTGAGTTCGTCCGGTGAAAGGCGCAGCCAGGTCCGAAATTTATCAAGGTCATATTTTCGCCGTTCATAGAACTCCTTTTTGTATTTGGACCGGGCCGGTGTCATGTGGTTGACAGAACAGGTGGAAATTATCTGGGGAATCCCTGTTTTTGCAGCAGATTCCAGACGATCGGGGCCACCGTCCCGCATGAAGCCAAAATAATGTTCTCCGACTCCGCCCGGGGCCAGGTCGATGACTCCATGGAAAAACCCTTCAGCAATCATTTTTTCCATGGCCTGATCTCCGACACCGGCAGCAGAAAATCCAGTGATCTGAAATCCTTGGTTTTCAAGGGCCGCACGAACTGAGCGCGCGCATTGTTCGCACGGTCCCAGCATGGTCATGGCAATGGTTTTCTTGTTGTGGGCAGCCAGGGTATTGTCCACATATTTGATCATCCCTTTCATGGCATAACAGGCCCTGTCCATGACATTTTTGAGCATATCTGTCACACCCGTAATTTCAATAACCGAATGAAACAGAAGAATATCACTGGTGCCGATATATCTGGTGGACAAACCCGGTAACGCTGCAGTGGAAGATATCATCAGCTTTGGGATGCCAAACGGCAGGGAACGCATGACATCGGTTGCCATCAGAGACCCGGTCGATCCACCAATGGCCATAACGCCATGGATTTTGCCCGCGAGATACAGGTCCCTGGCAATTTTGGTGGCGCCGTCAATAATGATATTGGTGATGGTTGAACGTTCTTTGGACTGGTTGATCTCTTCTATGGTGCTCCCGCCGGCAGAAGCTACATGGGAAGGGGTCAATTCCGCTCTGGAAGGTTCTTTGCCCCGCATTGAAAGGTCCATTAAAAGTGGCAGAACATCTATTTCTTTAAATTTGTATTTCAGGTACCGGGTTTCATCTCTTTTGGTGTCCAGGGTGGATATGATTAAAACCGTTTTCGGTGTATTCATCTTTTTTGCCTTTTTTAAACCCGCAGCAGAAATTTCAGAAATCTGTTTTATTCCTGCTGCGGGCGCCTGATTACAAACCCAGTTTTTCTCTGATATCTTTTTTCAGGGTTTCCTTGTTCACCTTACCGGAATCGCCGACTGTCGGAAATTCAGTAACGACCTCCAGATGTTCGGGAAGTTTGAACATGGCGATATCTTTGGATTTCAGATGATCGACCATGGTTTGAAAATCGAAATTCTTCCCGGGTTTTGGGATAACATAGGCGGCACAGCGCTCACCCATCTCCCTGTCCGGATAGCCTACAATGGCCACTGATCCCACAGCAGGATGATCATTTAAAAGACCTTCCACTTCGGCCGGATAGATATTCTGGCCACCCCGGATAATCATGTCTTTGGCCCTTCCCAATATCCACAGACACCCATGATCAAACTTGACAATATCTTCGGTTGTGGTCCACCCGTCTTTGTCAAATACCGTTGAGGTCAGCTCTTCATCCCTGTAATATCCGGCCGGGGCATGGGGCCCTCTGAAATACAGTATGCCTGGGTCACCATCAGGCACGGTTATTTCTCTGTTTTCCTGATGTGCGAGCCTGACTTTGTTTCCCGGAAGCATTCTACCGACGGTTCGCCGTCTGAGGTCTTTGGAATCTTCCACCCGGCATCCTGATACTGAGCCCATATCCTGTGTGCCAAGATCACTGGTGATCGAAGCGCCAAACGCCGCTTCCGCTTCCTCTGCAACTTGAGGCGGCAGATATCCGCCAGCCGACCGAATAAATCTGAGGGAACTCAAGTCATACTTTGATATATCGGCTTCAAGCATTCGAATCAGGTGGGTAGGGACTACCCCAATAGCTGTTGCCCGTTCTTTTTCAATAAGTGCCAGGGCAGCATCTGGTGAAAACTCTTCAAGCATAACGGTTTTGGCGCCTGCAATCGGGGCGGCAAAATAGGTCAAGGTTCCTGCCGCTCCCCCGGCGTGGGGGGCAATGGCCATGGTGATGTCTTTTTTTGTCAGGCTCCAGATATCCACCCGGCCCTTGGAGGTACAGATCCGTGGCGCTGCCGGCCATTCAACCAGCTTGGGGATCCCGGTAGTGCCTGAAGTTGTGGTGAGAATAGCCACATTTTCTATGGCATCCAGTCGTCTTTCTGCCAGAATTTTTTTATCAATGGGTTGTTTGACTCGGCTTTCAACAATCGCAGGAAGAGAAAAAGTGCCTTCCGGAGCGCTGTCTGGAACCTGATCATCAAACAGAAAAATATTTTTCAGATGGGGAAAGTCTTTCTGCAGATCCTCATACATTTCAAGGTAATTAAACTTATTATAGGTGTGCAGGATAATAACCGCAGATGCCTTGGTCCTGTCCACCATGTAAGTCAGCTCTTTTTTTCTCAGGTAGGGATACACGGTCAGAGAAATTAAGCCGGCCCGTTCACAGGCAATTCTTGCCAGAAAGCCATACACACTGTTGGGAGACTGAATGATCACCCGGGCATGTTTTTCTATGCCCATTTCAACCCAGGAGATTGCCATGGCATCCGCCAGTTTCTCTGCCTCACTCCAGGTAAGCCTGTATTTTGAATCCACCAGGGCTTCCTGATTGGGTATTTCACGGGCATTTTTTTCCCAGAAATCATAAAAGGTTTCCTGGGTCCAGTATCCGTCACGGACAAATTCATCTGTCATCGCTTTTGTATATCGAATAGGTTTCACGTGTCATCCTTTCCTTATAAACCGAGTTCAGACCATCTTTCTTTTACTCTTTCCACCACGGCGGGGTCCAGTTGGATCTGTATGGGTTTTGGCTCCCATTCATAGGGAATCGTACAGTCCATGAGAAGTCTTCCTGTAATCCATCTGGCATTGATAGGTAAAGAAGGATCAAGAGGCGTAGACCTGCCTCTCTTGATGATCTGGCAGCGATTGGGCTGGAATCTGAAACTCATGGCATACATGACTCTTGGGATGTCCCATGAATCAATGTCGTCATCCACCACAATAACTGTTTTAAGACCATAGGCACCCATTTCCGTGGAAATGGCTGCGGTCAATACCTGGTCAACATGCCCGGGATACATTTGTTTCATGGAAATAATAGCCAGGAATCGGCCGGCACCTTCCGGCGGACAATAGCAGTTTTTCAAACCCGGGATATTCATTTCATTGAGCTGCTGCCAGAGGGTCGCCCCATAAGACAACGCCATAACCATATGGGAATCAGTGACAGCACGCCCAACCGTTGTGCCCCAGTGAATCGGATTGTTTCTGTAAGTCACACATTTCACATCAATAAAGTTTCTGGGATCTGTACCAACACCTGAATAATATCCGGTATATTCACCGAACGGTCCTTCTTCCATGAATTTTTCCGCATCCACAAAACCTTCCACAACAATTTCCGCATGGGCTGGAATCGGCAGATCAACCACCTCTCCTTTAACGACTTCGACCGCTTCACCACGGAATGCCCCTGCCACATCATATTCACTGGTGAACGCACCAACCCGGGCAGCGCCCAGGATAAACAATATTGGATCGCACCCTGAAATGGAGGCGCAGGGCATGGGTTTCCCAAGGGCCTGATATTTTTTCAGCATGATGTCAGCATGTTTTCCTTTGATAAACTGGGTACCGATTTTATCTTTGCCCAGAAGCTGACTTCTGTATGTGCCCAGGTTGACCCAACCGGAATCAGGGTCTTTTGTAATGATAAAATGGGCGGTTCCATAATATTTTCCCCCATCTAAAGGGTAGTAATGAGGGACAGGAAACATATTCAAATCCACTTGATCACCCATCATGATATTTTCTTTGCACGGGGCTATTGATTTGTCGACATATACCGGTGGAATGGGCTTTTTTGCTTTTTCTGCCCAGGCCCCGTATAGGTCGGTTAGGCTTGAATTTTCATCCTCTCCCATGATGATGGCAAGCCGTTGAACGGTGGTGGCCACACTGGTAATAACCGGTGATGTGTGGCCTTTGCAATTTTCAAACAACAGAGCCGGTCCATGGGCCTCTTCGTTTAATTTGGCAATGTGTGACAATTCCAGATGGGTGTCAACTTCTGCAGTGATCCGTTTCAAAAGACCTTTTTCTTCACAGGTGGCAATAAAATCTCTCATGTCTTTCATACACTGTTCTCCTTTTTTTACGGCAACGCTGGTTTGACATACGAATAAGGTTGCCGGCGCAATGCGCACAAGGTTATATTGTTTGCCCGGCCCTGAATTTCAAGGCCAGGCGTTCAAACAAGATTAAGTATTCTGATCAACTGCTGATTTTTCTGCCTGCGACAAGTCCGGCGCAGATATGTTCGAGAGCTGAAGATCGTGAAGCCACAACCGGCTCCACTTTTTTATCACTCCAGACCGTTTCAGGACGGCTCTGTAGTATCATGATCTTGGCTTTTCCCGGCGTGTCTTTGTCGATGGCCCACTCAATGTCCATTGCCTTGCCGTAATGAGTTTCAATTTTCTTCCCAATCCGGGCAAGTTCAACAACATCCAAATCCACGACACATTGGGTATCTTGTCTTTCTACAGGAACATCCTTTTTTATGACGCAATGGTTTTCAGGGTCACGGGTGAACAAAAAGGTTTTATGGGAAATGGTTTTTTTGATTATTTCGTTGGTAACTTTATTGACAATAAAATTATCAGGGGTACATTCACCGCTGACAACACTTTCCCCGAATCCCCAGTTCGCATCAATGGCAATGGATGCCCTGTCTCCCGTGGCCGGGTTTAGAGTGAACATGACCCCGGCAGTCCAGGCATTTGCCATTTTCTGAACCCCCACCGAAATTTCAACTTTTTCATGGGGGAACCCCATTTTGGCTCTGTAATAGATGGCTCTTGCAGCAAAAAGACTGGACCAGCATTTTTTTATATGGGTGAACACATCATCAATCCCCCTTATCCAGAGAAAAGTATCCTGCTGGCCGGCAAAGCTGGCTCCGGGAAGGTCTTCTGCGGTGGCGCTGGATCTCACCGCTACCGGAACAGCCGGGACATGGCACTTTTTAGAAAGTCTTCTGTAGAATTCACCCATGTAATCCTGGAGACTTTCGCTGATCGGTGTATTTTCGATGAGTGATCGGATTTCTTTGCTGGCCGTTTCTCCAGAGTCCATGTCATTGGGCTTTATGTCTTCCAGAATCTTGAAAATTTGCTTTTTTATTCCACCTTGTTCCAGAAACTGTTCATAGGCTTTTGTGGTGACAGCGAAACCCGGAGGTACGGGTATGTCAGCATTGAGCAGTTCACCAAGGCTGGCATTTTTCCCACCGACCAGTGGGATGGACTCAAGATTGCATTCATCAAACCAAAGAACGTAGTCATGTCTTTTTTCCATGATATCCAGCTACCTTTCGATATATATTCTGCCTGTATCACCATTCAATTTAATTTTCATACCGGATTTGATAATGGTTGTGGACTGGCCTGTTCCGACAACCGCCGGCATCCCGTATTCACGACAGACAATGGCGGCATGGCACATAATCCCACCCACATCGGTAATCACTCCTTTGATTTTTTGAAATACAGGTGCCCAGGAAGGCGATGTGGTCGGCGCCACCAGTATCTCACCCTCCTTGAGTTGGCCGATATCCTCAACGGAGCGGCATACCCGTGCTATGCCTTCTACAACCCCGGGGGATCCGGCGAATCCTTCGATTTCATTCACCTTGTCCGGATCGCCGATTTTCTTTAGTTTGGACCAGGCGGTCATGCTCTCATTGGTTACGCCCCAGAGCACAATGGTGAACGGTTCCGCTATGACTTCAGGCGGAGTGCCGACGGCCGGGATGGGCGGATGTTCTTTAAATTTTTGATAAACCCCTTTTCTCCAGGCGATTTCTTCAGGCCAGTGGAGTGGACCATATCCTTTTGTACCGGTTGCCCATGCAGTGACAAGATCCCATAAGGCTTCCTTGATTTCACTGCGGGACATCATCCAGACATCTTCAGGTCCATTGATAAATTTATGATCTGTCATGATGGCGGCAATTTCCCTCATCTTGTTCCAGAACACAGAGTGAAACCAGTGCTCTACATAGAACATATGATTTTCAACATAGGGAAACACCAGTTCGGCGGTGCCATGAAGCTGATCAAAAGTCTGCCTGTCTTCATCGGTTTTTAAAAAACCTCTGTATTCCTGAACCAGTCTTTTCCGCTCCTCAATAATAGCGTCCATGGGCCTGTCGATATTATGGCCGTCAATAATTTTTTTTATATATATTCGAATTGAACTCATGGGGATATTCAGATTGTCATTCCATGAAATATCCTGGTGGTACCAGCCGGTGCCGGTTGAGATATTGAACCATGGATATCTGGCATTTTCCCAGGCCGCCACCCATTTTTTCCCCTTTTCAGATGATTGAAGGACGTCAATGACGCTTTTGACGTCTTTGGTATCATCGCCAATCTGTGATGCCAGATCGAATTCAACGGCCAGCTTGGCAAGTTTTTTCAGCTCATCGTCCGGTTTGTACAAAATAACATCGATACCTGCGACCATCTGGGTTATTTTCTGTAACGGAATATCAGGGAAGGCTTTTGAACAGAAATCAACAAAAGTGACATAGGACGCATATCCCAGGTTCAAAAATTCAAAATGATATTGCCAGCAGCGGATTCCCAGATCTATTAATTTATCGTAAGTTTTGAGCAATTCATACCCTGATGAGGTGCCTATCCCGTTTTTGACAACCGAAATATCCTCCATGGCCGGCAATTGTTTTATTTCAAGTGCTTCAATATCTGAAATAATCCCACGCATCTTTTTTTCCCACTGGTCATGGAGCCTGTCCCAATTCTCATAATAGTAACCAGCCCTTTCCATGAACAATGGAATTCTTTTTTGCACCTCTTCCGGGTCCGTGACTGGAACTGGAGAAATGTAAACATTTCCGTTGATAATACGATGGTCAACGCCATACACCGGCGGAATCATGAAAATCCGGGTGTTGAATTGTGAGAGCGCAAGAAACCATGCTTCATCCCAGATAATATCAAAGGGATACAGAGGCTCAGGGTAATGCAGGGCATCATTGAACCAGAACATATTGTTCTCGTAGGCCTCACGCTCCTTGTCCTTTGTCGTAAAAAAATAGTGGTACGGATACATCCTTTCCCAGCCTTCGGTTCCGGGTATCGCTTCTACTTCGTGGGGATTGGGAAAACTCTTGTCAGCCATTTCAGCCTCCTTGAAAAGTTACGTTAGGTGCAGTAAAAACCCAAAAAATAACTCGGACCATACTTGCCTGGAATCGAAAAGGCAGAATGAGAAAGAATCCAGTGATACGGAGCGCGGAGCTGATTTCTTTTTCATCAAAGCAGCAAGTATATGAAGGCATTAATAATTCTTGACAAAAAAACTGTCAATTCATATAAATTTATGCAATTTATAAGAATTTCTTATAAATTTTTGATCTTTGTCATCCACGCTGCCAAGAAGGGAATCGCTTAATGGTCAATTTAAATCAGCTGCGGGCATTTTATTTTGTTGCGAAATATGACAGCTATACAATCGCAGCACAGAAGCTTTTTATTACCCAGCCGGCCGTGACAGCACAGATTAAATTATTTGAAAATTTTTATGACATCACGTTATTCAATCGGAAGGGAAGATCCCTTTTTCTGTCCCATATCGGTAAGCTTTTGTTTGAAAAAGCTGAAAAAATATTTGCATTGGAAAATGATATAGAGAAGATGCTGACCCAGATCAAGGAAATGGACCGGGGCCTTCTGACGATCGGTTGTACCAAAGCGTATGCCAAGCATATTATGCCATCTATTGTTTCTGTATTTCACAGGGCGTATCCCAACATCCGAATCATACTGGAAGAAGGCAGCTCCATGGCGATGATCAACAGCTTGAGAGAGTTTAAAAACGAGATTATTGTTGTGGCACAAATGGAAGTCAAAGATCCCCGAATTCAGTTTGTCCCTTTCAGCCAGGAGGAAATTGTTGTGATTATGGCGGTAGGGCATCCGCTTTCCAGGAAGAACGAGATCACATTTCACGACATTGAAAATGAACCGATTATTCTGAAAGGAACCGGATCCGGTACACGGAAGCGAGTTGTACAACTTTACAGCAGCAATAAGGCGGCGCCCAATGTGTTTATGGAATCAAATAATACGGAATTCATTATCAATCTGGTTGAAAGGGGAGAAGGAATATCCTTTCTTGTCAAACCTTCGGTCGAACAAAAAGTGAATGAAAAAAAAATTGTCATGCACCGTTTAAAAGACATCAGATTGTCTCTGGACGTCAGCTTAGGTTTCTCAAAAAACAACCCTCCTTCACCTGCAGCATCGGCTTTTTATGAGGTGATTAAACGTTCTTTTATAGAAGAGTCCTCACAAAATAAAATCGGGTCCATCATGGCAAAAATTCTGGCAGGGCAACGGTTTAAAGAATAAATTTGCGGTTTACTTGTCTGGATTGCGCCTTATTTTGGTTGCTGAAGTTTTCTTTAAAACAAGGTAAAATTATGAAAATAGCTGTTTTTTCAGATGTCCACAGCTCTTATGAAAAAATGTTGGCAGTTTTCGACGATATGGAAAAATTTCAGATCGATCGGTATATTTGTCTTGGTGACATTATCGGATACGGGAATCAACCTGAAGAAACCATTCAGTTGTTAATATCAAAAAATGTGACGTCGGTTAGAGGCAACCATGAACTGGCTATGTTCAACCCAGAATATCTTGAACTGTTTCCAACGGCAATAAAAGAGCCCCTGCTGAAAAATATCGCAGCGATTTCTGGAAAATCCATCCAGTACCTTGAAAAAACACCGGTATATCTGAAATTGGAAGACAGCCACTTTGTCCACGGGACACCACCGGACAAGATGACCACTTACATCTATGATGTGACGGATTATTATTTAAAGTCTGTTTTCAATAATTCAGACACACGGATTTTTTTCACGGGTCATACCCACAAGCTGAAGATGATTACCTATAAAGACAGAATTGTTTATCGTGGAAGAATAAACAAAAACTGCATTATTCCTGTGGAAAATAACCAGAAATACCTGATCAATGTCGGCAGCATCGGTTTTTCAAGAGATGATTTTGAGGCATCAAAATATGTCGTTTATGACACGGACAACAAACAGATCATGGTCAGAATGGTAACTGCTTAAGTTTTTTAAAATTTTTTGCTGATGCCAGAATCAAGGTTTCTTCGACACACCATGGAGAATAGTTCTCAGGGCCTGTGCGGATTTCAGCAAGCCAGTTATCCCAGTCAATCCATTTGACGGCGTTTATTTCATCGCTGTCAGGCGCTATGTCATTTTCACAGATTCCAGCATAGATAGGGCAGATCTCATTTTCCATAACCCCATCTTTTGAAAAGCAATACCGGTAATTGGATATTTTTATTAAGGCGGATAGATCAATACCCAGTTCAAATTGTGTCCGCCGGACAACGGCGGTCTCATATGATTCGCCCGGAATGGGATGACCACAGCATGAGTTTGACCATACCATGGGCCAGGTTTTTTTTGCTTCTGACCGCTGCTGCAGCAGAAGTTCTTTGGTTTTTTTGAAAAGAAAAATTGAAAAAGCCCGGTGTAACGGGGTTGATGAGGAATGAACCCGCGATTTTTTTTTTACCCCGATTGGGGTGTCTGTTTCATCTACCAAGACAACATATTCATCTTTCAAGAACATTTCAGGACTCCTTTTTTACCAAAGTGTATGGCGTTGCAAAAAAGGTGTCAATTTAAATAAAATTATGAAATCCATAAGATTTTATTATGATATCCTGAGCAGACCAGTGATAATCAGTCAGGACTGGTCTCACAGGTAACGATTCCAAGGTATCCGTCCACAGTGACCCGGTCCCCGGTCTGGATGTATTCCAGGATCCGGTCCGCGCCCGTTACGCAGGGCAGGCCGTATTCCCGGGCGATGATGGCGCCGTGGATCAGCATGCCACCCCGCGCCTCCACCACGGCGGCGGCCAGGGGAATCACAAAGGTCATGTTGGGGTCCACCCCTTGGCAGATCAGGACCTCGCCTTCGTTGAACCCGGTCAGGTCCCCGGGGTCACGGATTACCCGGGCGGTTCCTCTGGCAATTCCCTGGCCAGCAGGGTGGCCCACAATTTGGCGTGCCCGGAACCAGCGGTCGGACACAGTATCCGGCTCACCGGTTTCAGTGCGCTGAAAAGTGCCGGAGGCGGAAGCGGTATCCGCGTTCAGGGCACCGGCACTCAGGGCTGGAATTTTTGTCAGGCATGCCAGGTCTGCCGGGTTATTTCCTGGTGCCGACAAACGGGTCTGTCCTTCCTGGAGCGCTTCATGGAGCCGGGCTTCGATGCGCCCCAGGTGGATGTTGTCGTCATCCCGGAGCCGGAAGCTTTCCCGACCCAGGTGCAGCAGGTCTTTTGCATACGTCTGCTGATCCGGGGCAAACGCCTTAAGATACGAATCTTCGAGCGTGCCGGGATCGGACGGGTCCAAGCGTTTTGCCGAGCGCTGTGAATAGGCCAGCAGGATGCGGATGATGGCCGTGTCTCCATACTGGCATTCATTGCCCGTGCCTGTGGTACACGACAGATCCCCGAATTCTTCGATGAAATCGGCCAGAAGCCGGGAAAACCGATGGTCTGAAGGTGCCCGGCCGTGCTGTGCCAGGGTCCGGGCCAGGCCGGGATCGGTTCGAATGCATTCAGCCAGTTCCTCCAGCAGGGTGTTGCGCCGGACGCTCTTCAGGCCGGTATTTTCCAGAAGGGTCATGAATTCATAGGGGTCGGCGGGTTTGACCGCATCGTTGTACACCTGGCCGAACAGCCGGATCCCGTGGGCAAAGGGGATGAAATCGGCCCAGTACACCTTGACCCAGTGGTCATAGACAGCCTGCCGGCGGTCGATTTCAGCGCACAGATTCGAAGGGGACAGCGCGGACAGATCGATGCGGCCCAGATCTTCTGCCACCTGGATCATCTTGGGAATCAGGCAATGCTCGATTTTGTCATACAGGGCCTTGAGGTTATCGTAACTGCGATGCAGGCTCAAGTACCAGGTGCGTTTGTCATCCGTGTCTTTAGATGCCGAGGTGGTGATGGCCCGGGACTGGAGTACATAAAATCGGTTCTGCCAAAAGGTCCATTCCATATCCTGAGGCTGTTCGAAAAGGGATTCCAGGCGGCGGCCCGCTTCCCGGACCTGGTCGATCATGGCTGGTTCCAGAGGCGGTTTGTCGGCCAAAGCCGGCGTTAGTGCCACCCGTTCCACCCCGCCGGTGCCGGCCTGGATGCAGTGGGACCGCTTCGGGTCATAGTGGGCCTCAATCCGGCCGGTGGTCCGGTCCAGGTGCCACCGGTCTGGGGCGATATCCCCGTCCACCAGCCCCTGGTTCAATCCCCACACCGCTTCGATGAGCATCTGTCTGCTGTTTGCCGGATTGCGGCTGAAAAACACCCCGGAACAGTCCGAGGGAATCAGCTCCTGGATCAGGACAGCCATGGTGCTGCGCTCCACGGCCAGTCCCAGTTCCCTGCGGTAGAGCAGGGCCGCATCGGAAAACAGGGAGGCCCATACCAGTTTGATATGGGTGACAATTGAGGCCGGAGAGGTGACATTGAGAAACGAGGCGTGCAGGCCGGCAAAGGAGGACGCTTTTTCATCCTCTCCGGGGGCGGAGGAGCGGACGGCTACTGGAAAGTCGTTGCAGGCGGCTGCCAGTTCCCGGGTCAGCCGCTCATCCAGAGAGGAAGGCAAGGGTGTGGTCAGAAAAAAATTGCGGATACGCAGCGATACGTCCCAGATCTCTTCCCACCGCATCCGGTCAAAGGCCTTTCGGTTGAGTTCAATTCCGATACGGTCCCGGATCCCGGTGTTCGCCAGATATGCCTCATACACAGGGGTGGGAATGCACCAGGTTCGGGGAACGGTGAACCCGGTTTTCTTCAGTTTTGCCATGTGAAACGCCTTGGTCCCGGTCTGCTGTCTGCCTGCGGCCAGGATTCCTTGGATATCCAGCAGCGGGGTCATGGTGTCACCGCAAGTTCAAACACATTCTGAAACCGGTTCACAAGGATATATTTGGAGATCTTTACACACACCAGGGCTGTGGTGGGGGCTGCGGCAAAGGATTCCAGGTGCGGGTGGCGGGCCAGGTAGATGTCTGTCAGGGCCTGTTGTTCAGCATCGGGCACATGGATCACCGTTCCGGTGGCCGTGACCGCAGTCGCCTGGTAGAAATCTTCGGTCCGGTTTTCACTGTTGTTGATCAGAAACGCGGCATTGGGGCAGGCTGTGAGGTTGTCATATTTGCGCGTGGTCTTCGGAGTCAGAAAAATGATCCGGTTCAGTTTTTGGGTGGCGGCCACCGCCACCAGGCTGGCATAGGGGTGGCCGTCCTTCTGGGTGCACAGCACGGCCAGCTGCCGGGAATCAATCAGGTCTTGAATGGTGGTGAACAGGGTCTGGTTGTCCATAACTGCCTCCGAAAGGAATGTGTCAGGATACCGGCCGATCAAAGGTTGCGTGCGGGTTCCTGTATTTTTAAAAAGATGTTACAATCCGGTTGAACTTGATTCTTACGTCATGCTATAGGAGCTGTCAACGGGAACCTGATGTTATTTTTAGGATTTAAGGAGGAAGCATGTCCAGACAGATCAGTTTGATCGGCGTGCCCATGGATTTCGGCCAGGACCTGCGCGGGGTGGATATGGGGCCGGCTGCGGTGCGGTACACCGGCCTGATTGCCCGGTTGCGGGAACTGGGCCATTCTGTGCGGGACCGGGGGGATGTGCCCATTCCCATCCGGGACGATGCCGTGCCCGGGCCGTTGGCTGGAAATACTTATGTGGAAGAGATTTCCAGGATCTGCACCGCCGTGTACACTTTGGGTCGCCGGGTGATGACAGAGGGAGATTTCCCGCTGTTTGTGGGCGGGGATCATTCCATTGCCGTGGGCACGGTGGCCGCGGCCGGAGCCGAAGATGAATCCATCGGCCTGATATGGCTGGATGCCCATGGGGATTTCAACACCCCGGCCACCTCGCCGTCCGGCAATATCCACGGCATGCCCCTGGCCATTCTCATGGGAGAAGGGCATCCGGATTTGGTGAACGTGGGGCGGCAAGGGCCCAAGGTATTGCCGGAAAACGTGGTGATGATCGGGCTGAGGGATATTGACCCGGTCGAGAAAAAGCGGTTGAAAACTTCCGGGGTCACGGTATTCACCATGCGGGACATTGATGAACAGGGAATTTCCACGGTGGCCAACAAGGCTGTGATGAAATTTGCCCACATGAAACGCATTCATCTGACCGTGGATATGGATGCCCTGGATCCGGTGGAAGCCCCGGGGGTGGGAACGCCCGTGCCCGGCGGCATCACCTACCGGGAGGCCCATCTGCTCATGGAGATCCTGGCGGATTCCAAAAAGATGGGATCCATGGATCTGGTGGAGATCAACCCGATCCTGGATGTGGCCAACAAGACGGCGAAACTGGCCGTGGAGCTGACCTTGTCCGCGCTGGGAAAAAGCATTTTGTGAGCCTGTCCGAGTATATTCAATCCCTGAAAGCCTACAAAGGATTTGCCGGCGACATTGTGTGCCACCGGACCCTGGATCCGGTGCCGGCCCGATTTGCCGGATCTTTGCCCGGGTTTTCCCATGACCTGTCCTTGCTGCTGGAAGACCTGGGCATATCTCGGCTGTATTCCCACCAGCAGACCGCCATGGACCGGATTTTGTCCGGTTCCCACACCGTGATTGCCACCCCCACAGCTTCAGGCAAAAGCCTGGTGTACAATTTGCCCGTGGTGGACCGGCTCTTGTCTGATCCGTCTGCCACAGCCCTGTATCTGTTTCCGTTAAAAGCCCTGGCCCGGGACCAGCTGGGCACGGTCCAGGACCTGCTGGTGCGGGCCAGAACCCTTTTACCGGATCTACCGGTGCTGAAAGCGGCCGTGTATGACGGGGATGTCACTTCCCATCACAAGACCAAAATTCGGCGGGATCCGCCCCAGGTGCTGTTGTCCAACCCGGAGATGCTGCACCTGGCCATGCTGCCCCATCATCATCTGTGGGAGACGTATTTCCGGCGCCTGGCGTTTGTGGTGGTGGATGAGGTGCACACGTACCGGGGGGTGATGGGGTCCCACATGGCCTGGGTGTTCCGGCGCCTGGTGCGCATCTGCCGGTATTATGGGACTGAACCCGTGTTTGTGTTCTGTTCGGCCACCATTGCCAACCCGGGCGACCTGTGCCGCCGGCTCACGGGGCTGGACGTGGGGGTGGTGGACCGGGCCGGGGCTCCGGCCGGGAAAAAAGAGGTGGTGCTCATGCGGGGCATAGATGGGGCGGCTCAAACCGCCATCGCCCTGATCCATGCGGCCATGCACCGGAATCTGCGCACCATTGTATATACCCAGTCCAGAAAGATCACGGAACTCATCGCCATCTGGGCGTCCCAGCGGGCCAAAAAAATGCAGGACAAAATCAGTGCCTACCGGGCCGGGTTCCTGCCCGAAGAGCGGCGGGATATCGAAACCCGGCTGGCCACAGGAGACCTGTTGTGCGTGGTGTCCACCTCGGCCCTGGAGCTGGGCATTGATATCGGGAACCTGGATCTGTGCATCCTGGTGGGGTATCCGGGCACCATCATGTCCACCTGGCAGCGGGCCGGCCGAGTCGGGCGGGACGGCAGCCAATCCGCTTTGGTGCTCATCGCCCATGAGGATGCCCTGGACCAGTATTTCATGAACCATCCGGACGTGTTTTTTGACATGCCCCCGGAAACCGCGCTCATCAATCCGGACAATCCCGTGATCTGCAAGGCCCACCTGGTGTGTGCGGCCGCCGATCTGGCCCTGAAAAAAGGGGAACCCATGCTGATGACGGATCCGGGTGCGCCGGATCAGCCACCTGTCGACAGGCAGAAAACCAATCGAAAAACGGCAGGGACCGGCCCGGTCCAGGCGGCCCTTCAAAAACTGGAAGCCTCGGGCAAGCTGCTGCGCAGTGTGACCAATGACATCTGGTATGCGGCCCAAAAAAGTCCCCACCGGGAGGTGAGCCTGCGGGGCACGGGCCGCACCATTCCAATTTTTCTGGAAAATACCCGCCGGAGTTTGGGAGAGATCGACCGGTACCGGGCGTTTTTCGACACCCATGACGGGGCTGTGTATCTGCACCAGGGCAAATCCTATGTGGTGACCCGGTTCGACCATGAAAAGGGCAGCGTGGAGGTGATCCCCAAAGAGGTGAACTACTACACAAGAGCATGGTCTTCCAAATCCACGCAGATCATTGAGATTCTGGACAGCAAAATTGTGAAAGCCACCCGGGTGGGGTTCGGCCGGCTGCGCATCACTGAGCAGGTGACCGGGTATGACCGCAAACTGGTGGCCACGGGCCGGTCCATCGGCATGGTGCCCCTGGATCTGCCGCCGTTGACCTTTGACACCCGGGGGCTGTGGATCCAGATCCCGGATGAGATCCGGGACCGTCTTGAATCGGACCGCATGCATTTCATGGGCGGGATTCATGCCATGGAACATGCTGCCATCGGCATCATGCCGCTTTTGGTGATGACCGACCGAAATGATCTGGGCGGCATCTCCATTCCATTTCATGATCAGGTGCAGACCGCGGCTGTGTTTGTGTACGATGCTGTGCCCGGGGGCCTGGGGCTGTGCCGCCAGGCGTTTGAACACGCAGACCGGTTTCTGCATGCCACCCTGGAGACCATCACGTCCTGCCCCTGCACCACCGGATGTCCGGCTTGTGTGCATTCTCCCAAGTGCGGGTCCGGCAACCGGCCCATTGACAAGCATGCGGCCCGGCAGATTCTTGAATGTATCATTTCCGGGCCGGCCGGTCCGGCAAAATTTCAGTTGCCGGATTTGCCGGCGGCTGCAGTTGAACGAAAAGAACATCCGGAAACCTTGACTGCCGGGACAGAAGATTTTCCTGGTGCCGGAATCCACCCCCAGGTTCAGGAGACATGGTTGCAGGAAAATAAAATCCTGCGTTATGGGGTTCTGGACATCGAGACAAGGCGGTCCGCAGCTGAGGTGGGGGGCTGGAACAAGGCGGAAAACATGGGGGTCAGCTGTGCCGTGCTCTATGATTCACATTCCGGACGGTTCCATGATTATTCCCAGGATCAGGTGCCGGCCCTGTGCGAACATCTCTCCTTACTGGACCGGGTGGTGGGGTTCAATTTGATCCGGTTTGACTATAAGGTCCTGGCCGGGTTGAGTGAATTTGATTTTTACCGCCTTCCCACCCTGGATATTTTGATGAAGGTCCATGAGGTCTTAGGGTACCGGCTGTCTCTGGATCATCTGGCCCAGAACACCCTGGGGGCAAAAAAAAGCGCGGACGGGCTCATGGCCCTGCAATGGTGGCAGCAGGGGGAGATGGATAAAATCATTGAGTACTGCACCCAGGATGTGCGGGTGACCCGGGATCTGTACCGGTTCGGCCGGGACAACCGGTTTCTGATATTCACAAACAAGGCAGGACACCAGGTAAGGGTCCCGGTGTCCTGGTAGGGTCAATAATCGCAGATGGACGGATCCACGCTGGACGGTACCCCTTCATAGGGGGTCCATTTGTGTGATTTGTAGCTGTCCCCGTCCCGCATGTTTTTAAGAACTTCAATGCTGGTTTTGTACCCCTTGTACATGCGGCACATGTCCATGGCCATGCCGCAGATCAGGGCCACGGCCTGGGCCATATTGATGTCGTGATGGGCAAATTCCCAGGGCTCGGCCGTGTAGACCCGCAAAGCCCCGATGATCTTGTTGTTGCTGATGATGGGAACCCCAAGCAGGGAGGCGATGCCTTCCTTTTTCGCGTGTTCCGGGTATTCGATGCGTGGATCATCCATGACATCAAAGATGGCAATGGGCTCAGCGTCTTTGGCTTCCTGAATCGTCTGCATGAAATGAATCGGGCCTTTGTTCAGATACTCTTCACTCAGGCCGGATGAGGCCACCAGGCCCAGTTCCCGGGTTTCCCGGTTCACCAGAAATACGGAACATCCCTTGGCGCTGAATGCGGTTTTCACGCTTTCTGCCGTGATCAGTGCCACCTCTTCCGGGTCTTTGCACTGGGCAATGGCGGTGGTGAGTTTGACGATGGTGTCGTAATACATGGCGTGTTTTTCCATAACAGCCTCCTTTGGTTATGATTAATATGTCTGCACCCGGACGGAGTGCAGGTATCAACTGAGTCAAAGACAGGCGGATCAGGCAGATGAATTGGCAGTCAGGGTCAGTGATGCCGCTTGGTTCACAGGTCGCTTGGGAAACGGAAAAACGTGGTCATGAGAAGGAATCATTTCAATGATATGACTATAAATGAATTGCCCTAAGCCGTCAAGAACTGATCGTATGAGACACTGGTTTAAACCGAGTGGCAGGGCTCCAGCCGATCAGATTACCCCACCCGGGCCGCGATATCGGCCAGGACCAGGCCGGCTTTTCCCCGGATCAGCACCCGGCATCGGTCATCATAGGGGGTGGGGGACAGGTTGACGATGGCCAGAAACGCCCCGGCATCCAGGGCATATCCGGGCATAAGGGCTGCGGGCTGGACCAGAAGGGTGGAGCCCACCACGATGAATACATCACTTTTTAAAGACAGCTCAGCAGCCCGCCGGGTTTCTTTTTCCGGCATGGCCTGGCCAAAGGAGATGGTGTCCGGCTTGAGATATCCCCCGCAATCGCACCGGGGGGCTTTGTCGCCGGCCAGGATCATTTGTTCCGCCGCATCCCAGGAAACCAGGGTGCGGCAGGACATGCACCGAACCCGCCGGGTGTTGCCGTGCAGTTCGATGATTTTGTCCTCCGGGATGCCCGAAGCCTGGTGAAGCCCGTCAATGTTCTGGGTGATCACCGCGGTGAGGTGTCCGGTTTCGTAAAGCTGGGCAATGCTCATGTGACCCGGGTTGGGCCGGGCGTTCTTTAATCCTTTTTCCATGTCCATGCGCATGTCCCAGTATTGGACCCTTGCTGTTTCGCTGGACATGAACGCATCAAAGTACACCGGGGTGAACCTGTCCCACAGCCCGCCCTGGCTCCGGTAGTCCGGGATGCCGCTTTCCGTGGACATCCCGGCCCCGGTGAACACGATCACACTGCGGGCGGCTGTGATTTTTTCGGCAATGGCCCTGGTTTTGGCCTGGATCTCCGGGGTCAGGACCGGGGTGGTTTTTTTTGCCATGAAAGCAGTCTCCTTGCTGTTTTTTCATAAAAAGTCATGATTTCAGGGATGCGCAGCAGCATGGCCGCCACCGGCATCAACATCAGGAACGCCAGTCCGGTGACAATGCAGATTCCCATTGCCGGGACAAATGTGGTGGGCGGCATCAGGCGGGTCAGCATCTGGTGGAGGCCTGAAAGAATCCCTCCCATGATCAGGCTGGCCAGGATCAGTTTGACCAGAAACAGATACACCCCAGTATCGCCCGGGTTCCGGGTTTTTCGATTCCAGGACCCATACAGGGCAAAAGAGGACATGATGACCGTCAAAGACAGTCCCGATGCCACGCCGGTGACGCCGAAAACTTTCATGCAGCCATAAATAACCGGCAAACCGGCCAGCATGCACACGGTGGCCACCACTGCGGGAAACAAGGTGTTTTCCAGGGCATAGAACCCTCTTGCCACAAAGGTCTGGGCGGAAAAGGCAAAGGCCCCGGCCATGAAAAACGGCAGGATGTGTGCGGTGAGCCTTGTGGCATGGGCATCAAACGCCCCCCGCTGAAACAGGATCATCACGATTTCATAGCGCAGGACAATAAAGAGCACGGAAAACGGAATCACCAGAAAAATGAATTTCAATGTCTGGTTGATAATGTGGTTGAGGCGGTCCATGTCCCCGGCAGCTGCGATACCGGCCATAAAGGGATAAGATGCCATGCCGATGGCCTGGCCGAAAAATCCCACCAGAATGAACATGATGCGCAGGGCATAGTTCATGGCGGCAATGTGGCCGGTGGGCAGAAAGGATCCAAACAGTTTTATCAGAATTTCCGTGGAAAAAGTGATGGTGAGCCCCACCATGAAAGGCAGGGTGATTTTCACATAATGGATGAAATCCGGATGAAAAAAATTGATATAAAATCGGCACCTCAATCCCTGTCTGGCGGCACCGGTCATCTGCAAAAGAAAATTGCCGGCAAATGCACCCCCTAAAACCCCCCAGGCAAACCCTTCCATACCGATATGCGGGTACAGAAACACCCCGCCGCAGATGATGCCCAGATTGTAGATCAACGGGGCTAACGCCGGGATGAAAAATTTTTCTTTTGTGAACTGCACGGCCATGAACAGGCCCCCGGCAAAGAAGAAAAACTGGGCCGGCAGGATGATGCGGGTCATGCGCACGGCCAGAGCAAAAGTGGCTGGATCATCAATGCCCGGTGCCAGCAGATGAACGAAAAACGGGGTCCAGATCATCCCTAAGGCAATGCCTGTGACCAGGATCAGGCCGAATCCGTTAAACACCAGGGAAAACACCTCAAACCCCTGTTTTTCGTCTCCCCGGGTGATATACCGGGCAAAAATCGGGATAAAGGTGATGGACAGAAACCCGCTGGCCACCACATGATTGAGAATTTCCGGCAGGGCAAAGGCGATCTGGTAGGCATCTACCCCGGCGTCTGCGCCGCCGGCCCAGGCAATGGCCATTTCCCGCACCAGGCCGATGATCCGGCTGGCAAACACGGACGTCATCATGATAAACGATGCCACGCCGATTTTTTTGAATATGGAAGGGGCCGCCGTCTTCATGGGCGAAGATGTACCACACCCGAAAGGCAAAGAAAAGGGCCGTTTGTTGTCCCAGATCCACCATCAAAAAAAAAGAAAAACCTCGTTGCGCTTGACTGGTCAAGCAGATAGAATGTTTTTGAGGAAAAAAACTATCATCAACGAGGTGCACCCAATATGACACAAGGCGTATTACCTTTCAAGTACG
>JAIPDL010000158.1 GCA_021737695.1 Desulfotignum sp. | reverse complement strand
ACCGGTGACCGGTTTCCATTAAATGGTCCGTGGCCATTTTGGTTTCAAAGGATGATTTAAGTTCCAGAATCGCATCCTGGATGGTCTTGTTTTCAGAGATCTTGGTATACTCGGTGACGGGAATCATCACTGCGGTCACCCGCTGCTCCTTATGGGCCGGCAGTTTGTCGCTCAAGTGACAGGCCTCTTTGATTTTTGCGGCCAGAAGACCGATGTCACAGGGTTTGTTCAGGTAATCAAACGCCCCTTCCACCAGGGCATCCCTGGCCGAGGGTCTGCCCCCATGTCCGGTGAGCATGATCACGGGCAGGTTTGGTTTGATTTTTTTAATCCGGTTCAATGTTTCATGCCCGTCCATCCCGGGCATCTTGATATCCAGGACCACCACATCGGGTTGCTGTTCCAGTTTTTCCAGGGCCTGCTCGCCATTTTCCGCCAGAATGACATCAAATCCCTTTTTCTCCAGAATTTTGCGGGTGGTTTCCCTGAACCGTTTTTCATCATCCACCATCAATACTTTTATCTGCTCGGTCATTGAATGTTCTCCTTGATTTATATTTAATTTTTCACAAATGCCAGATGGGCTGAATACACCAGAAAAAACAGCACAATTGTGGAAAGCGCCACAATCACGATGGATTTTTTCCATGACAGGTTGCATGTTTGTTTCAGACCGGTGCATATGAGCCACCATTTCCACGGTTCAGTGATCCAGACCAGAAACGGCAGCCAGGACAAAAAAAGCGTCACCCCGGTTGAAAACGCGTAAATGCTGAACACAATGGCAAAACGGGCTTTTTTCCCGGCGATCATCACCATGGCCATATATCCCAGAACCGATGAAACCAGAATAATACCGGCTGCGTTGATGAAAAAGATGGGTGCCATGATCCGGACCGGCTGGGAATACGCCCCGGTCAGCAGACTTGCCACGGCATAGAACAGGCAGCAGATCACCATGAACTCCACGGCCCGGCGCGGGCGTGTTTTTTCCTTTAATTCCCTGAAAAACAGACCCGGTTCGATCAGCAGCTGGATCAATGCATAGCCATAGAACCGGCCGGCTTTTATCGCAGCAGTTACCATCACAGCGTCCTCCCTTTCATTGTGATCTGAAAATCCATGGTTTTTCTGCTCACCCTCACTGTAAAAACTTCACCACAACACCGGATGCCAGCATGATCAACGTCATGACAAAAAGAATCCGGCGTTCAAGTTCTTTGGTGAAAAACAGTTTGCCATCCTTGAACATGGCAGATTTTTTTCGATTTGATTTCCATCGGTTTTCCATGGTGTTTTTCTCCTTTCAATTTCTGCATCAGAATCCGGGCAAAGTACCGAATCCCCGGAAGCTCCAGTAAATGCCGGTAAACAGCAGCAGCACCACATTGGCGATGAAAAACATGGGTATCCCCACCCGCAGGTAATCCTTGGGCTCCAGATATCCGCTGGCATACACAATGGCATTGGGCGGGGTTCCAATGATCAGGCAGTAGGCAAACGAAGATGCCACGGCCGTGGCCATAGCCATGAACGGCAGATACGTGGATCCCGGATGCACCATGCCTGCCATATTCAGGGCGATGGGGCCTACAGATGCGGCAGCCGGGCCGTCGGCCATGAGATTGGTGAGCACGGATGTCAGGCCGTTGCTGACCATGAGCAGGGGCAGGCCTGATTCCATACCGAACTGGGACAAAAAATCGATCACGGACCGGGCCAGCCAGTAGGCAGCCCCCGTGCTGTCCAGGGTCCGGCCGAAGATAATGGCGCCGGCATACAGCCAGACCACGCCCCAGTCCACCTTTTCCTGGTAATCCCGCCAGTTGACCACCCCGGCGATGATGTATGCGATGGCACCGGCCACGGCGATCACCCCGATGCCCAGCCGGATGGGCACGATCCCCATCTGGTAGAATGATTTTTCCGTGAACCACCCGAACACCATGATGACAAAAATCACCAGGGCCCAGATCTGCTGACGGTTCCATCCGCCCATTTTATCGATTTCCGTTCTGAGGTGATCCATGGCCGG
This sequence comes from Desulfotignum sp., assembly GCA_021737695.1. Taxonomy (GTDB): domain Bacteria; phylum Desulfobacterota; class Desulfobacteria; order Desulfobacterales; family Desulfobacteraceae; genus Desulfotignum. The sequence continues at coordinate 4,067 of JAIPDL010000158.1, read as the reverse complement.
GGCCAGGGAAATGATTTTGGGCCGGAACCGCAGGTTGGTGATGAACCAGGTGACCGGAATCATGACCAGCACAAAGGGAAAGCAGTAGGTGACCCATTGAAAATACCCGATATCGATGCCGAACATGTCCGTGAGATAGGTCATCATAATCACGTTTCTGGCACCGCCGGAAGGGGCCCCGGGGCCGCCGATGTTACAGGCCATGGCAATGGAAATCATCAGCAGTTTGGCCAGTTCCTTGTCCTCGGGCACCTCGTCGGTAAGGCTGTTCTGATACAAGAGCATACCGATGGGCAGAAACATAGCCGCCAGGGCATGATCGGAAATAAACGCGGCCAAAGGCGCGATAATCACAAAAAATATCAGGGTGATCCATTTGGTGTTGGGCACGGCCAGTTTTTTGAACATGGCCAGGCACACCCGCTTGTCCACCCCGGTTTTGACAAAAGCGGCGGCAAACATCAAACTGCCCATGATAAACCAGCACGCATCACTCCAGTAGAGCATTGCCACAGCTTCTCTGGAAAGCACCCCCGTGAACACATACATCAGGCCGATACAGAACGCAACGGCCGGCAGCGGAACACACTCCGTCAGAAAACAAAGGACCACAAACGCCCCCACGGCAATGGCCACCTGGATATGCCAGGCCCCTTTGTCCGCAGCCGCCTTATCCTTTCCTGTCAGTGCCTCATATTTCAAGCCCGCTTTTCTCAAGTCCAGGGCCCCGTTCATGACTGTCAGATACCGGTCTTCATCCACATGGTCTGTGATATAATTCAAGGCAAGATCAAAATTTTTCTGGTCAGCATCGATCTTGTTTTTCTTGCACCATTTCAGGTCCCTTGCCAGATACCGGGCCTTTTTCAACGCCCCCATCTGCATGTTGGTTTCCATGATCCTTGCGGTGAGCAGCTGCCACTGGGGCGCGTCCGCACTGTCCACGTCAAACAGCGCTCTGGTGATATGGTTCACTACGGCCTTGGGACCCACCTGGTACTGGGTGCCCACATCCTTCATCCCTTTGGGTGTGGGAATCAGCAGCAGAATCGCCATTGCCAGGACCGGAAAAATAAACACCTTCCAGTTGATATATTTGTCATATCCCGTCACCTTTTTTTCTTTTTTCATGTATCCCCCTCCATTGCAGCAGTTTGAGATTCCAATCAACACTATTTGTCATCATTATTTATCATCGTGGGCATCCATCTGACTGCCGGATGTCAGCCCCCTGATCTTTTCATCGAGCCGCTGTCTTTTTTCAAACGCCTCATATGCCTTGGTCACAATGTCATCGATATCCGCCGGTTTCATCACATAATCAAAGGCCCCGAACTGAAGGCCTTCGATGGCCGAATCCATGGTGGCATGGCCCGTGAGAAAAATCACCTCCACGGGCGGATACAGGGTCTTGATGGCCTTAAGGGTTTTGAATCCGTCCATTCCCGGCATCTTGATATCCAGAATCACCACATGGACATCATGGGTTTTGAGCATATCCAGGGCCTGGGCCCCGCTTTGGGCGGTGACGACCTTAATTCCCCTTTTTTTTAACAATTTGGCCGTGGTCTGAAGATACCGTTCTTCATCATCCACCAGCATCAGTGTCATGTTTTCCAAATCATCCTTCCTTCCGGCGCCCAAAAACCGCCTCAATCATTCTGTGTTTTCGTTTCCGCCTTCGGCAGGGTGATGATAAAGGTGGTGCCGTCATTCACCCGGCTGGTCACATCCATGGTGCCGGCAAAACTTTCGATAATGCCGTAACACACGGACAATCCCAGACCCGTGCCTTTTCCCACCGGCTTTGTGGTAAAAAACGGAGAGAATACTTTTTCGATATGTTCCGGCTGGATTCCGGCCCCGTTATCCGTCACCCGGATTTCAATCCATTTGTCATCCTTTAAAAATGCCCGGACATCCAGCCGGCCCCCGGCATCCGGGTGCCGTTCCATGATCGCATCAATGGCATTGTTGAACAGATTGAGCATCACCTGCTGAAACTGGGACGCATCTCCCATGAATCCGGGCAGTTCTTCCGGAATGCTTTGAAACACGGCAATGCCTTCCACGCCGGCCCGCTGCTCGATCATCTTGAGAATTTCCGGAATCTGTTCACCCGGATACAGCAGCTGGACCCTTGTTTCATTCTTGCGCCCGAATTTGAGAATCGCCCGGGTAATATCCGAGCACCTGGACACCTGCAGCGCGATCTGGGACAACGAATCCGCCAATTCCAGGATCTCTTCATCTTTGGGGTCTATTTTTTTGTTTTCATACAGGTCCTCGAAAATCGAGGCCATCAAGGCATGTTCACTTTTGATGATCTGAAGCGGGTTGTTGATCTCATGGGCAAACCCGGCCGCCATTTCCCCCACCTCCGCCAGCTGGGTGGCCCGGATCAACTGATTGCCCAGATCTTTTTTATCCCGGCCCAGCTGCGCCATGCGCTTAAACAGCTTTTCCGTCATGAAAAATGACATGCCCACAATGATGACAATGCCCAGCACCACGATCACCAGGCTCGCATACAGGGCATAGTAAAAAAAACGGAACGCATCCTTTTTTTCCTGCCGCACCACTAAGAGCCATTCCAGATCCTTGAGCCAGGTGGTGGCATACAGATATTTGATTCCCTGGGGATCTGATTTGAGAAAGGTATGAATGGGACTGTCTGACGATGGAAACGCGGAGAACTCCGGCGCTTTTTCCATGACATTGACACCGCCGGACCGCCGTCCGGTCTGGGCGATGCCGTTGTTATTCAGGATATAGGCTTCCCCGGATCTGCCGATCCGCACACCGGAAACCATCCGGTCGAAAAACAGGGTGTCGATGGTGGCCCGGAGAATCCAGGCATCTTCCCCCTCCCCTTTTTTCACGGCAATGATGAAATGGGGCACATTCCGGTATCCCAGAAACACATCGCTGATGTACCGCCCTTTTTCCATGACCTCCCGGAACCAGAACTCATCTTTGTATAATTTTCCGGTCAACTGGTACTGGCCCGAGTATCTGACATGAAGCCCCCGGGAATCGAACAGCCCTAAATCGATGAAAGCACCGGATTTTATTTTCAGGATCTCAAACATGTCGTCGATGACCTGGTTGCGGCTGATGGATTCAAAATCAAACAGATTGGTGACCAGTTCAAGGTCTGATTTGCGTTCCAGAAGAAACGATTCAATCATGTCCCGATGATCCCCCACAATGCGTTTCAGGCTGTGGGTGGAACTGTTTTCCAGTGCCGTGGTAAAATAGTAGAAGCTGATGCCCACGGCCAGAAAAAGCGGGATCAGGGGAATGACAATCATATAGGTCAGAATATTGCGCTTGACGCGTCTGGCCCGGACATCTTCTTCACGGCCTTTTTTATCCATTATTCTCTTCCCTTAAACGTGTCCGGATCCCTGACACTGACCACTGGCACGGGAGAATGCCGGAATACCTTTTCCGCCGCACTGCCGAACAGCACCCGGGCCAGATTGCCCCGGCCCTTGTTGGCCATGACAATGAGATCAGCGCCATGGGTTTTGGCGGCCTGGATAATACTCTCCCATGGGTATCCCACCTCGATGTTCAATGTCATTCTTTGCTTGTCATCCGAAAACTGGCTGTCGATGAGCGCCGTCAGTTTTTCAAGGCGCTCTTTTTTCAAATCCTGTACATAGGTTTCCACATCCAGCCGGTCCGGATAATACTGACTCACCAATTTCACACTGTTTACATCCCGCTGGTTGATGACATTGAACACCACCATCTGCGCCTGGGTGCCTCTGGCAATGGCCAGGGCGGATTCAAGCGTCATCCGGGTATATTGGGAGAAATCCACACAAACCAGAATTTTATCAATTTTTTTCATTTCATCTCTCCTTATCTTTTTAGACTCATTGTCCCTTAAAAAGGGGGCCTGTTAATGAGCGGATCAGCAATTAACATGCCATTTCATTTTTACCCGGTATCTGCCTGTAAAACAGGCCGGTTCATGGGAATATGCCCGGGTCGGATGTCAGTTATTTTTACGCATTGATAAATTTTTTCAAAACAGGCCGGAAGAATCGGCCAGG
>JAIPDL010000157.1 GCA_021737695.1 Desulfotignum sp. | reverse complement strand
GCCGAGGTATAGGTGTCTGCCACCAGACATGCCTGGTGGGCGGAAAACCGGTCAGACAGCCATTTGAGCCGGTGCCACACGGGCAGGTTGTCCCACAGCAGCCGGTATGTTTCACCCGGAACCACGCTGATGCCGTCTTTGATCCGCTGTTCCAGTTCAGCGATCAGCTCTTTGTAGAAATCCACGGCGATCTGGGTTCCCCGCAACGTCACAATGAGCGCCAGAAAGAAAAACGCGTCAAACGCGGACATGGGAGAAGGCTTGTGGGCCGTGGCGTTGAGAACCTGCTGCCACTGGCGCTGGCCTTCATAAGACAGCTTACCCACGGCATTCATTTTGTCCGGGTCCATTTTTTTCCCGGTCACCTGTTCGAGAAACGCGATATACTCATGGACCTGGGCTTTGACATATGCCGCGATCTCAGGGGTATATCCGGTGTGGCAGACCGGGGTGTCGAAGATGAACAACGGCACCTGAAAAAATCTTGCCTGGATTTCATACCATTTCAGGACCGTGCCGCAGATATTGTTGCAGCAGATGAGCATGTCCGGTTTGGGCAGCCCGCCGATGGGACCGCCTTTGACCACGGCGCAGGCGATATCGGACCGGGCATAGGCGCACAGATCACCGCTGTATCCCATGTCTTCGGCTTTGGCGCACAGGTCTTCCCCCATTTTGGCGGACCCGATCATGGCCCCGTGATTTTCCGGATACACGGGAATGATATCCATGGCCACCAGGGGTTCCACGGGGCCGCCGGAGGTGATCCAGGCCACCTGCCGGTGGTTCTGGGCCGCGCTTAACGCCTCCAGATAATAGGTGGTCATCAGGTCCCGCATTTTTTTGGCGGCCTTGATTTTGGGAGGGGGGGAAGGGGTGTCGGACATGGGAAAATCCTTGGGCTAGAGCATGTGAATAAAGGTTTCAATCCGGGTGGAGAACTGGCCCTGATTCCGGTACCCGTCATCCATTTCCAGGGCCATGCTTCTGATCCCTTTTGCATCCAGGCATTCCTTGAGGTATGGGTAATCAAAGGCATGGGGATCGCAGAATTTGAGCATCACAAACAACACCCCGTGGGCCCGGGTGTGGTTGACAAGGGAAATCAGATGGTCGGCCCGGGTGGTGAGGCCCGCATGTTTGGCCGGGCAGATCGCCCGTTCCCGGTACCGGTCGGCCAGGGCCGCCAGGGGCGGCTGGTCTTCAGCCACCCGTCCGTTAAACCAACGCTGTCCCGTGCACAGATCATCCCCCACCACGGCCCCGCCGGCCGCTTCCACGGTATCAAACAGATCCGGGGTGTCACAGACAGACCCGGCAAGGACCACCCGCTTGACGGGCGTGTCCGGCACGGGTAGAAGCCTGAGAGACGCAGCCACATCCGCCAGAAGGGTGGCCGCCTCATTTCTGTCCATGATCATGGCCCCTTTGACCAGGGCATTCATGTCAGACCCCCGGATCTGTCCGGGGTGCCGGGAATAAAAATCATGGATGGTAGACAGGTGGGTGCGGATCCCGTTGAACAGGGAAATGGATGCGGCCAGATCGTCATCTGTGATGGATACTCCCAGGGCGGTTTCCAGATCGGCTTTGCACCGGGCCAGCACGGATGCCATATACGCGGCGCTGCTCAGGGTGTTAAGTTGTGCGGGCAGCGCCAGGTCGGCAAAGAACGCATACGCACCATTCATGCGCCAGATATCGCTGAGCCGCTGCATGGAATCACAGGTGTGGGGAAACACGGTGCCGTCCAGAAAATCCAGCCGCCCGGCCAGACTGTCTTCTAAAATACCCCGAACCACGGAGCAGCAGTAGGACTGCAAGTGGTTTTCCGCCTGAACAATCCCGTGTCCGGAAGAAAACAGGCGCATGGGGTGACACCCTGCCGCATGGATGAGTTCTTCCGGGGCATAGGAGCACGGGTATCCGATAATTTTCCGGCCGGTTTGCCGGATGCGGGCCGCCGTGTCTGAAAGCTGGTTTGCGGCCTCATGAAAGGGCTCGATTTCCTTCATGCCCGGAGATCTCCTTTTTTTGTCGGCTCAAAAAAAATGCGTGATATCCCGGTGATCCGGACCGGGATGTTCCTGCCTCACGGGTGTTATATCGGACATTGATGGAGAAGTCAAAGCAGACGTGACGTGGATCAATACATGCTCCGGGGGCAGATGCTCCTTCAGGGGCACTTCGCCGAGCCATCTACGGTATTGCTGCCACCGGGCAACCTTCAACCGCGCCTTTTTCCCAGGGAACTCAACAGACAAAAACAGACTTTCAAATCTACCCGAAATATGGGAAAATGCTAGGCTGATTGGATGAAACAAGGAAGATCCTGACCCATGAGTGAACAAAAACTGCGAAGACTGGTTGAAAAACGGATTCCCGGATTGGTTTATATCATCACGGTCTTTGCCATGATTGAATTTGGTATTCTGGTGGCCTGTATGGTGACTGCGGCCAATCATACCCGTGTCACTGTGCATGATGCCAACCAGACCCTTGTGTATGAAGATATCTACAATGCCGATGCCCTGGCTGAATTCAGGCGGGTGTCCGGCATCGAGAATTTCAAGGATGAGGGATTTACCGTGGCCCGGGCCCTGGTGGAAAAACCGTTTCCCACCAGAACCTGGATCGCGTTGTCCATCTGTGTGCCGTTGCTGCTGATTCTGTTTGTCGCCTTTGTGGTCCGGGTGTTTGAGGATGTGTTCCTTTTCAGGAAAAAAACACCGGATAAAAGTGATTCAGATCACCGGGAATTTGATTTTGAGGAAACCCGGTTTGAAAAAATGTTTTCAACACTGGGGCGATTGAACATCTATTCATTGGGGGCCACAGTAATTGTCGCGGCGTTTCTTTTCTGGATGGTGCCGGATCTGCTGGTATATATCGGCAGAATCAGTTTCCAGACCCTGGCAGAGCTCAAGTGGGTGCTGCTGGGTCTGATTCTGGTGGGCGGGATTTATATCATTGTCAAAGCAGTGCTGTCTTATAAAACAAAAATCGCCATCATTGAGCAGCAGTCCGAGATTCAGAAAAACCGGGACCGGCTGGCCATCGAGGCCCGGCAGGGCGCCCGGCTGCTGGAAGACAGGGGGGGGGATCATTGAACCGGCGGACTGATAAAGCGTATTTATATATGAGATATCTGTCCATCCTGTCGGTGATTCTGGCCGGGGTTCTTTTTTCCATGCCGGGTGGGATCATGGCTGCTGAAGGGGGTGAAAAAAGTGCCGGCGCCGCTTCCGGTGTCCAGCAGCTGGAAGCCCAGTTTTCACAGGCCATGGAACAGACGCAAAAAGATATTGCCGGACTCCAGTCGGAACTGGCGGCTGAAACCCGGAATCTGGATGAAGATGAACGCCAGAGCAAGATTTATCAGACGCGGATGACTTTTTTGAAAAACCTGGTCATCATGTCAGACATCGGAATTTCCGAGCTTGAAAAGGGCGTGGAAGAGATTGATTTGTCCCGGTCACTGATCCAGACCCGTCTCCAAAACATCCGACAGCGGTCAGATAAATTTCGCCAGCTTTTGGTCTCCACAACGGATCGAGCCGCCATGCTGGATCAGGCGCGAGGCGAAGCCGCCCGTCTGGCTGATCAAGGATCCGATATCACCAAAGAGTACCAGGAATATCAGTCCGTGCTGGAAAAAAAGCAGGTCCTTCTCAAGGCCATTCTCGATGTCCTGTCCGATCAGGAATCGATCAATCAAAACGCTTTTGATGCATTTGAAGAGATGCGCGGCCGGTTGAAACAGGAGATCGCGGCAAAAGAGGGAGGACGTCTGTTGCAGCGGATCGACAAGCCTTACAGCCTGTGGCAGGTCTCTGTTTTTACACAGGAACTGGTCCAAGGGGTCAAAACGATGGCCGGCTGGCTGAACCCGTCCGTGCTCCGGGAAAAATGGTCTTTGATCAAAAGCCAGACAGCGGTTTTTGACATCATGGTTTTTGCCGGTTTGTGTCTGGCCGCCGTTGCCGGTTTCAGGGGCATGGCCGTGATCAGCCGCCGCCCGCGGTTTGTCTCGCTGACCCGGCAGCGGATCGGATACCCATTGCTTCTGATACAGGCCTGCGTGCCCTTGCTGATCTGGCTCGGCATTGTTTTTATCTTGTCCCGGACCGGTTTCAACACGGTGTTTCCGGATCTGATCCAGTTTCTCCAGCCATTGCTGGTGGTGGTGCTTCTGACCCGGGTGACCCGGGTGGCGGTTCGTCTGGCCGTTGAGGGAAAACCGGCGCAGATCCTGGCCGTGGTGCTCAAATGGCAGCCTTTTTTCATCTGGGGAATTCGGATTTTCGCGTTTCTGCTTCTGTTCATTCACCGGTTTATCTCGTATAAAAGTGCATTGCTGTATCCGTTGTTTTTCTCATTTGAACTGTTTTTGATTGCGGGCGTGTTTCTTTTTTTCCGGGACATCGATCAGATCGATCCGCCGCCCCGGTATGTGCGGGGTATCGGGCTGTTTTTCAAGACATCGGCCGTGGCCGGGCTGATGGCGGATTTGGCTGGATACAGTTTTCTGGCGGCTTACTGGTACATTTCCTGGGGGATCACCATTGCCGTGGCCAGCGTCACCCTGCTGCTGATTTATTCGATTCAGGATGTGGATCAGCAGTTCAAACAGGCCGTGGAACCGGAAACCGGCAACACCCATGGCATCTCCTATCCATTCTACTGGATTCTGTCCAACGGGATCTATCTGATCATCGGGGTGCTGGTATTTGTGGCCCTGGTATTTTCCTGGGGCGCCGGGGACAGAATTTTTCCTTTTTTGTCCAGGATGATCACCCGTGAATACGGCCTGGGAAAGTTTCAGTTGAGTTTTTCGGGCCTGGTGTTTGCGTTTGTGGTCATTTTGTTGACCTATGCCATTGTCCGGATATGGAAACAGGTGATGGCGGAAAAGATTCTGAAGAAAAGCGGCCTTTCCACGGGTGCCAGGGAATCGATCCTCACCTTGAGCGGGTATGTTGTCTGGGCTTTGGGCATCCTGCTCAGCCTGACGGCCTTCGGGCTGAACACCACCTCTCTGGCCGTGGTGTTCGGTGCTTTGAGTATCGGGCTCGGGTTCGGGCTCCAGAATATTTTCAACAATTTCATCAGCGGGTTGATCCTGCTGTTTGAACGGCCCATCCAGGTGGGGGATGTGGTGGAGGTCGGCGGCACCTGGGGAGAGGTGCTCAAGATCAATGTGAGATCCACCCTGGTCCAGACCTATGACAACTCCACGCTCATCATCCCCAATTCCGAGTTCATCAGTTCCCGGGTCACCAACTGGAGCCACAAGGATCCGTATATCCGGCGGGACTTGAAACTGGGGGTGGCGTATGGATCAGATACAGCCCTGGTGGAAACCCTTCTTTTACAGGCAGCAGACCATGTAAAAGAGGTGGTGCAGTATCCTAAAAAGCCCGTTGTTCAGTTCATCGATTTCGGGGAGAGCTCACTGGATTTCCGGCTCCGGTTCTGGTCCACCATCAATGATTTTCTCACAGCGGAAACCCGCCTGCGGTTTGAGATCGATCGCCTTTTCAGAGAAAACAGCGTAGAGATCCCCTTCCCCCAGAGAGACGTTCACATGAAGGCATGACCGGCCGTGAACTATGTCGGCATCGACGGATGCAGGGGCGGGTGGTGCCGTGTGTGGCTGGATTCAGAAGGGTCCCATGCAGATCGTGTTTGCAGATTTAAAGAAAGCCGGTCCTGTCCGGTAAGCGCTGCTGACCTCATGCCATTGTTCATTCATTGCCCTTTCGTTACTCCGGATCGATGGCATGGATGTTGCTGTTCTATCATTCAGCCGGGAGATTCGACCGGGTCGTACCGGTGGAGTCAATGTGTCCCAAAAACCTATCAACAGGAGGAAATAAATGAAATCACTGGTTTTATATTCCAGCCAGTCCGGAAACACCCAGACACTGGCCAAAGCCTTGTATGACAGCCTGGAAGGGGAAAAAGAGTTGTGTGCCATAGACCAGGCCCCGTCCGGAAACCTGGATTATGACCTGGTGGCTGTAGGGTTCTGGCTCCAGGCAGGAAAGCCGGATCCCAAGACCGACGCGTATCTCAAAGCGTGCAAAATGAATGCAAAGGTGTTCCTTTTTGCGACCCATG
>JAIPDL010000156.1 GCA_021737695.1 Desulfotignum sp. | reverse complement strand
CCCATACGCTTATTGACATCATAAAAAAATTGGTATCTGGCCATTGCAAGAAAAAAATGGATCGCACGATCGTAAATATCGGGCATACTATATGAGTCATTAACCATTTTTTCAAACAACTCCGGTAACGCATCCGCATGCGGCGGCATATAGTTAGTCCCTGCTATGGTCACCCCGCCAGATCTGAACTTTCCCCAATCCAATGCCTCGTCCTTACCCGCTATGCGATGGAGTGCACAGACTTTTTCACAGGAGATTTCAAACTGATTTTTATCAATCAACCCAAATAACGCGCGCCATGTATCGGCTTGGTTCAATGCTATTTGCTGGTCAGATAATTTATGTCCGCCAACGGTAATCCCATCAAGTAATGTCTGAATTTCCGGTAAGGTTAAATGAATCCCTTCCAAATTAACTGCGTCACATACAAACTCAGCCAGTTGGCGTTTCGCAAGCATTATTGCTTTTGCCTTATTTGGTTTCATGTCCCATTTCGTTTCAATCATTTCACACACCGACTTAAATTATGATATATAGGTTTCGAACGGGCCGGGTCATCAGCCCAGTCGGCAGCCCCGTAAAGGCGGGTGACCCGGCCCGTTCCTGCCGCACAACTGCTGGAGTAATGAAGTATACAATTTTTTTTTGAATAACGCCACCTGATACCTAAAAACCTGAAGATGAGGCCACTCTGGTGCTCGATGAACAAAAATATATTGGCTGCGGGTTGTGCACTGAAGTCTGCCCCCAGGCTGTGTTTGAGATGTAGGGAAAAAGGCCCGGATTGTTGACTGCAATGCTTGCATGGAATGCGGGGCCTGTGTCAGCAACTGTCCGGCAGAAGCCATGTCTGTCAGTCCCGGGTGGGGTGAGCCACCTATATAATATCCAGGTCTGGATAAAGGGTAAGGAAAACGCCTCCTGCGGGGGCGGCTGCTGGTGAGACCGCGATCCTTTGCTGTAGACAAATTACCAATGCTTGCTTTTTTTCGGAAACCCTGTTAGAAAAATTGTCTAACGCTCCTGTCAAGATTGGAGGACACTTTGACAATAAGGCATCCGATATCGATTTTTTTCCCCCGATCAATCGATCTGTTTTTTTTTGCCGTCATTATTCTGAGTCTGCCCCTGATCTGCAATGCGGCTGATTCTGTTCTGGTACTGGATCCGGCAAAGGATTCCTATTCACTGCCGCTTCATTCCAGTCTGTTAATCGATAAAACCGGACACCTGACCATTGAACAGATCACAGCGCCTCACGCAGATTTGACCTTTGTCCCTGTGACATCCAGAACCCTGGATGTCATCGACACCTCTGCCCAGTACTGGCTGAAATTTCACATGGACGTCCCCCCTGATCGGCCGCCGGTGAGCTGGGTGCTCAATCCCGGGTGCCTGCTGCCCGGGGAATTCACCCTGTTTACCCCGGTATCGGGTATGGATTCATCCGTTACATGGAAGGCGAACACCATTCGATCGCCCATCATCAAGAGCTTCCTTGACAAAAAGAGCCTTGAAAAACCATTTTTTGTCCTGCCGGAATCCGTGATCACGGAGACGGCCTTTTACCTGAAAATCAATTCATTAACCCCCCAGGGTATGCCACTGACGATCATCAAACAGGAGCAAAACACTGATAACGCCACCAGGAAAATCGCTTTTGTCAATTTCATTTACGGCGCGCTGCTGGCTCTGGCGATTTTTCATTTCTGCCTGTACCTCTCTTTGAAAGATACCAGTGCTCTGTTTTTTGTCTGTTATCTGGTTTGTAACTGCTTGTTTACTTACAGTCTGAACAACCTCACCTTTTTTGGCCTGCTGGAGAAAGACCAGATGGTCTTGTATCAGCAGATAACCGTGATTCTCGGTTCGTTGAGCCTGGTATCGTATACCATGTTCTCCCGGGCTTTTCTGGGGCTTTCGCAGCTGTTTCCCCGTCTGGACAAGGCTGTCTGCGGATTTGCTCTGATCATCGGCAGCGTGTCCGCCGCCACCGCCATGGGCGTTGATCCCATGATAACCGGTCTTGTCATGGAACTGCTGATGCTGATGTCATCATTTGTATACATCGGTATTGGATTTGCCGCCTGGCGCAAGGGGTTTCACCCCGCTGCATACTATCTTATTTCCACCCTGTTCCCCTGTATGGCCATGATATTTTTCCTGTTGCCTATTGGCAGCTTTCCCTTTGATTACCCATGGGTGACCGCATTTTTTGACATGAGTTTTTCTCTGGAAGGTATTCTGTTGTCTCTGGCTCTGGCAGCCCGGATTCGGCGCCTCCGGGCAGAACAGGAGTTTGCCCAGGGCGCCAGCCTTGCCAAAAGCCAGTTTCTGGCCTCCATGAGTCATGAAATCCGGACCCCCATGAATGCCATCATGGGAATGGCGGAGCTTTTGCATGAAAGCCCTTTGAACCGGGAGCAGCAAAAATATGTCCAGGTGTTTCAAGCCGCAGGAGAAAATCTGCTTGACCTGATTGACGATATTCTGGATCTTTCAAAGATTGAATCCGGCCAGATCGAATTACGTCATGAGGATATCAATTTAAGAGAGATTGTTGAACGGGCCTGTGAAATTCTGGCTCTCAACGCCCATGGAAAAAAACTTGAACTTCTGTGCCATATTCAGTCCGATGTCCCGGAATTTGTCAACGGTGATCCGGTCCGCCTCAGGCAGGTACTCATCAATCTTATGGGCAATGCCATTAAATTCACCCATGAGGGAGAGGTCGTCCTCAACGTGCAGGTGAACAGATCAACCCGCACCGGGACAGAACTGCTGTTTTGTGTCAAGGACACGGGCATTGGTATCCCGAAACAGCAACAGGAACATATCTTTGATCATTTTACACAGGCGGATCACTCCATCACCCGTTCTTATGGAGGGACTGGACTGGGACTGGCTATTTCCAGGCGAATCACAGGTCTGATGATGGGCCGCATGTGGGTGGAAAGTGAGCCGGGAAAAGGATCCTGTTTTTATTTTACTGCCACATTCAAACCCGGGGTCCGGCCGGCTGTAAAAAAGAAAGCCCCGATGAATCCGGGAATTCGTACCCTGGTGATTGATGATAATGAAACCAACCGAATGATTCTCAGAGAATATCTTTTATCCTGGGGGGCTGTGGTTCAGGAGGCTGCCAGCGGCCCAGAGGCACTGGATGTTATCAAGATGGCTGATGCTGAAAACAACCCGTTCCATCTGATCCTTCTGGACAGCCGGATGCCGGAAATGGATGGCATTGAAACCGCCGGGCAGATGGAACGTAACAATGGCGTACTCAAACATACGGTGATCATGCTGACTTCCGATGAGAGCAGTATCGAGATTCAAAGGGCTTCTGATGCAGGCATTCAGGCCTACCTTGTCAAGCCCGTGAAACAGACCGAGTTGCGCAATGCCATCCAGGAAGCCCTTGCAGACAGGACATCGACCGTGCATGAAATACAGCCGGCAGATGACGTATTCACCGAAATCCGGGCCAAGCATATCCTTGTGGTTGAAGATGCCCGGGAAAATCAGTTCGTGATCAAAGCATATCTGAAAAAAGATCCCTGCGTTATCCAGACGGCGGAAAATGGTCTGGTCGCTCTGGAAAAGTTCAAACAGGGAAATTGGGACCTGGTGCTGATGGATGTGGAAATGCCTGTCATGGACGGACTGACAGCGACACAAAAAATCAGGGAATGGGAAAAGGCTCACCAGAAAACGCCCACCCCGGTCATTGCCCTGACTGCCCATGCCCTGAAAGAAGACCGGCAGAAATGCCTGGATGCCGGATGTGATGAATACCTGTCAAAACCGATCAAAAAGGCGAAGCTGCGGGAAGCGATCCGCCGGTTTCAAAAATCATGATAACAGCATAAAAGAGGAGAACGCATATCATGTGTGGAAAAAAAATTTTTGTTACACCGGAACCGGACCTGGCCGAGGAGGCCGAGTGGTACATGGGGCAACTCAAAACCTATTCAGCAAACATCACCGACGCTTTGGCCCGAAAGGACTTTGAGTCAGTGCGCACCATGGGCCACCGCATGAAAGGCAGTGGGGTGAGTTTCGGATTCGACGGCGCTTCCAAAATCGGGCAGGCTCTGGAGGAGGCTGCCGGTAATGGAAATGTCACTGAAGTTCAGACCGCCGCGGAAAAACTGGCCGATTATGTCCAGCGGGTGGAACTTGCATGAAACGAAAGCGCCTGGGGGAAATTCTCATCGAAGCCGGGGTGATTGACAATGCCCGGCTGGATCAGGCATTGCAGGAGGTACGATCTACGGGCAAACGGCTGGGAGAGATCCTGGTGTTCAAGGGCTGGGTCAAGGAAGACGATATTATGCGAATTCTGGGAAAGCAACTCAAACTCCCGGTAGTGATGACCCTTTCTCAACGGGAAATCAGGCAGAAAACCCTGGACTTCCTCCCTCCCTCGTTCTGTTTTCAAAAACAGGTCCTCCCTCTGGGGTTTGAAGGCAGGTTCCTCTGGGTGGCCATGAGTAATCCTACCGATTACAGTACCCTGGATGACGTCGCTTTTATCACTGGACATCCGGTCAAAAGGGCCATCGCCCCGCAAAAGGAAATCCTGGACTATATCTGCCGTTTCCATACGCCGTCTCTTGAAGAGCAGGACAAATTATGGAACAAAACCGGATATGCGGCAAATGACGTTCAGGTGGTTGAAAATATTCATGACCAGCACGACATCAGTTTTGACAAGCTGGAAAAAGCAGCGAAAGGCGGGGTCATCCGGCAGCTGGTCAACGGCATCATTGTCAATGCCATCCAGCGCCATGCCAGTGATATACATATCGAAGCCCAGCAGGACGATGTCGTTGTCCGGTATCGTATCGACGGGATCATGCAGGATGTGATGACTTTTACCAAGACAGCCCATCCACCGGCCGTCTCCCGCATCAAGATCATGGCCAGTCTGGACATTACGATCCGGCGAAAACCCCAGGATGGGCGAGCCCGTATCCGTATCGGTGAGGTTCCTTACGATCTGCGGATTTCTTCTCTGCCCACATATTACGGTGAAAAAATCGTTATTCGGATTCTGGAACCCCAGGTCACCTATTCTTTGTCCAAACTGGGAATAGGGGAACGGGAATTGGGCCGGGTGATGGACTGCCTTAAGCGCCCCCAGGGACTGATTCTGGTCACAGGTCCCACGGGCAGCGGAAAAACCACCACCCTCTACGCAGCCATCAGTCACATTTTTTCTCCGGAAATAAACATTGTCACCATTGAAGATCCCATTGAATATTCGCTGCCGGGTGTCAATCAGGTACAGGTCAATCCAGCCACCGGAATGACTTTTGCCAGAGGGCTTCGATCCCTGCTGCGCCAGGATCCGGACGTCGTCATGATCGGAGAGATCCGAGATGCTGAAACCGCCGGTATCGCCATGCAGGCTGCCCAGACCGGGCATCTGGTCTTGAGCACGCTGCACACCAACGACGCGGTCGGTGCGGTGACCCGGCTCAAGGATATGGGGATCGAACCCTTTTTGATCTCCAATTCCCTGCTGTGTGTTCTCGGTCAAAGGCTGGTGAGAAAAATTCATCCGGACTGCGGTGCGGCCCAGGAAATTCCCCCTGCAGTGATGGCCCAATTTCCCCCAACTGACCCGTCCCGGTTTAAATACGGGACAGGATGTACCGGATGCCAGGGAACCGGGTATCTGGGCAGAATCGGTGTCTATGAACTGTTGGAGGTGACCGAAGAAATTGCCGGAATGATCACTGACCGGGCCACGGACAAAAAGATTCTTGCCGAGGCAAGGGGCGGAGGTATGCGCTCCATGACCGAAGATGGTTTTGACAAGGCCAAAGGCGGTATCACGACACTCGATGAAGTCATCAGAATTGTGCCCCCGAGTGAGCAGACCCCCACGACACGACAGATCACCCCCCCTTCGACACAACGTATACAAAACGGTGCCGGAAATATCCAGCCTGAGATGACCGAATCAGGTATGGAGAATCTCCGGCGGGATCGCATCCTGGTCATCGACGATGACGAAGCCATCAGAAGGATTGTCGGCAAAATGCTCACCAATGAATTTTACGAGGTGGACTCAGCCGGGGATGGACTGGAAGGGTTGAACATCATATTTCAACATCCGCCGGACCTCATCCTGGTGGATTGTGAGATGCCCAACATGA
>JAIPDL010000036.1 GCA_021737695.1 Desulfotignum sp. | reverse complement strand
CTGGATAGGTTTTCAAAAGGGTTTCCAGGCCGAACAGGTGAATGGGCGCCTTGAGCACCCAGCGCTCGTTGGGCAGTTTCCACTGGAACATCTGGAGCAGGCGTTTGTGCCAGGCATAGGCCTGGGTCATGTCGCAGTCTCCCACCCAGTTGCCGTGACTGAACAGGCTGGATCCGGCGCTCCAGCCTGCGTGGACAAATTCATGGGCCATGAGGTTCTGGCATTCCGCCGTGCCCAGGGCCATGAAATTAATGCCGTTAATGCCCCGCAGCTCAGGTCCCATGGAAAACAACCCTTCCATGATGTCATGGCCTGCCTGTATCCGGGGATCGGGCACATGGGGCATCAGGGAGGGCGGCGGACAGACAGCACCTGTGGATTCAAAATTTCTCAGGAACCGGGACAGTGGGTCCAGGGCCATCAGGGTCTGGGTAATGGTGGTGCCGGTTCTGGGCAGTCCCACGATAAAAACAGGGGCCTTGATTTCTTCTTCTGAAATTTCTGGATGATCTTCTATCAACCGGGTGACCTGCAGCCGGTTGACAAGGATCTGGGTGATTGACTGCTGAAAAAACCCGGCCGTGCCTTCGGTCAGGTCCAGATCATTGTTCAGGGAATTGATGAGCGCTTCAAGACCCTGTTCAAAGGTATCCCCCCCGAAATCCTCCAGGCCGGATATTTTAACGGCATTCTCTATAAACAGCTGTGATTCAAGCGTAATCCCCATGGGCATCCTCCTTTTTTTTCAGGGTCTGATTTCGTACCGCTTCAATGCCGCCCAGAGAAAATGCATACACATGGGCGGCCCATTGTTCATGTCTCTCATCTGCGGAATAATCGGGAAACAGCCGGGAAAACACCGGCCATGCAAAACTGTAGTAAAGCAGTTGTCCGGCCACGGACACCAGGCAGTCCCGGGCCATGTCATCTGTCGCATCCTCCCCTAAAAGGTCCCGGAACATTTTTAAATGCCGTTTGATCCGGGGCCGGTTATAGGTATCCACCAGCTCTTCTATGAATGGTGAGGGCTGAGTCATTTCAGAGATAAAAATGGATGTAATGTCCGAAGCAAAGGCATTGTTTTTGTAGAGCATGGCGCAGAACTTGGCGATCATGGCCTTGAGCTGCTCCCGGGGTGTTTTTCGGTCCCAGTCCTCCTGGTCAAACCGGTCATACGCAGAAAAAATGGTATCCAGGATTTTCCGGTAAAGCTTTTCCTTGGACCCGAAATAATAATTTACCGCATTAATGTTGGCGGCCCCTGCTGTTTTGCAGATTTCCCGAACCGTGGCCTCCCGGTATCCCCTATCCGCGAATACCTTGATTGCTGCATCGAATAATTTCTTTTGCGTGTGTTTTAATTTGATCTCTTCCGGCATTAATGGCTCCTCAGAAATTAATACAAGTGTATTGACTGGTATGATTAATACACTTGTATTAATATGTCAAGCTGTAAAATCAATTTTATTACCGGTATGCCTTTGTGCTGATCGCCTGACTTTTGCCGGTTTCGGCATCCATTCCGGCGTCCTTACTGATTCCTGCTTGACAGTCAGGACCGCCGGGATGTGCCTGTATGTTATTCCAGCCGCAACGCAAATTCTCCCGTGAGCGGATCCGTCTGATTGACACCGGATAAAAGATGAAAGCCTTATCCAATGCTCATACAATATTAACACCCCTGGTGATAGGATGGCCCCGTTTGGCTGAAGGCACGCTTCAAGGGGAGGCAGGTTCCTGGATGCGGGAAAACAGGTACTCCTGTCCGTGCCGGATCTGACTATCGGCAAGAGGGTGATGATACAATAAGATGGGGCAATGACATATGGGATGTATCAAGACAATTTTCCCTGTGACAGGCAGGGTCCGGTTCAGTCTCAAAACGAAACTGGTGGCCGGGGGAATGTTCATGGTGATGGTACCGCTGCTGGTGGTTGGTTATTTTTCGACCAATATTGCCACTAAAGCCATGGAAACCAAGGCAAAAACCGAGTCCGAACGTATTGCGGCCGGACTGGCATCCACGATGGAAATGGCCATAAATGAACAGCGGCACATTGCCAGGGGGCTGGCTGCCAGTTACCGGAGTTTTGGCGGTATGGATATCCGGTTCTATGGGGGCATGGGCATTGATGAATTGACCGAACAACGGGTGAACGACAGCCTTTTAAAAACAGCGGTCCAGCTGGGTGAATTCTGTGAGGGACTGTTCCTGGGAGATGCCCGGGGCAGTCTATTTGCCGGTGTCCGCCAAAATGATTCCGTTCCCTACAGGGGAGAATCCATTGCGGATATGGCCTGCTTCGATCAGATGCTTGAAACCGGGACCGCGGCAGTCAGTCCGGTGATCTCCTGGGTATCTGGAAAAGATCGGATTGTCAGGTTTCTGGCGCCAATCATGGACAAGGGGGATAAGGTTGCGGGTGTTTTCGGGATGGACATCAATTTTGAAAAGCTGGCCGGGCATGTTTCCGGCACCCGAATAGGTGCCACAGGATACGCATATATGGTGGACCGTCAGGGGGTTGTCCTTGCCCATCCAAACCCGGCTTATGTCTCAACCCTGAATCTTAAAAAAACGGCAGGAGTCAGGGAAATCGCCGATGAAATACTTTCAGGGAAAAACGGGGTTCTGCCATATACCTTTGAAGGGGTTCCCAAAATAGCCGGATTTGCACCGGTTCCGCTGAAGGGATGGACTGTCGCGGTCGCCCAGAATGTGGAAGAACTGATGGCAGTGGCCATCTCCATACGTAATTTCAACGTAACTATTCAGCTCGAAAATCACAACCTTACTTGAAGGTATAAAAAACGTAACTATTCAGCTCAATAATTACAAGCCTACTTGTTATGTTTTTTGCATGTAGACAGGTAGCTGCGGATCCTGCAGAAAATTGCAGCCCCTTCCATCGAACGAAAACAGCCCGGTATTTTTGTCGAAATTCCCGGGATTCTTCCGATTCCAGTCGTCCGCCGGCATCATCTACCGCCTGATTGATCTGTAGCAAAAGCTCTCCCATGTTTCTGGCCCATTCCTGTTTATCCTGTTTCCAGGCTCTTTCCAACTCTCTTAAGTGATGGGCGTTACACAGGTCATGCTGGCAGTCGAGTTTGAAATATGGCTTCCAGTTTGTGGTAGACATCATAGTTAAAGTTGAAAATCGTCCCCGCACTGATCAGAATCTTTACCTGGTCCTGAAAATATTTTTCAATCCGCTTATAAGGCACCAGTTGATATTGGGACATGTACACGGAATGCACCTTCACGTCGATGCCATATTGTACCGGACGATCAGCCTGGATTCATATCCCACATCCTTAAGAAATTGTTCTTACTGCCGTTTTTGCCTGTGGTGTTGCATTTTGGCGGGATCATGGTAAATTGAACCAACAGTCCTTTTACAGGTCTTTTCCCTTAAAAAGGCAGGCGGATGTTATGGACAAAAGAATCCAGACAATACTCTGCGCCATCGATCTGTCAGACTATTCGGCCCATGTGATCTCCTGGGGCAGGGATCTGGCAAAACAATGCCGGGCATCTCTTGTCGTTTTTCACGCGGTGCCGCCATCCAGGGAGCGGCTGGACCGGGTCGCCTCCTGTTCCGGGGATCAGGTTTTGCACCGGGCAGAGGGCACCATCGCCCGGCTCATGGAGAGCATAGACGTTCCATGGAAATGGCGGGTTGTCGAAGGTGAGCCGGCTGCGGCCCTTGTCAAAGCGGTCAGGGAAACCCGGGCAGACCTGATCATCGCTGCCAGTCTCGGATTCTCCGGATTCAAGCGGGCTTTTGTGGGCAGTGTGGTCGAACGAATGGTACGACACAGTGAAAAGCCCTTTCTGGTGATGCGATGCCGGGAACACCCGGAACACCCGGACAAAGGACCGGACATCAGAAAAATCGCCGTTGCCTGCGATTTCCCCGCCTGTTTTCCGGCACAACAGGCCGCTGAATTTGCCGCGATCCTGGATGCGGATCTTGATGCCGTACACTGTGCTGTGTCGCCGGCAGAGGCTGAAACCAGGGAATACCCGGACTGTTATCAATCCATGCAGGCAAAGTTCGAGCAGCATATCCGGGAACAGATACTGGCAGCCCTGTCTAATGAGAAACAGCTGCGGCCGGGCAGGATCTTCGTAACAGTGCTGGAGGGCAATCCCGGTGAAACGATCATCGGGTTTGCCCGGGCAAACCAGTGTGATCTCGTGGTGACCGGAGTCAGGCCCCGCACGATCCTGGGCAGGCTGTTGACGGGATCCACCACGGAAACCTTGATCCGGCAGGCCCCCTGTCATGTGCTGGCCATTCCGAAAACCGGAGAGAACCGGGCCGGCAGGAAAACAAAACCCACTGGTGTTGTCATGGACCCGCGGTTTCTGGACCATGACACCCCTGCCGGCCACCCGGAAACCCCGGAAAGGCTTGCCATGATCAATGATCTTGTCACCGGGCTGAAAACCGGGCTGGGCCTGACCGTCATTCCGCCCGTGCCGGCCGCAAAAGAGGACATCCTCCGGGTCCACACCCCCCGGTACTTTGAGCAGGTGGCGGCGACACAGTACAGAGAACAGACCTGGTTGACCCCGGATACCATGGCATCGCCAAAGACATTTCAAACAGCCCTTCTGGCCTGCGGTGCTGTGATAACCGCCATCAGGGCAGCCGCTGCCGGGACCATCGAAAACGGGGCCGTGTTTGTCCGGCCCCCGGGGCATCATGCGGAACAGGGGCGGGCCATGGGGTACTGCATTTTTAATAATGTGGCCGTCGGCGCCATGTATGCCAGAACGGTCCTGGGCCTGCCCAGGGTGCTGATCGTGGATTTTGATGTCCACCACGGCAACGGCACCTGCCATATTTTTGAACGAGACCCCACGGTGATGTTCTTTTCCACCCACCAGTACCCCCTTTTCCCGGGCACGGGGCTTTTCACGGAAACCGGCCTGGGTCCCGGGGAGGGGTATTCCATCAACATTCCCCTTTCAAAGGGGTTTGGAGAGGCTGAGTTCACGGCGATTTTTATGAAAATCCTGAAACCCGTGGCCAGGGAATTCAAACCGGATCTCATCCTTGTGTCAGCCGGTTTTGATATTCACAAGTCAGATCCACTGGGGAAAATGAAGGTCACCTCCAGGGGCTTTGGCCCCATTACCGCGTCGATCATGGACATTGCAAAGGAGAATCGGGCCATGCTGATCTTTGTCCTGGAGGGGGGATACCATATCACGGCCCTTGCAAAAAGTGTTGAGACCATGCTGCGGGTGCTTTGCGGGGCTACAATACCTGAATATCCCGAGGTGGCGGCAGCGGCGGATCCAAAGAAGGTGAATCCGGTGATGCATCGCTGCCGTTATGTTCACGGGGCATTCTGGAAGGAGGTGGCACAGGTATGCTGAACAAAGTTAAAATCATGGAGGCGTCCATAGAGAAATGGGAGAAAATCATGGCCGGCAGGCGCAGCGATTCAGGGGTGGTGGACTGTCCTCCCTGCCGGATTTACTATATGCTGGCCTGCATCGGCTGCCCCATTGCCTGGTATACCGGCAAAAAGTTCTGCCGGGGAACTCCCTATCCCGCCTGGCATCATCACCAGATCCAGGCCCATGACAAGCTGCTGAAAAAAGTCTATTGTGATGAGTGCCTGACCCTGGCAAAAGAGATGCGCGATTTCATGGTGGAAATCAGGGACGTCCTGAAAGCTGAACAGGACGGGGGAAAAGACGATACCCGTGGAAAAAACAAGCCCCATGGGTAATCACGACCTGTTCACCGCGATCCGCCTGGTCGAGTTCCTCCTTTATCCGGCCGGGCTGCTTCTGAGTTTCAGGCTCCGGCACCGCACCATGGCCGAGGCGGCTGCAGCGGCCCTGATCACCACTTTGCTGCTGTTCTCTCTTTTCCAGATGGCGGCTCGGGTCCTGCCGCTGCCAGGCATCTGTTTTTTACCCGAAGCCGGGGGTATCAGCGCCTTTTTTCTGGGGTGGAAATGCCGCAAAGGAGCAAAAAGGATTCTTGGTGATCTGGCGAATTTCCTGCCAAGGCGCCACCCCGTGATTCTTCTCTTTTTTGCCCTCTGCTGGGGATACATGGGGGCCAGGGCGATTTTCTTTGTCCCGCATTTTTTCCATTTCGCGGCCTTTGACACCCTTTCCCGAGCTGCCGGTACCGGGGGTTTTCCGTCCAGTGCCATGCTTATCTCCGGCCATTTTCCGGGGGCTGATTCACCCATGGGAGCGGGGCTGCCCGGTTTTTTCGCCTACATTTCCCTGCTGTTTTCCACCTATGCCCTGAGCCGGAGATACTCATGGGTTCCCGTTTCTTTTACCGTGACCGTTGTGGTGGCCTCCATGCCGTGGTTTGTGTTTCACGGGGTGACCCCGGGGGGTGAGATCCTGCCGGCCGCCGTGGCCCTTTTCTCTTTGTTGACGGTCTACCGGCTGATTGAAACGCCGACCCCTCTGGATTTCTGCCTGGCTGCATGCTGTCTTGGCTTTCTGTTTTCCCACGGCAACGGGGCGTTTGTTTTTTCCCTGGTCATGACGGTTTTGTTCTGTGTGTTAATGATTCGCAGACACGGGTTTTCACCGGTGGCCCTGGCAAAGCACCATTGGAGAACAGCGGTGGTTTCAATACTGCCGGCCCTGTTTTTCTCCCGGTTCTGGACGGGCATCCCGGCGGTGTTCAGCGGTGTTGAAAAAAACAGGGAAGGCCTGGCCGGAGCTGCCGCCAATTTTCTGGGCTATGTGATATCCAGCCTGGATGCCCCGTTTCTCCTGGACCTGGTGGAAGCGGGTCCGGCAGCATCTTCGGCGGTGCTGGGGTTTTTGGAAAACATCTGGTTTTCCGCAGCTTCAGTCCTTTTTACCCAAAGCAGTTCAGTGCCGGTCTTTCAACTTTTCCGGAACGGGGGAGCAGGGGGGTCATGGTTTGGGCCCCTGGCCTTTTTTCTTGTTCAACCGGCCGTCGTCATTGCCCTGTTCCGGGGCCCGAGAAGACTCAAGGCTGTGGCCCTGGCCCTGGCTGTCTATGTTTACCTTGGGTGTCTGATCCCGGAATGGCACCCTGGAAATGGGGTCTTTTTTTCCTTTTTCTATGCGATGGCCGGGTTTTTCACGGCCTTTCTTCTGCCTCCCTGGCGCCTGGGACGCCGGGCGCAACGCGGATTGCAGATTATCTGCCTCCTGATTCTTGTCCACTCGTGCCTGGCACTGTAGGCCGGGTTGCTCCCTTCCGAAGTTTTCAGGCGGTATTTTTTTCTTGACTGAAGCGGCCCGCCACTGATACATGCTAACCTGAAGGTGCCTGTATCAGTGGCTGAATCATAGAAAGGGCTTCAAACGTCTTTGAAGGGTTGTTTACCTAAAAACAAATGCCTGTTCCACTGGTGCAGCAGCACAAAAGGAGTATGCCATGCCGGAACATCGTCTCACCCATGCGGTAATCGATCTCACAGGCAGGGAGTTACTGCCCGCTGGTACCCTCTTGACCATGCCGGTCCTGCAAACGCTTGCCGGCGAGCACAAGACGGATTTTCCTGCCTGCGATCTGCTGGACTATGGACAGGTGCACGCCGATATGCTGTATTTTTTCGAAGTGCCCCCCTATGATGTGATTTTCCACGAAACCGAGCGTCAGCAGACCCTCTTTGATATCGCCGGGGATGTGGTCATGCCTGAGACGTTGCTGACGTCACTCTATCATTTTCGCCAACTGGATTTTTACACCTATCGTCATATGCTTCTGGTTTTCGCACTCTCTATTCTCATCGGCCGGGAACTGATCCATGACCGGGCGGCCCTTCTGCAAGAGGTCATGGCCGGTCCCATTCATGATATCGGCAAGCTGTGCGTGCCGCTGCCCATTCTTACGAAAAAAACGGCCCTGACATCCTCCGAGATAGTCCATTTGCGGCACCACGCCCTGGCCGGATACGTACTCCTGACCCATTTTTTTCGGGAACACGAGACCCTGGCGGCCCGGGTGGCCAGAGACCACCATGAACGCAAGAACGGCAGCGGCTATCCGTCAGGGAATCCCATCGATAACCTGATGATCGACATCATCATGGTCAGTGACGTATACGATGCCCTGATTTCACCGCGCCCCTACCGCCCCATGTCCTACGACAACCGTACCGCCCTGGAAGAGATCACCCGCCAGGCTGTGGCGGGCATTATCAGTCAGACCGTGGCCCGGGTACTGATTTCCCTGAACCGTCGCTCGAAACCGCATTACAGCTGCTGCACACTTTCCAGCGAACGCAGAGGGGCGCCGCCGCAGGGCAATCTCTATGGGCGCATGATCTCTGACAGCAATGATCATGCGCAATGATACCTCCATCGTCACATGCACCTGAGGTCATCTCAGTTTGAGTGTGGCATAACCGGCAGCTCCGCCCGGGACGGGTCCGTCAGGCTCTCCTGCCGGATATGATACAGAGGCGTTGCCGTGACATCCGGAAACCCGGTCTGTTTGGAAAACGGCAGAACAATGGCGTTTTCATGCCAGCCTTCCCCCAGGAAGTGTCCCTGGGCGTTGACGCTGCCGAAACAAATACCAGGCGGAATGAGGAAATCTTCGTATTCATACTGCGGTTTGACAGCCTGGTGGTAATCGAGCCAGATGGGAGAGGCGGCCCTGGCCCCGGTCCCCTGGTCTCCCATGGGTGCGGCATCGTCAAATCCCACAAAAACCCCGGTCAGCAGGTAGGGGGTGAACCCCACGAACCACGCGTCACGGCAGTCGTTGCTGGTGCCGGTTTTGCCGGCTGCCGGATGGCCGAGGGCGCTGGCGCGCCATCCGGTTCCCTGATCAACGCTTTTCTTCAAAAGGTGGGTGATGATATAGGCGTTTTGGGAACTCATGGAACGGGCGGTTTGGGGCGGATTGTCAAATAAAAGGCGGTGGCCGTGGTCATAAACGGCGAGGACCAGTCTCGGCTCGATCCAGGTACCGCCCCTGGGAAAGGCGGAATAGACCCTGACCAGGTCATTCAGGGTGGTTTCGCAGGCACCCAGGCTGACCGCCGGCACACGGGGCAGGTCAGATTCAAATCCCATCTGACGGGCCTGTTCAATAATGTTGTCAATGCCGATTTCGAGGGCCAGACGGGCCGTGGCCACGTTGATGGAGTGGATCAGGGCCCTAGCCAGAAGGGTCGGGCCGCGATAGGTCCCGGAAAAGTTCCCGGGCACCCACAGGGTCTGGGAGGTCGGCTGGAACACGGAAAACGGGGCATCCATAATCAGGCTTGCAGGGGAGTATCCCCTGGCCAGGGCGGCTGAAAAGACCACGGGCTTGAACAGGGAGCCGGGCTGGCGAAGGGCCTGGGTCGCGCGATTGAACTGGCTGGCCTGCCAGTCATATCCCCCTGCCAGGGCCTTGACCTCGCCGGAATGAGGATCCATGGACAGGACCGCGCCCTGGGGCCTGGAGTCCTGGTACTGGGTCAGCCGGTCGAGTCCCTGGCGAAGCGCGCTCACGGCCGCTGCCTGGTGGGCCCGGTCATAGGTGGTGTAGATATGCAGGCCTCCCTGGTAGAGGGCATCCTCGCCATAGGCCGGAAGAACAATACCCCGGGCCGTCATTTTTTCTTTGCCCAGTGCCTTGATCAACCGGCGGCGGACTTCGGACAGAAAATACGCCCCCTCTTTCCAGGACGGATCAGGCATGCGTTTATAAAGCAGGGGGTCGGCTGCAGCCACCTCGAACTGGTCTCTGGAGATGAATTGTTCGGTGAGCATTCGTTCCAGGACATACTGCTGACGGGCAGCGGCCATTTCAGGGGCCTGGTAGGGATTGAGCCGGGACGGGGATTTGGGCAGCCCGGCCAGGAGGGCGGCCTGGGCCAGGGTCAGGTCCCGGGCGTGGCAGTTGAAATAGGTCCGGGCAGCCGCCTCGATCCCATAGGCGCCGGCCCCGAAATAGATCTCGTTCAGGTAGATGGCCAGGATCTGATCCTTGGTCAGGTGTTGTTCCAGGTGATAGGCCAGGAGGGCTTCCTTGAATTTACGTTCCAGGTTTTTATTTCCGGACAGAACCAGCCGTTTGACCACCTGCTGGGTGATGGTGGAGCCACCCTGTTGCCATGATCCTGCTTTCAAGTTGTTTGAAAAAGCCCGGAACACGGCCTGGGGATCGATCCCGTCATGGGTGTAAAAGGCACTGTCTTCCACGGCGATAAAGGCCTGTTTCAGATGTTTCGGCAGGCTTTCCAAAGGGGCGTAATACCTGTTCTCCCGGTAAAAATAGGCCAGGATACTGCCGTCTTTGGCATAAACCGTGGTGGTCAAAGGGGGGCGCCATTCCTTGAGCTGTTTCAGGCAGGATAGGATGTCCAGGGCCGGGGTGGACTCATTGCCAAAGGCGGATCCCACGGGCACGGCAATCTGGGTCAGACAGAGGGCCAGACAGAGGGCCAGCGTCAGACAGAACGTCCTGGTTTCCGGGCTTTTTTTTATGGAACCGGTCTCAGGCATTGGTAAACCGGTAAGTAATCATGTTCAAAAAGTCTGAGAACCGTCGGGCGTATATGATCCGGGAAAGATCAACTGGCCGGTTCAGCTGGATTTCAAGGCCGAGGCATCCGGGGGTTTCCAGATAGGCCTTCAGACCTTTGAGCCCGCCGGCCTGATCCGGGTGGCTGGCGTGTTGTGCCGATGCCATGGCCAGGTCCACCGTTCCGGTCAAAAAGCCTGCCAGGTCTTGGTCAATCAACCGGGCTGCCAGACTTTGGTCCTGGTATGTCAGAGACAGGGTTTGGATCCGCAGCCCATCGAAATCAAGATTTTTGATCCGGCCGGGATAAAAATGATCCAGAACAAGGGACAGTCCGAGGTTGCCCAAAGGCGGGGCCGTAAAGTTCAGCCGGGTGATCTCCAGCCGGCACCGGTCCGGGTCGTAAAGCACGCCGGCATCCATGGCCGCCGTCATGGTGCAGGGATCAGCGGACAGGCCCCGGGGGACAGCGGGAAGCCCAATTGCATGGATGCCGGTCATGCCCAGGGTGAATTTATAAGGCATTGACCAGAATGTCAAAGGGGGGGAGAAAATGATCCGGTCCACATTCACCCGGAGCCCCCTGGCCCCTGTGATTTTTGCCTGGTGCAGGATCAGATCCAGGTGCCATGGCCGGATTTCGAGTCTTTGCCAGGCGAATTGGACGGCATCTGTGGTCCTGGCGGCTGCTTTCCTCAGAAAAATATCCGTGCGGACCGTGAGATACCTTTTCAAGGCCTGGCCCGAGACAACGGCCAGGAGAATGAGCATCAGGGCCATTAAGGGGGTGATGACAGATCGGCGCATGGTCAGATCTTTGTTTATGGTTTATGGGTTATGGGTTAGGTGTTGCAGTGCATTACAGGCCGGCTACACCGGGTTGGGTTTGTAAAAGTAGATGATCACCAAAAGCCGGCCTTTTTCCAGCTCGATTTTCATGCGTCGAGTCCCCGGCTGATCAGGGTGACAGGGTGTACCACTGTCAGCCGGTCCTGTTCGGACAGACTGCCGTGCAGGTTGATCCGGCACACAGGACAGTCCGTGAGCCAGTATTGGGCGTCTGCATCCCGGGCATGGCAGAGTTTACCGGCCATCATTTTTGCGGCGATTTCCGGGTATTCATAGAAAAACGTACCGCCGCCGCCGCAGCAGGCAGCCGTGTCCCTTACCGGGATATAGTCGAAACAAGGCAGGGTGGCAAGCAGGTCCGTGACTGTGCCGGCGGTGTTGAAGCTGTTCCGGGTATGGCAGGGGGCATGGTAGATCACCTTGTTGGGGGAGAGGTCCGGCCGCATCTCAAGATGGGTCTGATGTTCGTGGACAAAGGAGAGAATATCCCGGGTTTTGCCGGCAATGCGGGTGTGGATATCCGGGGGCAGGATGTCCAGTCGGCCGGACAGGGCCGGGTCCGGGCGGCGGTTCAGGGTGTCCATCAGCCCCGGGTACTCGTCCTTGAGTGCGGCCCCGCAGGTGGTGCAGTCCACGATCACGGCATCACACGGTCCGTTGTCAAAGGCGTCTGCCATGGCGGTCAAGTTGGCGGCCATGTTCAGAGCGGCCCGGTCCCTGGCCCCGTGGAACATCATGGGGATACCGCAGCAGGTCAGGCCTTTTGGGACCACCACCTCATAGCCCAGGTGGGAGAGGATGTCCACGGTCGCCTGTCCCGTATCGCCGAAGAGATACTGGGTGGCGCATCCGACAAAATATATCACCCGGCCCCGGCGAATGCCCCTGGCTGGAATAACGTCTGGCAAAGTCTGGCGGAACGGGGCAGCATTCATTGTTGGGAATCGGTGAACCGGGATGTTGCCGATCCGGTATTTGTCTGCCAGAAATTTCGGGGTCAGGCGCTGGCCGAACCGGGCCAGGCCGGCGCCCATGCGCAGGCGGTATTCTTTGGCCAGCAGATACACCAGGCTCCGGATGGCCGGGGGTTCCGGTAAAGACCGGGCCAGCTGTTCCCGCATGTCCATGAATTTGCCGTAATGGTTGATGCCCGAAGGACAGACCACCTTGCAGGCCCCGCACATCAGGCACTGGGATACCAGGTCTTTGAGCAGCGGCGAGGCGTCCAGGTCTTTTTTTTCAAACGCCTTGATGAGTTGAAGCCGGGCCCTTGGGGAGGCCTGTTCCTGTTTGAGGACCTGGTACACCGGGCACACGGACAGGCACAGCCCGCATTTGCCGCAGTTCTGGATGGGGGGGGCTGTCATACGAATTTTCCCGGGTTCAGGATCCCGTCCGGATCCACGGCCTGCTTGATGGTTTTCATAAAATTAATGGTGTCCTGGTTCATGACCAGGGGCAGGAATTTTGCCTTGGCCAGGCCGATGCCGTGCTCCCCGGACAGGGTGCCGTCCAGGTCGGCCGCGGCCCGGAAGATCTCGTCAAATGCGGCCATGACCCGCTCCCATTCTTCGGCATTGCTTTTGTCCGCCGGGATCATGGGGTGCATGTTGCCGTCCCCGGCATGGGCCAGGACCCCCACCTTCAGCTTGTATTTATCCGTAATCTGTATGATGCGCCGCACCATTTCCGGGACCCGGCTCACGGGCACGGTGACATCCTCGGAGATAATGTCCGGGGCCAGCTTGGCAAACACGCCATACGCCGAGCGCCGGGCCGTCCACAGCCGTTCCCTGTCAGCCGCGGATTCAGCTTCCTGGATATGGACGGCATGATTGGCATGCAGTTTTTGCGAGATCTGCCGGATCTGTTTGTCACAGGCCTCTGCCACCCCATCCACCTCGATGAGCAGGGTGCCGGCCGCGTCTCTGTCCAGGCCTAAGCCGGCCTTGTCCTCGATGGCGTTCAGGGTGAGCTGGTCCATCAGTTCCATGGCTGCGGGCAGGATGCCTGATCCGATGATGTCCGTGACTGCCGTTGCCGTGTCATCCAGATCGTTGAAGGTGGCCATGATGGTTTTCACGGTTTCCGGCAAGGGCACCACCTTGAGGATCGCCCGGGTGACCAGTCCCAGGGTGCCTTCAGACCCGCAGAACAGGGCCGCCAGTTTGTATCCCGTGACATCCTTGATGTTTTTGCTGCCAAAGGTGATGATTTTGCCCGAGGCCAGGACCACCTCCAGGCCCAGGATATAATCCAGGGTCACCCCGTATTTCAGGCACCGGGGGCCGCCCGCGTTCTGGGCGATGTTGCCGCCGATGGTGGACATGTCCATGGACCCGGGGTCCGGGGGAAAGAAAAACTTGTCAGGCGCCAGGGCTGCCTGGACATCGGCATTTACCACGCCGGGTTCCACAATAATGTACCGGTCTTTGGTGTTGATCTCAATGATCCGGTCCATTTGGGAAAAACAGATCACCAGGCCGTGGCGGGCCGGCACGGGGGCCCCGCAAACCGAAGTACCGGCCCCTCTGGCCGTGACCGGGAGTTGGTGGGCCGATGCCAGGGCCAGAATTTGTGACACTTCTTCCGTGGTTTCAGGAAAAATCACGGCGTCGGGCATGGATTCTTCCACAAACGCGTCATAGGCATAACAGAAGAGCTGTTCTTTTTTGTCCAGCCACCGGGCTGAGTCCACAATGGCCAGAAACTGGTTTGTCAGGTCCGGTGATATCAATGGGCGCTCCTTTGTGTCGGTGTCGGTTTCATGGGGGCTTTTGTCTATTTCAGCAGCCAGTGGGGCAGGGCCAGAATCAGAATGGTCCACACCAGGGTCATGGCGGTGCCACATGGCCGAGCTTCACGGTCTGGGCAAATGCCGGCTGAAAAAATCCCATGACAAAAAATACCACAAAGACCATGCCGGTCCGGCGAAAACCAGGGTTGATATGTAACGTTTTCATGCAAACGGCTCCTGGTTTTATAAAAAAAGAGGGGTCGGCAGATATTGAAAATTTTGCCGGCCCCCCTTAGTTTAATCAAATGTGAAACCACATGTTACATAGCGGTTTCCGGGTGGAATACGTTGACTTCTTTTAAATCATCCCCAAGATATTCCCGTTCATTGGGACCCAGGATACCCAGAGACAGACAAATCAGTGTCCACAAATGAACCACGGGGTAATTTCCCCCATAATGCTCGCTCAGTTCATGGATCTGGGCATGGCAGTTGTGGCATCCTGCGATGCAGTAGTCCGCACCCGTGGCTTTGATCTGGTCGTCTTTGAGTTTGCCGTACTGCAGGCGTTCATCCTTGAACCCGGACTGGAGGAATCCGCCGCCGCCGCCGCAGCAGTAGTTGTTGGAGCGGTTGGGCTGCATGTCGATGAAGTTTTCTTCCCCCACCACGGATTTAACCACAAACCGCAGGTCTTCAGCTATGGGATCCCCATAGCTTTTGCGAACGATCTGGCAGGGGTCCTGGACCGTGAATTTGATTTTCAGGTCCTTGTTCCAGTCGGAGTTGACCTTGAGTTTGCCTTCGCGGATCCATTTGGCATAATACTCATAAATATTTTTGACTTGAAATTTATGTTCCAGGTTGAATTTTTTCAGTCCGGCCCGGACTGAGAAAGTGACGTGCCCTCACTCGGTATTGAGGTACGTCTTAACCCCCAGCTTGTTGGCCTGATCCACACTGGTTTTGGTCACATGCTTCCATGCATCGTCATCGGCCAGGAACATGCAGTAGTTTTCTCCGGCCCATCCTTTGCTGCCGTAAGTCCAGTTGACGCCGGCCAGGTGCAGGATTTTCCACAACGGCACCAGTTCATCGGGTTCGGTCACGGGTTCCCGGGAGTTCTGGTTCAGGAAAAATTCCGCGCCTTCCTTGTCAATAGGGGCTTCCATGTCGGCAAATTCCGGCTGAGCCTCCCGGTATTCCTCCAAAACGTCCTCGACCACGAATTCAAAGTCCTCTTCCGTGGTGCCCATGGCAGACGTGGTGTCGTTTTTCAATGCCATGTCGCAGGAACCCAGAATCCCTTTGGGCCGTTCTTCCCGGGGCCGCAAAGCCCGGGCATTGAATACCAGCTGGGGGATGTCGATTTTCATGGGGCAGACATAGATGCACCGCTGGCACATGGTGCACATCCAGGGCCAGTCAGAGGCGGCAATTTCCTCGTCCATGCCCAGGGCAGCCATGCGCAGAAATTTGCGCGGGTCCATATCTCTCAAGCCTGTGGCCGGGCACCCTGAAGAACAGGCGCCGCAGGTCAGGCAGGCGTTCAGATTTCCGCCTTCCGGCAGAATTTCCTTGACCTTGTCAATAAACAAACTTCGGGCCTTTTTTTTGCCCAGTTTTATCACCGCTTCTGCCATGAATCGTTCCTTTCTTTATCTATCATCACGTCAAAATGATTTATATGGTTTGTCTTTCAGTGTATGATTCTCACCCGACACCGGCAGTCTTTTTCATGTGTCAGACTCCTTGTTATTATAGTTTGCCTGAAGTAGATAACAATTTTATATTTGGTATGTCAAGAGCACAATGGATACCGAAGCCGTATTTTAAAAAAATTGTGGGGGAAACAGGTCACAGGCTGTTTGACATTTACCGGCGATGATTATATTTGTGTTAAATTTTTACCTGCCTAAACATTCGGGCGGATTTATGGGAGAGATATACATGAAAACAGACACGACAATGGGAAAAAGCGGCGCTGTGTCGCGCCAGACGCTGTATATAATGATCCTGGTTTGCTTGACGGTCGGATTTATTCTCGGGGCCGCATACACCTCTTTTAAACTGGCCAAAGAAGGTGTCCAGGCACCGATGCAACCCCATTCCGGCCCGGCTCCGGGCCCGGACGCGCATTCAAAAACCGCCGGGACAGCCGCACGGGATATGGACGACAAGATTGCAGAACTGGAAGCATTTGTGAAACAGCACCCAGAAGATGCCCGGGCCTGGGCCAATCTGGGTCATGTGTATTTTGATGCAGATCAGCCGGATTCAGCCATCCAGGCGTATGAAAAATCACTGGCCCTGAAGCCGGGGGATCCGGCCGTGCTCACGGACATGGGTGTGATGTACCGCCGGAACGGGGAACCGGACAAAGCGATTCAGGCGTTTGATCAGGCAGTCGCCGCTTCTCCGGGGTTTGAAACCGCGCTGTTCAACAAAGGCGTGGTGCTCATGGCAGACCTCAATGACCTGCCTGGTGCCATGGCTGCCTGGGAAGCACTGGTGAAAATCAATCCGGATGCCACCACGCCCGG
The DNA here is from genome assembly GCA_021737695.1 of Desulfotignum sp. Classification (GTDB taxonomy): domain Bacteria; phylum Desulfobacterota; class Desulfobacteria; order Desulfobacterales; family Desulfobacteraceae; genus Desulfotignum. The sequence continues at coordinate 19,176 of JAIPDL010000036.1, read as the reverse complement.
GGGTGAAAAAATAGCGGATATTATCTCGCGCATGCGACAGCAGAATTAATGGATATTCTTGATTTATCTTTATCAACAGGAGAAAATTCATGAATGTGACTTCACTGAACACCATAGAAAAATTTGAGATTCAGGCGTATTCAAAGTCCAGGAATGTGAACAGAAAAGACCATGTGCCGTTTTCCGGATCTCCCCGAAAACATCCCTGGGACCCGGAAAAAATCATCCTGATTGTCGATCCCTTTACTGCCGGTACGTTTTATTATGAGTTCAAGATCAAAGACATCGGGTTTGCCGAAGAACTGGCCAGTATGACCAACATTGACGGCGAATCCGTGGCCATGGCCCGGATCTGGGTGAAAAAAAAGAGCGTGGCCACCCAGAGCACCCCGTTTGTCGTGGATTCGATCCGGCACTTTTAATGGGTTTGCTCGGCCAGGTGCCTGCAGACACGGCTGATCAGGGTGACCATGACCGGGATACTTTCCAGCTCCACGTATTCATCAGCCCTGTGAGAGTTGGCTCCCACCAGGCCCAGTCCGTCAATGGTGGGAATGCCCGCAGAAGCGGTCAGGTTGCCGTCGGAGCACCCCCCCGTGGTGATGGCCCCCATATCAATGCCCATTTTTTTTGCCTGGGCCATGATCAGCTCCTGTATGGCCAGACTTTGTGGCGTTACAGTCATGGGAGACCGGTCAATTTTGCCCGACACCTGGATGGCGGATTGTTCAAACAGCCGTTTTTGGGAAAGCCGGGCGAAAAAGGCCTCCACACGCTGCTTTTCTTTGGGGTCCAGGATCCGGACATCCACGGATGCCCTGGCATGTGAGGGAATGATATTGATTTTGTCGCCGCCTCGGATCACCGTGACCTGGGCGGATGTGCCCGAATTTTCTTCATTGAGATCCTGGATCAGGGGAACCAGGTGGGCCAGCTCCACCACGGCATTGACACCTTTGTGCGGGTCTGCCCCGGCATGGGCTTCCTTGCCTGTGACATCAATGTGAAACCATCCCCCGCCTTTTCGCTGGTTCACCAGGTGATAATCCGGCCGGCAGGGCTCAAACACCAGGACCCGGCGGCAGGTGTTGGCTGTCTCCTGAATCAGGGGCCGGGACTGGGTGGAGCCGGTTTCTTCATCCCCGTTGAACAGCACACAGATGGACAGATTGTCCAGGTCCCCGGTTTTTTTCAGGGTTTCCAGGGCATGCAGCGCCACCAGCAGCCCCCCTTTCATGTCGCATACCCCCGGGCCCCAGGCCCGGTTGTCATGGCGGGCAAAAGGTCTTTGGGCTGCCTCGCCTTCAGGGAAAACCGTATCCATGTGGCCCAGGAACATCATATCATGGGGCGGGTCCCCAATGGTGGCCTTGAGGCAGGGCACATCGCCGTTTCCCGGCAGCAGGATCTCACAGTCCATCCCTATCCGGGAAAACCGTTCCTGAAAAAAATGGGCGACTTTCAGGATACCGGCCTTATTTCCCGACGCCGAATCCGTATTTACAACATAGTCAAAATCATCCAGAAACCGCTCAATATCAGTAAATTCCATTCTTCATGACCTTCGTGTTCTTCGTGATAAAAATCAGCAGCATACAAACCAGATCCCAGGATCAGGACCGCAACGCCAGCTTAGGGTTCATCTCATCCCTGAGCCAGTCGGAAAACAGGTTGATGGCCACCACCAGCAGGATCAGGGTCAAGCCGGGAAACAGCACCATCCACCACATGCCTGCATAGATATAGTTTTTGCCGATGGAGATCATCATGCCCAGGGATGGTTCCGTGATGGGTACCCCCACCCCCAGAAAACTTAACGTGGCTTCCAGCATGATGACAACAGCCAGGTCCACGGCCATGAGCACAAACACCGGGGGCAGGGCGTTGGGCAGCACATGCCGGAACAAGATTCTGAAATCCTTTGCACCGGATGCTTTGGCCGCCGTGATATAGGCATTTTCCTTGACTTCCAGTACGGATCCCCGGATGGTGCGGGCATATTTCACCCACCCGGCAATGCAGATGGCAAACACCACAGTCCAGATATTGCGGCTCTGGAATATTCCCAGCAGCAGAATGGCCAGCAACGTGGTGGAAAAGGCAAACACCGTGTCTGCGGTCCTCATGATAAAGGCATCCAGGATCCCGCCGTAATAGCCGCCCAGCATGCCGAAAATGATGCCCAGGATACTGGATATCACCACCACGGAAAATCCCACCATCAGGGATGTGCGCAGCCCGAACAGGATGGTGGACAATATGCCCCGGCCCTGGTCATCCGTGCCCAGAGGAAAGGACAGGCTCCCGGTTTCCATCCATGCCGGTGCCATCAGCGAATTGGACAGCTCGACAGTGGTCAGGTCATAGGGGTCCATGGGGGCCAGAACAGGGGCAAAAAGGGCGCAGAAGATAAAGACCACCAGCACCATGGCCCCGGCTATGGCGGAGATATCCCTGACAAAACTGTAAACAAGGTTTGATTGGAGAATGTTTTTGATCATGGATTCCCTAATTATATTGAATTTTGGGGTTCAGCCATGCATACAGCAGGTCCACCAGAATATTAATGGCAAGAATAATACATGCGGCCATCATGATATAGGTGACGATGACCGGATGGTCGGTTTCAAAAATGGACACCAGCAGCAGGTTGCCCATACCCGGCCACTGGAAAATGGATTCCGTGACAATGGAAAACGCGATGAGTTCTCCGAAGCTCAATCCCGCAATGGTGACCACGGGAATGAGCACATTGCGCAGGGCATGCTTGACAATGACTGTGAACGGGGACAATCCTTTGGACCAGGCGGTTTTAATGTATTCTTCAGACAACACCTCCCGCATGCCGGCCCGGGTGAGGCGCAAAATCACGGCCAGCTGATATCCGGACAGGGTCAGTGCCGGCATGATGATGTGCTTGAGGCCGTCCAGGGTCAGAAAACCGGTGCGCCAGGGCCCGATCTGCACGGTCTCTCCCCGGCCGAAAGGCGGCAGCCACTCCAGAAAAACGGCAAACAGCATGACCCATAAAATGCCCATCAAAAAAGTGGGAATGGATATGCCGCCTAAAGACCCCGCCATGATGAGCCGGGAAACCAGGCTTTTGGGTTTGATGGACACCACCACCCCCAGCAGGACCCCGGCCAAAAGAGAAATGCAAATGGCGGTGAGTGCCAGCTCAAATGTGGCCGGGAACCGTTCTAAAATGGTGTCCAGGGCATCCACCTGGGAGATATAGGATTTGCCGAAATTGCCCTTCAGGGCATTGCCCAGAAAATTGGCGTACTGCACATAAAAGGGGCGGTCCAGGCCATAGGCGATTCTCACCTGTTCGCGTTCCTGCTGGGTGGCGTATTTGCCTGCCAGCATCAGGACCGGGTCTCCCGTGAACCTGAAAATCAGAAAGCAGATAAATGATACGGCCAGCAGGACCACCACCCCCTGGCATATGCGCTGAAAAATATATCTTCCCACAGCATGTCCGGTTCAGGGCCGGTCCCTGGAAAATCCCGGGGGCCGGCCCTTGTTACGGTTAATGGTTGATGAGGTCCAGACGGTTACCTCTTGATCTCCTTGGCCACGATCCACATGTCGGGCCGGGGGGTGAAGACAACATTGGCTGCCTTGGACACGGCATACACATCCTGCTGATAGTGCAGAGGTATCCAGGCGATATCTTCAACAGATTTTTTATTGATGGCCTGGAGGGCGGCCCGTCTTTCATCCCTGTCCAGGATGGCGCTGGAGGCGGCAATCATTTCATCCAGCTTGGGATCAGAATACATGGCCCCGTTGTAAACCCCCATGCCCTTGTCCGGATCCACGGTGTGGAGCAAAAGCTGGGCGGAACGGCCAAAGTCATAGGACCCGTCCATCCATCCGATCAGATAAAAATCGTGTTTGTTGGAAGACAGTTCATCAAAGAAAATGGATTTGGGTTTGACATCCAGGGTCACGTCAAGGCCGATTCTGGCCAGGTACCTGGCAACGGCTTCACAGATCTGTTTGTCATTGACATACCGGTCGTTGGGGCCGGCAATGGTGATCTCAAATCCGTTTTCATAACCGGCTTCCTTGAGCAGGGCTTTGGCTGTTTCAGGGTCATAGGGCAGCCGTTTCAGCTCCGGGTCATACCCGATGGTGGCCGTATCCGGTACCTGGGCCGCCGGAGTGGCCTGGCCCCGCATCACCGTGGACACGATTTCATCTTCATTGATGGCCATGGCAATGGCTTTTCTCACCCGGACATCGGCAAACGGGGTGCCGGGTTTGTTGCCGATGTCCATGTAGATGGCCCGGCGGGCAGGTCTGGAAACCACCTCAATGGCGGGATTTTTCTTGATCTGGTCGATCATGGGAATGGGCACGCCGCTTAAGATATGGGCCTGGCGGGTGGCAATGGCGGCAAACCGGGTGGCATCTTCGGTTATGGGTTTGATCTCAACGGTTTTAAACACAGGCGCCCCTTCCCAGTAGTCCGGGTTGGCTTCCATCTTGATGTAAGACCCTTTGACCCATTCCACAAACTGATAGGCTCCGGTGCCGATGGGTTTGGTATTGTAATCGCCTGAATCCCTTTCCAGGGAGGATTCCTTGTCCACGATAAAATTCTGGTGCATGGTTTCCGCAAACCAGGGCACGGGTTTTTCGGTTGTGAAAATCACGGTGAAATCATCGGGTGTTTCAATGGATGCAATGGAATTGGCAATGTTCAAAAATTTTGAGAACTCCGGATCTTTCATGCGCTCAAAGGTGAATTTGACGTCTTCAGCCGTAAACGGGTTGCCGTTGTGAAACTTTACCCCTTTTCTGAGTTTAAACTCCCAGGTCAAGGCATCCTTGCGGGACCATTCCAAGGCCAGGGCCGGGGCCAGGTTGCCTTCAGGCGCCGGCCGCTGGAGCAGGCCGTCAAAAAAATTGGCCATGTAGGACAAATTGGCATCGGAGTTGTAGCTGTGGGGGTTCATGCTCTTGGGCGGGGAGTCCACGGCAATCACCAGGTCTGATTTTGCCAGGGCCAGGCCGGGCATCGCCAGCATGGCGGCGATAATGAGTGTGACAAGTTTGTGTTTCATGGGTTGTCTCCTTTGGTTGGGGTTGACACATGGGTTGGGGTTGCATGACTAAGATCGGCATCTGTGTTGTTATACAGGTGGCAGGCAGCGGTGTGACCGTCACTGAACCGCTGCATGGCCGGTTCCTGTTTGTCGCAGATGTCCATGCGGTCCGGGCACCGGGTATGAAACCGGCATCCGCCGGGCGGATTTATGGGGGAGGGCACATCCCCTTTTAAAATGATCCGCCGGGTACGGCGGGCAGGGTCCGGCACGGGAATGGCGGACATCAGGGTCTTTGTATAGGGGTGTTTCGGGTCTTTGTACAATGAAGCGTAATCAGCGGCTTCGACAATTTTGCCCAGGTACATCACAATGATGCGGTCGCAGATGTATTCCACTACTGCCAGGTCATGGGAGATGATGATCAAAGACAGGTTGAAATCGCGTTTCAGGCGTTTGAGCAGATTGATGATCTGGGCCTGGATGGAGACATCCAGGGCAGATACGGGTTCATCTCCGATGATCAGGGTGGGATCCAGCGCCAAAGCCCTGGCAATGCCGATGCGCTGCCGCTGGCCCCCGGAAAATTCATGGGGATACAGATCTGCCTGGCCCGGGGAAAGCCCGACAGTATCCAGCAGAAAATCGATGCGCGCTTTTCTCTGCCGGCCCGTGAACCTATCATGGACATCCATGGGATCAGACAGGATCTGCCGCACCGTCATCCTGGGGTTTAAAGAGGAGTAGGGGTCCTGGAATATCAGCTGCATTTCTCTGCGCAGGGCCCGCAGGCCGGACCGGTTCATGGCTGCCATATCCGTGCCTTTCCAGTGCACGGACCCGGAAGTGATGGGGGTGAGCCGTACCATGGCCATGCCGGCCGTGGTTTTGCCGCAGCCTGATTCTCCCACGATGCCGACGGTTTCTCCGGGCATGATCTCAAAGCTGATGCCGTCCACCGCATATACATATCCCACGGTCCTGGCCAAAATGCCCTTTTTTATGGGAAAATGCACTTTCAGGTCGGTGACGGCAGCCAGCGGCGTTGTCATGCGGAGCCCCCTTTTGTGTGCAGCCAGCACCTGACCTGGTGCCCGCTGCCCATGTCTGTCAGGTCAGGAAGACGGGTTTTGCATGTGTCCATAACTTCCGGGCACCGGTTGCTGAAACGGCAGCCGGCCGGCAGGTCATGGAGGCTGGGGATCATGCCCTTTATTTCCACCAGATCTTCATCCATTCCCCGGGTGCGGTGCCCCAGCACGGGAATGGAGGCCAGAAGGCCCCGGGTGTAGGGGTGAAGGGTGTGCTGGAAAAGTTCCCGGGTGCGGGCCTGTTCCACCACCTGGCCGGCATACATCACCACCACCTGGTCCGCCATTTCCGCGATCACCCCCAGATCATGGGTGATGAGCTGGATGGCCGTGGAAAAATCATCCTTGAGCCGGTGCATCAAGTCCAGGATCTGTGCCTGAACCGTCACATCCAGGGCCGTGGTGGGTTCGTCCGCAATCAGGATTTCCGGATCACAGGACATGGCCATGGCGATCATGGCCCGCTGGCGCATGCCCCCGGACAGCTGGTGGGGGTATTCATTGACGCGTTTGTGGGGGGAGGGGATCTGGACCCGCTCCAGCATGTCAACAGCGGCGGCCAGGGCCTGTTTTTTGTCATATCCCTTGTGGAGCCGGAACATTTCTGAAATCTGGTTGCCGATGGTGTACACGGGATTCAGTGAGGACATGGGTTCCTGGAAAATCATGGCAATGCCGGCCCCGCGGATTTTCCGCAACGCTGTGATGTCCAGGTCCAGCAGGTTTTTTCCATGAAAGAGAATGCGGCCGTCCACCACCCGTCCCGGCGGGTTGGGCACCAGCCCCATGACGGACAGGGCGGTGACGCTTTTCCCGCATCCGGATTCCCCCACAATGCCGGTGACCTCTCCCGGGGTCAGGTCAAAGGATACCCCGTCCACAGCCCGTGCCACCCCTTTTCGAGAAAAAAAATGGGTTTTCAGGTTGTCTATGGAAAGAACGGGTTCTGAACTGTTTTTGTCCACGGCGGTTCCCATGCAGAAGGTTGGTATTAAAAAATGGTTAGCATACATCCGGACAAAGGGTCAATAAAAAAATACAACATGGTTTAAAAAAAAGTTAAACCCGGCTTTTCCATGAGTTGTGACAGGGCCTGGTCAAATGCCGGGCCCATGCCGTGGGAGGCAAACAGGGACCGGATATAGTCATGGAATCCTTCAGGGGTGTTTATGTCATCAGTATGCCTTGCCGCCATCCGGCATTTTTCCACCTCATGGAAAAACAGATCCGTGATGCCCGGGGCATTGGACAAAAACCCCTCGATGCTGAGCTGTTCCCATTCATTGTGAAAATAGTGCCGCCGGTCCGAGGTAAAGCTGACTTTGGGGTTATTTCCTTCGGCATCCTGGATCTGGAATTGAAAATAGGTGCACCGCTTTACCACTCTGTGCAGGTGCTGGTCGGGAAACTTTAAAAAAGCGGATACGGCATTGGCAAAATACCGGGCAAACAGGTCTGCCCGGGCGGGGTCGGATTTCCGGGCATCCGTGCCGATGTTGTTTTTCAAACTTTCCTCCAGGCATCCCTGGCAGATATAGGTTTCAAACCGGTGTCCTTTGCGGCAGTTTTTCAGAAACAGCGCTTTACGTTCCGCGACCACATCATGGGTAAATGTCATGAAGAATCTGGCTGCCTGGTCGTCGGATTCAATGGGAAACTCTTTCATCATGTACAGGTCCATGGGAATGAAGATACCGCTGGGCCGTTCCTTGATGATGATCTTGGTACCGCCCAGGGCTTCTAAGGCCGCCATGACCAGTTCAAAATAAATATAATCGTAATGGGGGACGATGCGCCCCTCAAACCGGCGCTTCCGGTTGTTTTTCAGAATTTGGGGGATATCATGGTGATTGAGCGGCTGGTAGTCATAGCCTGCCAGGACATCGTTGATATCCGTGATGGTGAAGTTCAGGGCCAGCAGCACGGAAGCGATCTTGTCCTTGCCCGGATGATTGATTTTGTGTTTGAGCAGTTTGGTCAGATAGGTGTTGGAGATTCCGGATATTTTGCTGATCTGGTTGATGTTCTGGTCACTTTTTTCAATGATGTTGATCAGGGTGTCTGGAAAACGGCGCATGGTAAAGGACAAATCCTCTGAATGGAGAGTTATTTTAGTTTGAACACAAGTTTAATTAAAAGTTGTACAAAAGGCAAGGGTGGGCCGGGGGATTTGCCCAATGAGTGTATGGGTGAAAAATATGGGGGTGGCAGGATTTTTGTCTTTGTGGTATTGTCTTTGCCTGCTATTCTGGCACGGGCGGAGCAAAGATAAATGAAGCACAGAAAAAATATAATTGCGGTATCCATTTTTACTGCCGTGCTGATCCTGGTGGTGGTGATCGGGTACAGGAATCTGTCGTATAACTGGCAGTGGTACCGGGTGGCCCCGTATTTTTTTTCCTTTGAAAACGGGCGGTTTGTGGCAGGGGTGCTGCTCCAGGGGGTGGGGGTCACACTCAAGATTTCCGCGATTTCTCTGGTGCTTGCACTGGTCACCGGCATGGTGTCCGCGTTTGCCAGATTGTCTCCTTATGTGTCGTTGCGGGTGCTGGCCTGGTGTTATGTGGAAACCATCCGCAATACCCCGCTGCTGATTCAGATTTTTGTCATTTATTTTGTCATCTCCCCGGTGCTGGATCTGTCTGCCTTTACATCCGCAGTGATTGCCTTAAGCCTGTTTGAAGGGGCGTATTCTTCGGAGATCATCCGATCGGGTATCATCAATATCCCCAAAGGTCAGTTTGAGGCGGCCCAGAGTATCGGCCTGCCGGTTTTTGCCACCTACTACAAGGTGGTTGTCCCCCAGATGCTGCGCCAGACCCTGCCCATGCTGGCCGGCCAGAGTGTGTCTCTGATCAAGGATTCCGCGCTGGTGAGCACCATTTCCATTTATGATCTGACCATGCAGGGACAAAAAATCGTATCTGAAACGTTTTTGACTTTTGAAATCTGGTTTGCCGTGGCATTATGTTATCTGTCCATTACAGCGACATTGTCTTTTATCATCCGGCGAATCGAAACCCGGATGAGATTTGTGAGTTAATTTAAACGGAAAAGGAGAGGCTATGTGTAATATGAAAAAAGTGTTGACGACAGTGGGATTGATTCTGCTTATGCCCCTTGCCCTGTGCCTGGCCGGAGAGACTGGAGACCGGCTTTCCAAAGAGAGTGTGATTGAAAAGATCCAGAAAGACAAGGTGATCCGGGTGGGAATGTCCACATTTGTGCCCTGGGCCATGAAAGACAAACAAGGCAAACTGGTCGGATTTGAGATCGATGTGGCCCGGCAGCTGGCCAAAGACATGGGGGTGGCCGTGGAGTTTGTGCCCACGGCCTGGTCCGGGATCATCCCGGCCCTGATGACCGGCAAGTTCGATGTGATTATCGGGGGCATGGGCATCACGGCTCAGCGGAACCTGAAAGTCAATTTTACCACTCCCTACGATTATTCCGGCATGTCCATGGTGGCCCACCGGAAAAAGGCCCAGGGCTTTTCCTCCCTGGCCGATTTTAACAAAAAGGATGTGAACATTGCCGTGCGCATGGGAACCACGGCGGAACAGGCGGCCAGAAAGTTTTTACCCAACGCCAGCCTGCGGTTGTTTGAAAATGAAAGCCAGGCACTGCAGGAGCTGAACCTGGGCCGGGTCCATGCCGTGGTTTCTTCGGCCCCCATGCCCGTGTTCCATGCCTTGAAATATCCGGACAAGCTGTTTGTTCCTCTGGAAGAGAATTTTACCAGAGAGCCCATTGGATTTGCCATCCGCAAGGGAGATCCGGATGCGCTGAATTTTTTCAACAACTGGATCATCAATCAGCATGCCAGCGGGTTTTTAAAGGAGAAAAAAGCCTTTTGGTTTGAATCCAGAGACTGGGAAGATCTTGTTAAATAAATCTGTAAAACCATTGACCCTGGTGGATCTGGCTGTGATACTGGCCGTGGCTGCCGGGGTTTTATTTTTTTTTGTGCGCATGGTCCAGGTGCTGGACTATCACTGGGACTGGCAGGCCATTCCCGGATATTTTCTGTTCAAAGACCCTGAGACCGGCCGGTTTCATGCCAACATGCTGCTCCAGGGGTTCGGCACCACCCTCAAGCTGAGCATCTGGTCCATGGGGCTCGCCTTTGTTTTAGGCACCCTGTCCGGGATCATGGGTGCCAGGGGCGGGTTTATCGGGCAGATGATCAGCCGGTTCTATGTGGAGACGGTGAGAAACATTCCGTCCCTGGTTCTGGTGATCCTGTTCTATTATTTTGTTTCCTCCCAGTTTCTGGATGCCCTGGGCCTGGATCAATGGGTCAGGCATCAGAGCGCCCCCATGACCCGGGCCATCGCATTGTTTCTGGCTGAATCCGGGCAGATCAATGCATTTGTGTCTGCAGCCGCCGCCCTGGCCATTTATGAAGGGGCGTATATTTCTGAAATCGTGCGGGGCGGGATCAACGGGGTGTCCGGCGGTCAGTGGGAAGCAGCCTGGTCTCTGGGGTTGTCCCCCTTCAACACCTTCCGCCTGGTGGTTCTGCCCCAGGCATTCCGGCGGGCTGCATTTCCCCTGGCCGGCCAGTTCATCTCCACCATCAAGGATTCCGCCATTGTCTCAGTCATCTCGGTCCAGGAACTCACCTTCCAGGGCATGGAACTGATGGCCGCTACCTTTCTGACCTTTGAAATCTGGATCACCATCACCCTGCTGTATTTTATCCTGACCTTTTCTCTGTCCCGGTCCATCTCGTTTTTTGAAAAGCGCCTGGCCATCCGGCAGTGAACGCCTTCGGGAGCCCATTTCTAATCTCATGTGCGGGACACTCGGATGAGTGCGCAACTTTTTTGAAAGAAATAACATTGTTATTTGGAATTAGTGCTTCCATATAACAATGTTATTTCTTGACACGGGTCACGGCTGCTGATATATTTCAACCATGAAAGCCTTTATACACAGACTCATCACCCGGACCATCCAACGAAAGCTGAAAACATCACCGGTCGTGGCAATCCTCGGTCCCAGGCAATGTGGAAAGACAACTCTGGCGCACGCGATTATGTCACAGATTAAAGAGTCTGTTTATCTGGATCTGGAAAGAGGTTCCGACCTTAACAAGCTCCAGGAACCGGAGCTGTTTTTTTCACTCAATGACGATCGCCTGATCTGCCTGGATGAGGTTCAAAGAGCGCCTGAACTGTTTCCGGAAATGCGGTCAAAAATTGATCGAAACGGGAAAACCGGGCAGTTTCTGGTGCTGGGATCTGCATCACCTGATTTGCTGAAACAGACATCTGAAACCCTGGCCGGCCGAATCGCATTTGTCGAACTGACCCCTTTTTTGCTGGGTGAGGTTTCAGAGGTTTCACCAAACGACGGGGTACGTTCTATCTGGCTCAGGGGCGGATTTCCCCGCAGTTATCTGGCAGATACTGATATTGACAGTTATGAATGGCGGCGGGATTTTATCAGGACCTTTCTGGAAAGGGATATCCTGCAACTGGGAGCCAGCATTCCGCCGCTGCGGCTTGAGCGGTTCTGGCAGATGTGCGCCCATATGCATGGACAATTGTTGAACCGCAGCAGCCTTGGAGACTCTCTCGGTGTCAGTCATCATACGATCAACAACTATGTGGCTTTGCTGGAAAAAACCTTTATGCTCCGGGTGCTTCAGCCGTTTCATGCCAATGTCAAGAAACGGCTCATCAAATCACCGAAAATATACATCAGAGATTCCGGGATGGCCCATGCCCTCCTTTCCGTTGAAACCCATAATGATCTTTTGGGACACCCGGTATATGGGGCATCCTGGGAGGGGTTTGTGATTGAGAATATTATTGGAACCCTTCCGGGATGGAATGCTTTTTTTTATCGAAGTGTTGCCGGCGCTGAAATCGACCTGGTTCTGGAACGTGGCCGTCGGCGGGTGGCAATTGAAATCAAAGCATCCACATCCCCAAAAGTCAGCCGGGGATTCTGGAATTCGCTGGCAGATCTGTCGATCGAAACCGCATACGTGGTTGCACCGGTCGATTCTCCCTATCCTTTGAAGGATGGTGTCCAGGTGATGCCGCTGTCGCTGATCAATAAAGCGATCGCCGATTTGACTTGAATGCCTGGCACAGATGACATCTTGCGTCAATTTTGTATGCTGTCAGGAGTACCATTTTTTCGGCTGTTGGGCCTTGCCTGTTGTATGGCCAAAGCCAGGGCCTTAATTTTCGGGCCGTCTTTTTTCCACATGCGGCAGGAATCCACCAGAAAATCTTTTTCCTTGATATCTTCGAGATGGTCCGGCAGCGGGGCGGGGTCCCGGCGTTTTTCCGTCAGCCAGCCATGGACGATTTCCTGGGCCATGGCTTTGGTCAAAGTGGCCAGATGGGTGCAGCCTTTGGTGCCGCCCATGATCTCTGTGACCTTGCGGGTGAATCCGGGTTTGATCTCCAGCCCCGTTAAAAGCGGGACCCGGTCCAGGGTGGTGCGGCATGCTTCCATGGGAATTGTGGGCATGTCTGCAAACGCCTCCACAATGCGCAAGGGATCCGGGGCGATCCGGCAGAACAGGCGGATATGGTGGATGGTGCCGGGTTCCAGGATTTTGCCCGTGATGTCGAATATCTTGATATACCGGGTGTCGATGAGTTCTCCTGTGACAATGACCTGGCTGTTGTCATGGGGAAACGTGGACATCCGGATATCCCGGGTATGGATCCGGGAGAGGTCTTTTATCAGGTCAGCCAGCATCTCAGCTCCTTTGGGTTGACTTTCCGGGAGGAAATCATTATGAGGGGTTAAAAATGAGTGCTTATGCTATCCTATAATGCCGGTGGATAGCAAGGGGTTGTGCACATGACCTGGCAAATCACCAGCAACGTTTTGCATGGATAATAAGGATAACCCGTCAGGTATCGGCTTAACACCGAAAACTTAAGACTTAACACTTTCATATACCAAGGAGGGCTGTATGGCCTGCAAAATCGATGAAACAAAAATACAAGAAACCATTGCATTTCACGGGCATTCCTGCCCCGGCCTGGCCATTGGGATCCGGGCGGCGGAGCTGGCGTTGAGCCGCCTGGACTTTACGCCGGGCGCCAACATGGTGTGCGTGACGGAAACCGATATGTGCGGGGTGGACGGCATCCAGTTTCTGACCGGGTGTACGTTCGGCAAGGGCAATTTGATTCATAAAGATTACGGCAAAGCCGGGTTTACCTTTTTTGACCGGGACAATGAAAAAGGGTTCCGGGCCTTGTTTCAGGATGATGCGATCCAGGCGTTCGAACCGGCCAACGGGGATTCGGAACGAGATGCCCGGACCCGGGCCATCATGGAGGCGGATCTGGCGGATCTGTTTTCCGTGGCCCCCGTGGCAGTCCCTCCGGTACGTCCGGCCCGGATTCTCGAGAGTATCATCTGTAAGGAATGCGGGGAAAAAGTGATGGAATCCCGAATCCGGCGGTTTGCCGGCCAAGATTTATGTATTCCCTGTTTTTCCCGGCATGAGCAGAAAATTTAACATGTGAGCGGGTGTGAAACCCATCAGGCTATTTTAGTGTCACCGGGCAGTGAAAACAACACGGACACCCGGGTGCTGCCGTCACAGGCAGGCCCGGGTTTTTTGTCACACACCGCATTGCTGCCCGGGCATTGATCCGTGGCATCGGGAAGACGGCTGCACCGCTTTGAAGTCATGGAGATCTTGAAATTAAACCGTTCTGAAAAGATTTTCATGCGAAGCAGGTCTGCGCCTTTGCCGCCGGCATTGAAATCAAAGGGGGTTTTAGAGGAATACTGAAGGGTTTCCTGGGTGGTGAAAAATCCTTCAAAAATGCGTTTCTGGGCTTCTTGGGTCAATCCGATGCCCTGGTCATGGACCACCAGTTCCACGTTGCGGCCTTTTTCATGCACCTGCACCTGGATGTCGCACCCGTCAGGGGTGTTTTCCACGGCATTGCGTATCAGGCCGTCCACCACTTTCTGTAACGGGTCCACAGGAATCCGGATGTCCGGCACGGGCATCAGCTGCGTGGTCAGGTTCACCTGCCGGTGGCTGAACAAGGGGTGAAGTGCCTGAACCCGGGCGTCCACAAACTGGTCAAGCTGAACCAGAACCGCGTTTTGATGCGGGGTGGCATAAATTTTTTCCAGGGTTTGCCTGACTTTCTGAACCACCCGGCTTTCTCCGGTCTCTTCAGCGATCAGCGCCTCGATCATATCCGTACATTCATCAAATATCAGGCTGAACACCGGGGTATGATGAAACGATTTTTTTTCCAGAATATCATATACCTGGTCTTCAATATCGATGAGCCGTTTCAGATTCCGCTGCATCCGTTCCAGCGTGGGGTGCCAGGTGGCTTCAGGCAGGTCCGTCAGTTTTTTGGACAGCACTTTAATGGAACTGAGCAGCACGGCCACCGGGGTTCTGAGTTCGTGAGACAAATGGCTGATCATTTTGTCTTTGGCCGCGTTCAGGCTTTTGAGTTCGGCATTGGCTTTTTTCAGCTGTTCAGACACCCGGGCGTTTTCAATGGACAGGGCCACGGTGGCGGCAATGGTACTCAGGGTTTTGAGATCCGTCTGATCAAAGGTGCCTTCTTTTTTGTTATCTGCTGAAATGACCCCGATAATCCGGGTATTGGAGTGCAGCGGCACCACCATGACATTTTTGATACGATATCCGATTTTTTCATCCCGGCTTTTGAAGGTATCCGGGTTTTCAGGAAGATAGTTCATGATCAATGGTTTGCCGCTTTGGACCACCTGGCCCGACAGCAGCTCATCCACGGGAAACCGGGTTTTTATGACCCGTTCCCGGGTGGTGGGGTCATCGTGGGCCATGCCCAGAACATAGAATTCTTCGCCTTTGTCATCTAGCAGCATGACATTGGCGCCCAGGGTTCCCAGCAGTTCCTTGATCTCATTGCTGATATATTCCACAAGACGGGAAAGTTCCGGATATTGGGGCAAGGCCTGGCTGATGCGGTTGATGGCCCCCTGGTTCCGGTCAATGCGTTTTTCCATGGTCACATCCCGAAACACCATCACCATTCTGGCCGGCTGGAGGTCTTCATCCCGGTCGATGCCGATCCGGACCACCACATCCAGAACCTGCCCGGTTTTGGTCAATCGACGGGTGGTCAGTTTGACGACGTTTCTGTTGGGAGGCAGGGCTTTGATTTTTTTGGCCAGCTCCCCTTGCAGGCGGGCCGGGATATATTGCCGGCCCCGGGTGCCTTTGAGTTCTTCAAGGGTCCAGCCGAAGGTGTGGGTGAACGCCGGGTTCAGATAGGTGATCAGGCCCTTGGCGTTACGAATCAGCACGGGATAAGGGATGAATTGAAGAAACCGGCGGTGGTACTCGGCGGCAATCCGGTCTTTTTCCCAGAGCGCTTCCTGTTCCGCCAGCCGCGCTTCCAGGGTGTTGATTTTTTGCAGCAGCGGGTCTCGGGTGTTTGGGTCGGTCATAACTCTCCCTTAAAAATTATACAAATAATACCAGGCTGGCTGCCATCACGGCCATGCCGGCCACAACCCCGTACATGGCAATGTGGTGTTCGCCGTATTTTTCCGCTGTGGGCAGCAGTTCATCTAAAGAGATGAATACCATGATCCCGGCCACGGCGGCAAACATCACCCCGAACAAGGTATCCGTCACATAGCGCAATACCAGAAAATACCCGATCACAGCCCCTGCCGGTTCAGCCAGACCGGATAAAAAAGACAGGCCGAATGCTTTTTTGCGGCTGCCCGTGGCGTAAAAAATGGGGACGGACACGGCAATGCCTTCCGGAATATTGTGGATGGCAACGGCCACGGCAATACTCAACCCCAGAGCCGGGTCCGCCAGAGCCCCCACAAACGTGGCAATGCCTTCGGGAAAATTGTGGATGGCAATGGCCAGGGCGGAAAATACGCCCATCCGATGCAGGCTTTTCTTGTTTATTTTGAGGTCCTGGTCGGGGATATCTTCGACATCCCTCATTTCATGGGGATTCTCAAAACTCGGGACCAGCAGATCGATCGCTGCAATCAGGGCAATCCCGCTGAAAAAGGCCAGTGTGGTCATCAGATATCCCTGGAAGGGCCCTAAGGCAGCCTCAAGGGAGTCTCTGGCTTTGACAAATATTTCCACCAAAGAGACATAGATCATGACCCCGGCGGAAAACCCCAGAGACGCAGTTAAAAACCGGGTGTTCGTGGTTTTGGTGAAAAAGGCCAACGCACTGCCGATGCCCGTGGACAGGCCGGCCATCAGGGTGAGGGAAAACGCAAAAAGCACCGTACCGGCATCATAGGCCATGCGCGGAAATCTCCTTGAAAAGGGGGGTGTCCGGGTTAAGTTACCGCATTTGTTTCAGGTTTCACCCGGTGGTTGTAATAATTTTTCCAGGGTAATGTCAATACACATTCATACAGGATTGGTTGAATCCCGGCATCCGGTTCTTTTTTTCCACGGTCCGGGCCAGGGCAAAACTGTCCAGAAACTGCCGGGCATTGCCCGTCACAAAGGAAATAAGATGAATGTGCTGATCCAGAATCAGGCTGGCAGGGGTTTTGGATATGGCACCGCACACCAGGATGTTGACATGGTGTTTTTTCAGTGTATGAATCAGGTCCATGGGGGCTTCGGGATCAAAATCCGTATAATAGTGTCTGGAAATTTTTTTGTCTGATATTTCCGCCACCAGCAGGGTGCTGGCCGCATCAAACACCGGAGAAATCCGATTCCCCCACACGGTCACAGCCAGTTTCACAAAATGCCTCCACATACCGGGTTGGTGTGCTGTTTTATGCCTGAATAAAAATTATGCAAAGCGTGTGCCGTCATTTTATTTAATTTTGTAAAAATAGAAACCAAACCGCATGATTCCGGATAATGGGTGTGCCGTTGACATCCTGCGTGTGCTGTTTTTTTAAAAATTTTGGCAACGGCAGGAACCGGGGTCGCAAAATCAGGACTGCTCCCCAGGTGATGGTTGCAATTATAACTTGATCCCCAGTTTTTTGATCCGCCTGAACAAGGTGCTTTTGTGGATGCCCAGGTCTTTGGCAGCGGCATTTCGATTGTAATTGTTTCGGGCAAGGGCATCTGAAATCAAATTGATCTGGGCCGCTTTCACAGGGTCATCCACGGGGGCCTGGCAGGGTGTCTGCTTTTTTTGAACCAGAAATCCCGGCAGATGGTCACAGGAGATGATCCCTTCCTGGCACAGCACAAAGGCATGTTCAATAATATTTTCCAGTTCCCGGATGTTGCCGGGAAACGAATGAGACATGAGCGATGCCAGCACGGCATGGTCGATGCCCTGGATGAATTTGCCCTGGCGCAGGTTCAGTTTGGAGATAAACCGTTCCACCAGCAGCGGAACATCCTCCATGCGCTGGCGCAGGGGGGGCAGAAACAGCTTGACCACATTGACCCGGTAATACAGGTCCTGCCGGAACTGATCCGTTTCCATGAGCTCGGACAGGTCCCGGTTGGTGGCCGCAATGATCCGGACATCGGTGTCTTCTTTTTCCACACCGCCCAAAGGGGTGTACTCATGTTCCTGGAGCACCCGGAGCAGGCTCACCTGAAACGCCGGGCTGGTGTCTCCGATTTCATCCAGAAACACGGTCCCTCCCCGGGCCAGGGCGAATTTGCCGGGTTTGTCCTTGACGGCATGGGTGAACGCCCCTTTTTTATATCCAAACAGTTCGGATTCCAGCAACGTGTCGGGCAGGGCCCCGCAGTTGATGGCCATAAAAGGCCGGTCCTTTCTGGGCCCCATGTTGTGGATGGCCCGGGCCATCAGTTCCTTGCCTGTCCCGGTTTCCCCTTCAATGAGCACGGTGGCGTCGGACTGGGATATCTGGGGCAGGATGGTGAATATTTTTTTCATGGCCGTGCTGTTGCTGACAATGTCTTCCACATGAAAACTGGCGGACAGTTGTTTGCGCAGCGCTTCCACCAGAGAATGGTCCCTGAAGATTTCCACCCCGCCCAGCACTTCCCCGTGTTTATCGATTAAAAGAGACGTGGACACGGAAATGGGGATTTTTTTCTGGCTGGAATCGATGATATACGCGGAAGTGGACACATAGGGCTTGCCTTCTTCCATGGTTTTTTTCAAGGCGCATTGGGCTTCGCACATATTGGACCGGAACACCTCCCAGCAGTGCCGGCCGATGGCTTCTTTTCTGGAGATGCCCGTGATTTCTTCGGCCGCCCGGTTGAACGAGGTGATTTCCCAGTTATAGTCAATGGTGAACACGCCGTCGGAAATGCACTCTAGAATAATCTGGGTGGTTTCCTGTGTCAGAGGGCCGGATATCTTTTTCGGATCAATCATGACAACTCGCTTTTTGGGGTGCGTTGCGTCAACTGCGTCACCTGATCAAGATACTGAGTTTTACACAAAGTTTCAACCGCAGTCATGTGTGAAAACGCCGAAATGAAATCAACGTCCCCCGTGGCAAACACCCCATGGCCATAAACAATCACCGTGTCGGACCCGTCAAAGGCTTTTGGCAGGGTATGGCACAGGCCGAAGGGGCCAGTGCCCACTTCACCCGGAACAATGGGGATGGTTTTGATATGCCGGGGAACGGGGCAATGGGTATGGCACCGGGTATTGAAGGGGCAGCACGCTTTTTGGTCCGGGTCGCAGTCCATGGACAGAATCACGCTGAACCGGGGATGCCCGTGGAGAATGGCCCGACACCCGGTGCGGGCGATGATCTCCAGGTGAGCCGACAATTCACTGGAGGCGGTGATGCCGGCGGAAGACGATCCGTCCAGCGGCACGGGATCAATGCATCCGGCCAGTTCATCTAAGGCCGCACCCGTCTGGCTGATGTAAAGGATATGGTTCAGACAATATGAGACATTGCCGAAAAAAGAATCCACCAGCCCGTCGGCCACCACCTGCTTTCCTGCCTGGGACATGGCCGCCGTCACCTTTGCTTCATCCGTGAAAGGACCGGACATCAGAGAAAAAGAAGGGGGTGAAACAGTCCCGGGTTCGGACGCTTCCAGAAACGGCAGGGTCTGTTGGTAC
>JAIPDL010000035.1 GCA_021737695.1 Desulfotignum sp. | reverse complement strand
TAAACCATTTGTTGATGGCGGTGATCCGCAGATTTCTGTCCTGAACGGAAATAAAACAGGGCACGGAGTCAAACAGCTGGAGAAAATGATTCCGGGCCGTGTGCAGATCGGTGAGCCGCTGAACATACCGGTCGATTTTCCGGTTTTTGAGGGAATGATTCCGGGCTCTGGCCATATTCAATATCAGGGCCTTGCTGTTGATGGGCAGATTCAGATATGCCACCGCATCCAGCCCGAACCGGTCCATGGCCCGATCCACCTGTTCAGATGTGCCGTAAACGATCAGCTGGACCGCGGGATCTTCCTTGAGAAGATCCGCAATCCTGACGGCGGTGGTTTCACCCCAGATCAAAGGATCACCCAGCAGCATGTTCCATTTTTGATTTTCCAGCTGGGCCAGGATCTCTGGCGGGTCATCCACTACAGTGACCTCATACTGATGGCGATGCAGATACGTGCGGATCGCTTCCCCATGGTCACGGTCGCTGTCCAACAATAACACGGTTTCAGCCATGACATTCCGACTTTCTAATTTTCAATCGCGGTTAATGGTCAGTATCATCCTAAGGTCTCTTTCACAATACGAAGCAGTTCTTCCCTGTCAAAGGGTTTTTTCACTGCGGCAATGGCCTTGGGAATGGCATGTTCATTGCCCGACAGCCCGGAAATCACGATGACGGGCGTGTTTTTCAGTTCCTTGATCTGCATCATCTGGCGGTAAAACCGGGGTCCCCACTCCCCGGGCATCTCAATATCCAGGGTGATCAGGTCCGGCTCAAACCGGCGGGCTGTTTCAAGCCCTTTGACGGCGTCGGGCGCCACCTGGGTATCATAGCCGTTGTCCGTGAACAGGGCGGAAAGATAGTCCAGGATATTGGGATCATCATCTATAATCAGAATTTTTTTTTGCATGTGTTCTCTCCCTTCATCGATTGATACTGATTACCGGGCAGCCCGCCCTGACAATGACCTGTTCGACATTGCTGCCAAAGGCCCGGTCATCTGTTTCCAGCTTTCTGGAGTGATGGGCCATGATGATCAGGTCGGAATGCGTTTCCCTGGCATATTTAACGATTTCCATATAAGGAATTCCTTCCCACACCTCCATGGTATACTGTTTGAGTGTCTTGAGCCGGGGTTCATACCGGGCACGGATCACCCGTAATTTTTCTCTGATTTTCTGTTCTATGTCATCCTGGGACATCAATCGTTCAGAAGACAGGCTGGTTATGGCAAGCGCATGGAATACATGAAGTTCACAGTTCAGTGTCAGAGCCATTTTCAGGGCAAATTCAAATGCCTTGTCAGAGGCTTTTGAAAAATCGGTACCAAATGTGATGCTGGAAATGCCGCCCCAGAAAGAGGCGGCCGGACGTGTGACCACCAGCACCGGACATCTGGCGGCCCGGGCCACTTTCTGGAGGGTGGTGCCGGCCACGGTTTTTTTGTAAACCCCGTCATGTTCCTCTTCCGTGCTGCCGCCCAAAAGGATCAGGTCCGGTTCCGTTTCTCTGGCCCGGCGCAGTATTTCCCTGGCAGGCAGTCCCACAGCCACATGGATATCATAATCCAGGCCGTTTTTGAGATAATCTGCGTAATATGTGGTGATCTCATCCTGAACCCAGGCCATGTAATCGTCATCCACATCCACCCGCTCCCGGGTTTTGATATCCACCACCACCTGGCTGTATCCCCGGGAAGGGACGCCCAGCACATGAAAAATATCCAGACGGGCATGATATGCCCGGGCAATGTTGAATGCCACCCGGGCCGCATGGTCACTGGCCCGTGTCGCTGATGTGGCAAACAGAATTTTTTTGAACATGATTCCCCTCCCTTTTTTCGACGGTTTACTCTTCCGGTTTCATATGATCCGGTACGACCAGCATTTTGATGATCAACGGCTTTAAAAAAGACCATCGAATGCCGATCTCATATTCCTCCTCCAGATCCCGGATGGCGTCCCAGCAGTTATGACAGGGGGCGATCACCAGTTGGGCGCCCGTTGCCAGAATCTGGTCCCTTTTTGTGAGAAGGGCCCGGTTGCGCTGTTTGCGAAACACACCGATGCCGTTGAACCCGCCGCCGCCGCCGCAGCAGTAATTGTGCTCTTTGTTGGGGGACATTTCGATAAAATACCCGGGCGCTACGATGTGCTGCATGATGGTCCGGGTCGCTTTTTTCAATCCATGATTCCGGATATAGTTGCAGGAATCCTGGAGCGTGACCGGTTCCTGGATTCGTTTGTCCGGATCGATTTTCAGTTTACCGGATTCCAGGGCTTGGGCCAGCCATTCCACGTAATGGATCGATTCAACGGGAGGCCTTCCGTCCGGACGGCCGGCCCAGTAAGGACCTTCGATCACGGTGGCCCGGTGGGCATGCCCGCACTCCGTGCCCACCATCCGTTTGGGCTTGAGCCGTTCCATGGCACCATAGACCGATTCCACCTGCATCTTGCAGGCGGCCCAGTCGCCGGCAAACATGGCCAGACTGGTCTGCTCCCATCCTTTGGAGGCAATGGTCCAGTTTTCCCCGGCCGCATGAAACAGCACGGCCGCTTCGGCCAGATCTTCCGGGTAATGCTTGACTTCCCGGGCGTTGACCGTATAAAAAATATCCGCATCCTCGACATCCACGGGCACGGTCAGTCCGGGATAATCATCTTCATACTCCTCCACCATCCATTCGAATGTTTCCACAAAATCCGCATCCGTGACATCCATCTGGGCCCGATACGCCCGGTGCATGCCGGCCCCGATTTTCAGTTCCCAGGGCACGAATCCCTGCTGGTAGAGCAGTCCTCTCAGATATCCGAACATGATGCCCGTATCGATGCCGTGGGGGCAGTACATGCCGCAGCGGTTGCAGCAGGTGCACTGGGCCCAGGCCACCTCCATGGCGTGGCGCATGAATGCGTTGGTCACTTTTCCCTTGCGTTTGACGATTTCCCCCAGAGTGGACTGAATCTTATACGCAGGCACCTGTTTGGGATCTTTGCCGTTCACCTGATACAGAAAACAGGAGTCCGCACACATGCCGCAGTGGGCACAGATCTCCAGCCAGGTCTTCAACCGGGTTTTCATGGTTTTTTCAATCGTGGATACCAGCAGCTCTGTGTCCACGTCCAGACGCGTCATCTCTTCATAGTATTTTGTACCACTGGAGTCAGACAGCAGAAAATTGACTTCCTCAGGGGTATTGATCGGTTTTTTATTACAATATGTTCCTTCCGGCATGGATTGGTTTCTCCTTCACTTGGGTTGCCAGTCTTCTTGTTTGCTTGCCTGGTTACCAGGCCATTTTGGTGCCTTTCATGCCCCCGCGCTTGATACCGAAATCCATTCCCAGCTGGGCCCGGGATGCAAAAAACAGAAACACGTGGGACATTTTGGTGAACGGAATGGCGATCAGCAGCAGTTCACCGCAGAAGATGTGCAGGTTCAGCCAGAATCCGTACGATCCCACCTGGTACCTTGCCACAAGCCCCGTGACAAACGGTGCCAGGGCAATAAACCAGATGAAATAATCGTTCCAGGTGGTCAATATCCGCACCTCGGGCAACACCACCCGCCGCAGGATCAGAAACGCGCCGCAACCCACGGCCAGCCAGGAAAGGAAATCCGCCAGGGCCGGTCCCAGAGTAATCAGGGAAAACCCGATTTTGCTTTCCAGAAACAGGTTGTGCCCGGCCAGAAAGAGCGGCACGGCCACGGCACTGACATGAAACCCGAAAAACGCGGCCGTCATCACGGGCTGGGTGCGCCAGCCACGGGTTCCGAAGGGAATCAGCCATTTGTAGATGGATCTTAGGGCCCCTTTGATTCCTGCAGCCGGATGAGCCCGGTAGGCCACCCGGTCCAGTTGCCAGTTCAGGCCCAGAAAATAGCGCACAAACCGCACGGCCATGCCGATGATACACACCCCCACGGCAATCCAGAAAAATATGCCTGTCAAAAACTCATGCATCAGTCAATATCTCCATGTTTCGTTATCATCAGAAACTGTTCTCATCGTCTCTGTCTGTCAAAAACCACCAGAAAAGCGGCAGGGCCACCAGAATGCCGCCCATGATCAGATAGGTGATTCCCTTGGTGTGCACCATGAAATCCTGAAGTGTGAAAAACAGGGTATTCATTGTTGTCTTCTCCATGTCATTTCAGTTTAAATACTTTTTTGTTCCGGGGAATGGGCTGAATAATCCGGATGTTCATGCAGCACCGGCATCCGGGTGGTGATAAACCGGTAAATCACAATGCCCAGGGTCACGATAAAAACCGATGTACCGATTTCCATCAGGCTGGGGACATACCGTTCATGGGACGGCAGGTGATAGTTGAAAGCGATCACAGAAATATTCAGCCGGTTCAGAACAATCCCCAGCACGGTCCAGGCGGCGGCCCACCGGACAAAAATCAGATTCCGCTCCCTCACACCCATGGCAAACAACAAGGCGGGAAAAGCCACAAATCCGATGACTTCCACCAGATACCACATGCCCCATCCGGTCGTCAGAAGGCGCCAGTGATCATCAATGGCAATGCCGATCAATTTGATGCCCAGATACCCCGCCATCACAAACGCGGCCGCTTTGGCAAAGCCTAAGGCCACCCCGGGGGCTTCCCGGTGATGGGTATCATCCATATGACGGCTCAGATACCGGTGTGCCAGCGTGCTTTCAAAAATCACCATGGACATGCCGGCAAACATGCTGGAAATAAAGAAATACACCGGCAGATAACCGGAATACCACAAGGGATGAAGTTTGGATGGGGCGATCATGAACAGCGCACCCAGTGACGACTGGTGCAGGGTGGACAGCACCACCCCGAAAATGGTGAGTATCAGGGTCAGCTTCACCACCAGTGCCCGGATTTTTTTCAGCCCCAGCCATTCAAAGGCCGCGGGCGTGAATTCAATGAACAGAACCGTCAGGTACAGAAAAACGCACAGCCCCACTTCAAACAGCAGAGAAGAGGTTCCCTGGGAGACGAAAATGGGGTATGGCAGCCGCCATGGACGTCCCACATCATAGTGCAGGGCCAGCACCACCAGGGCGTATCCTAAAAATGCCGTGAGAATGGCTGGCCGGACCGCCGAATGAAACCGTTTCAGCCCGAATATGTAACAGGCGGCCGACGTGACATACCCACCGGCGGCCAGGGCTACCCCGCACAGCAGGTCAAATCCGATCCACAGCCCCCAGGCATTGTTGTTATCCAGGTTGGTCACGGCCCCGATACCCTGGGTGAACCGCATCACGGTCAATATTGCACCGGCCGCCAGTATGATGCCGACAATGACATTAAAGGGAGTCCACCACTTACGGTCGGTGTGAGTGCCGTTGTCTGTCATGTTATTCATCCTCCTTGCTCTGACCCGGTTCCGGGTCTTTGGCTGCGGCGTCTTCAAGCGCTTTTTTCACCTCGAAATTGATGGCGGACTGCTTCTCCTGTTCCCATTTTTTCCTGAGTGTTTCCATCCGGGCCTGGGCTTGTTTCTTGCTCTGATCCACAGCGTCTGCCACTGCCGCCTGTTTTTCCTGCTCAGCGATTTTTTCCTTGCGTTTTGAGATGGCATAAACCCCTGTCAGCAGGACAGGCCACAGCCCCACGACAATAGGCACGGCGGACAACGGGCCGGAAGTGAGTTCCGGTGCGGACTTGGTGCCCAGGTCCTCTCTCATTCCCACCTGCCCGAAGGGAAGACCGGACAGATACAGCCAGCTGGTACCGCCCATCTCATGTTCGCCATAGACATGGGACACATACCGCTCCGGATACGTCCGGATCCGATCCCAGGCATAGGCGAGCAATTCATCGCGTGTACCGGATATCAATGCGCCGGCCGGACATTCCTCGACACAGCCGGGCCGTTTGCCTTCAAGAATCCGTGGATGGCACATGGTGCATTTGGTCACCCGGGGGGCCAGGGCCTTGTGATATTCATAGGCCGGGATATTGAAAGGACAGGCCACCATGCAGTACCGGCATCCCACACATAATTTTTCATTATAAACCACCGCCCCTTCCGGGGTTTTTTCCAGTGCCTTGACAAAGCAGGCGGATGCGCAGGCAGGCTCCAGGCAGTGATTGCACTGGGTTTTGACAAACACGGGCAAGATGTTGTCAACGCGGTTGACCACGGTGAAGATATCCGCATCGGTCCGGCGTTTCTGATCCAGCACGGTTAAATCCTCAAAGGATGTTTCCGGGTCAGGAAGATGGTTGACCCGGTGACAGGCGCTTTCGCATTTACGGCACCCGATGCATTTTGTGATATCATGAAGCACGCTCTGGCTGTCGGGCCATCCGGCAAATTCCTTGTTGGAAGCACCCCGGGCCGTGCCCGGAATACCCATGGCCGGTCCCAGTGCCAACGCGCCCAGGCCGCCGATAAATTTTCTTCGCGAGATACCCATAATCATTCCTCTGTCTGTTTCATATCGCTAAACCAAGTTCCTTATTTTTTCTCATGACAAATCTGGCAGTCCGTGGACGGTACGGCCGCGATCTCCATTTTTTCATGACAGCCCATGCACTGGCCATGGTATGCGGTTTTTAAATCTGGAATGCCCGGTGCCGATGCCGGCATACCATCCCCGGCAACGGCATGGCAGGCAGCACAGTCGGGCGGGGTCAAAGATGAGGGGCTGTTGTGATGGCAGCCCATGCACAGGGTCTGCTGATTTTTGTGGAACGTATTGGCCAGATCACTGTCTTCCACCCGCCGGGCAATGCCGTTGATGACTTTTCGGTGAGGAAAACGGCTGGGCTGATACGTGTCGGATAATACACCGATGAAGACCGTCTCCGGAATATCTTTTGGCATCACAGGCTGATATTCGTCGGATGCCGCAGCAACAAACGTGTCGGCACGCATTTGTTGCATTTCAGGATCATGCACCACCGTCCGGTCCGGGTCATTGTGGCAGACCTGGCAGGTGTTCTCCGTCACCCGGGCCCGGGGCATGGCATCATGACAGCCGGCACAATCGGGTTTACGGGTTTCCTGGGCGTGGCATCCCACACAGCTGGCGGATTCGGTCTGGGCATGCATGGCCTGTTCCAGCCGGACAAACCCGCCTTTTTCATCTCCAGCCGGCGTGTGGCACTGACTGCACGATTCCAGGGAGTCATGATGACAGACCCGGCAGGAGGCCGCCGCTGTTTCATGCTTTTTGTGGTCAAAGACAACCGGTGACATCCGGTAGACAGCCTGGTCTTTTCCGGCTGTTCCCCCGGTCATGAACACCGCATCCGGCTGATTGCGTTTCATGCGGGGCGCATCCGGTACCACGGGCATTTCTGCCCGGACTCCCGCCCTGTGGCATCCGTAACACTCAACGGGTCCGCCTTTCACGTCCTGATTTTTTTGGGTCAGATGGCAGGCCACACAGGCATCATGGGAGGCGTTTCGTATCGACCGGACCCCGTCGGTCTCAACTTCTTTGTGACAGTAAATGCAGGCGCTTTCGGTCCCTGTTTTTGTCACGATCCGCTGTTGGGCCTCATCGTACTGGTGATGGCAGGCATTGCAGTTGTCAGGGGCGGATGGATTGTCCGGAGAAACGATCAGGTCGGATACTTCATGGATGTAATGCAAAGACCGGTCAAAATCGATTTTTTCCCACTGGATGCCGGGGGCGGGGTCTGGTACGGTGGCCCCGTGACACGACCGGCATTGGGCCGTGGTGGGGCCGGCCGGTTGGCCGGCATCTTTTTGCTGTTCATGGCACACGATGCAGTTGTCATGGTAAAGGTCCATGGATGCCGGCTGGTCGGTGCGGTGAAATTTGAAAACCACGGCCTGGTCTTTTTCAACGTGACATCGGGTGCAATCACCTTCCACCGATTCATTGTGACGGGCATGCAGAAACGCCACCGCCGGCATTTCATTCCCATCTGAGTCCTGGGGCAGGTTGATGATGATCCGGTCCGGGGGAACTGCCGGGCCGGCGGCCTTTTCAAAGGCGGTCTGCCCCGGAAAAGGAAACAGGAAAAAAATGATCCCCGCTGCCACGATCCATACACATGCGATCCGTTTTGCCATCGTCACTATCCTTACAAATACCGTTGTGTTGAAACATCAAAATAAACCAACCAATTTAATATGAATTTTTCCTACTGTTTTAGTATGAATATGTCAATAAAAATTTGAGTGCCGGAAATTTTTTTTCGCCATTGACCAACAAAATTGAATGGGATAAGGTGCCCCATCAAAAATCGGGAAGGTGGGTGGGAATGATGCACATAGCGGTCCCGGGACCGGGGATCTCTTTTTTTATGGGAACACAGGTGAAGCGGCTGATGAACCGATTTTCACTGAGTTATCTCAGAGAAGACACGTGTGTGGAATATTTTCTGCACGACATGGACAACCGGGCCATGGTTTCTTTGAATCTGATTCTGTCCCATGACCGGTTCGCCAAAGGGCTGTATGTTTCCAAATTCTATCCTCAGCTGTATCAGACCCAGGATTCCCGGTTTCTTTCCGCAGCGTGTTTTTATCTGATGGTCCATCACAGTGCCGGTATGTTTGGTCTGGCTGATCACTGCCGGGTATCTCTTGAAACGGACGCACACGTGTTTGATGATTTTTATTCCCGGCTCCCGGAATTTCATTTCAAAATTGCTCATCCGCGCCCGTGCCGGCGGGTATGTCTTTACGGCAGCTATCAAAGCCTGCCCATCGATACCACCCACATACGGGAAAACAGAAAATTGTTTCTGTAATCCGAATTTTAATGTGATATAATCATTTTTTGTCCGGCAAATGGATCGCACGGGCACAAAAAACATGAAATAAAAACACCTGACAATAATTTCTGATCCCGAGGAGGTCTATGCTCAGTGTTGCTCAAACGCCGTTAACCGGGACATCTCGGGTGCTGTTCAAAGGAGATTGTCTCAGGTTCACCCTGACCTTGAACAAAAAGGCGGCCGGGAATGCCTGGGTGCGAACCAACCTGGGAACCGCTGCCATTGCCCGGCAGGAAATCATTGACCGGGTGGAAAAAAATGAGATCAAACTGGATGAAGGCTGGTATGATATCCAGATGACCCGGCAGGATGCCGTCACGTTCACCCTGTTGCTGCCGTTGCATCAGACCGGATATTTTCAGGCCAAATGCTTTTTTATGCCTGACAATCAGAGTGTTCCCGTCTGGCCGGAAGGAGACAACTGCATTTTAAATGTGGAACCTGCCGGCACCTGCTGTGCCAATATCATTTACAATGCCTTTGTCCGGCAGTTCGGCCCGTCTAAAAATGCGCCGGGTCCCGGTCTGGAGCGATCTCTGGTACCGTTGATGGAAACCCTGGACGACAGCGGTTTCACCGTGATTCCGGAATCCGGGAAATTCCGGGATCTTCGGGATCAGATCGGGTTTATCTTTTCCACACTGGGGTGCCGGGCCCTGCATCTGTTGCCCATTCATCCCACGCCCACCACCTATGCCCGCATGGGCCGGTTCGGAAGCCCTTATGCGGCCCTGAACTTCACGGATGTGGACCCGGCCCTGGCCCGGTTCGATCCGGCAGCCACCCCGCTGGAACAGTTCATGGAACTGGTGGATGCCGTGCATTATCATAACGGATACCTGATTTTAGACATTGCCATCAACCATACGGGATGGGCCGCAGCCATCCATGAAACCCACCCGGAATGGCTGGTACGGGGGGAAGACGGGCAGATCAAGGCCCCGGGCGCATGGGGCGTGGTATGGGCGGATCTGACCAAACTGGATTATTCCCACACCGATCTATGGCAGTATATGGCGGAAATTTTTCTGCTCTGGTGCCACCGGGGTGTGGACGGGTTCCGGTGTGATGCCGGCTACATGGTACCCATCGACGCCTGGGAATATATGGTGGCCAAGGTAAGGCAGGAATATCCGGACACCCTGTTTCTTCTGGAAGGACTGGGCGGGCCCTTGAAAACCACCCAGGCGATTCTGGGTCGCGGCAATTTCAACTGGGCCTATTCCGAGCTGTTTCAGCACTACTCCCGGGAAGAGATCGCCGAATATCTGCCCTTTGCCGTTGACATATCCGACACCTGCGGCCATATGATCCATTATGCAGAGACCCATGACAACAACCGGCTGGCATCCGTGTCCCTTACCTATGCGAAAATGCGGACCGCTTTGTGCGCCCTGTTTTCCGTATGCGGCGGGTTCGGGTTTGCCAACGGGCTGGAATGGTTTGCCAGAGAAAAGATCAATGTCCACGAATCTCCGGGCCTGAACTGGGGGGCCAAAGACAATCAGGTGGATTTTATTTTCCGGCTCAACTGGATTTTGAAAAACCACCCGACCTTTTTTCATACCACCCGGCTGACATTGATACAAAAAAATGAAACCCAGGCCCTGGCCTTGTTACGACGTCATCCGGAAACCGGCAAAACGCTCCTGGTACTGGTGAATCTGGATTGCGAAGAGCCGTGTCCGGTTTTCTGGCATCGATCGGATGTGGGTATCGAACAGAAGGAATGGATGGATCTGTTGACTGAGACCCGGGTGTCCCTGCGGAAGGACGGCCCCGTGGCCGGTATCACACTGGCCCCCGGCGAAGCCATGGCCCTGACCCCGGATCCGGGAGATGTTCAGGCCCTGGCCGCAGACATGCGTCGGGATGAACAGGCACCGGCCCCTGTTCCGACGCAGGTGCTGGATCAGAAATTCAGGGCCGGGGTTCTGGCGGTGAAAACCGCGCTGGACGGATACACGGATGTGAGCGGCCTGGACTTGAATCATGCGGCTCGGCATCTGTCTGAAGATCCCATGGAATTCATCCGGTCATTTTTTCCCGATACCCTGGAAAGCCGGGTGATTCCCTTTGACGTTACCAAAGACCTGACACGTCAGGTCATGGTGCCGCCGGGATTTTTTCTGCTGGTAAAAAGCCCGGTGGGCTTCCGGGCGGAAATTCTGGATGCCCGGGATACGGATCGGTGCTCCCTGGGATATGAAGAAGGACTGCCCTTGAAAACCGGGGGCTTTTTTGCCCTGTTCATGCCCAAAACCTTCAGAAAGATCCATAAACCCTGCCGTCTGAATCTGCGGTTGCTCCATCCGGACAAAATTCAGAAGGCAAGTGCGTTTCTGCTGTACCTGGCGCCCTTTGACACCCTGCATCTGCAAACCACTTTCACCCGGCGGAAAATTGCGGCGGATCCCGGACTCACACTCCTGGCAGCCACCCGCACGGGGGGCATGATGCGGGCCGCCGGAGACTGGGGACAATTGCACAGCCGGTATGACAGCCTTCTGGGGGCGAACCTGAATCCCGATATGCCTGAGAATCGATGGATGACCCTGGCCCGGTGCCGCATCTGGGCGATTTTCCAGGGCTATTCCAGGGAACTGGCCAAAGACTGTCTTCAACGCTTTACGTTTTCCTATGACAATGCCGGTCGCTGGCGGTTCCACGTCCCGACCTCCGAAGGCAAATATTATGTACTGGAACTGACCCTGATGTTATCGCCATACACCAATCAGGTCCGGCTGTCCATTACACGGCCCGGGACGAAAAACAACCGGTCACGGATATTGCCCGATGACGCGCCCGTCACCCTGATTATCCGGCCGGATACGGAAGACCGCAGTTTTCATGACACCATCAAGGCATTCACCGGGCCGGAGACCGACTGGCCGGCCAGGGTCCGTTCCCGGGATACGGGGGTTGATTTTTCCCTGTCAAACGGTCACACCCTGTCCATGGATATTCAGCCCCCCGGCCGGTTTGTTCCTGAACCGGAATGGCAGTACATGGTACATCGGCCCCTGGAAGCCACCCGGGGCCTGGATCCGGCATCCGACCTGTTCAGTCCGGGGTATTTTTCCTTTGAATGTGCCGGCGGCCATACGGCTGAACTGATGACCCGGGTGGGCAATGGCCGGACTTTGGACCCGGATGCATGGCCGTCCCCGGTTTTTGAATCGGGGTTGACCATGGCACAGGCCCTGGTCCGGGCGTTGGATGCCTTTCTGGTGGACCGGGGGCAAGACAAAAGCGTCATCGCCGGATATCCCTGGTTTCTGGACTGGGGCAGGGACAGCCTGATTTTCTGCCGAAGCCTGGTGGAACTGGGCCGCCTGTCCGACGCCCGGGCCATTTTACACCTGTTCGGCCGGTTTGAACACAACGGGACCCTTCCCAACATGATCTGCGGACAGGATGCTGCAAACATTGAAACATCAGATGCGCCGTTGTGGTTTTTTGCCTGCTGCCGGGATATATTGGAAAAAACACAAGATACGGGGTATCTGGATCAGGATCTGGGGGGCCGGACCCTCAGGCAGGTGCTTCTGGATATGGCCCGATCCCTTGAAACCGGCACCCCGACCGGGGTAAAAATGGATCCAAAAACCCGGTTGTTGTACAGCCCCTCCCATTTCACCTGGATGGACACCAATTTCCCGGCCGGTTCTCCCCGGCAGGGATACCCTGTGGAGATTCAGGCCCTGTGGCACAATGCCCTGATGTTTCTGGAAAAAATCGATCCGGGCAGCCAATGGAAACACAAAGCAGATCAGGTCAAACAATCGGTTGAAACATGGTTCTGGAACGAAACGGCCGGATATTTCAGCGACTGTCTGCATGGGAACGGGCCGGCGGCCGGGGCCGTGCCGGATGATGCCCTGCGGCCCAATCAGCTGCTGTTGATCACCCTGGGCGTGATCCCGTCTGGCGAGAAAGCCCGCAAAACCGTGGAAACCTGCCTGGAGCTGCTGGTGCCAGGCGGTATCCGAAGCCTGGCCGATCGAAAACTGGCTGTCCCGTTGCCCGTTGTCCATAACAACAAATTGGTGAATGATCCTGATCATCCCTATGCCGGGGTGTATCAGGGAGATGAAGATACAAACAGAAAACCCGCCTATCACAACGGCACGGCCTGGACCTGGCCGTTCCCTGTATTCTGTGAGGCCTGGGCAAAGGTGTTCGGACAAAACAGCCATGCCGCCGGCCTGGCCTGGCTGGGAAGCATGAAACATTTGATGAGAACCGGAGCCGCCGGGTATGTCCCCGAGATCCTGGACGGGGATTTTCCCCATACCCCCCGGGGGTGCGACGCCCAGGCCTGGGGCGTGAGCGAGGCGGCCCGGGTGGTACATAAATTATCCGCAAGGAGAACCTGACGTTCATGAGAGACATGCAGATTTACAAAGTATATCCGGCCATTCCCGAATCATTGTCATTTTTGGGTGACCTGGCCAGAAATCTGTGGTGGTGCTGGAACGATGATGCCATTGATCTGTTTCGCCGGATCCATCCGGGGCTCTGGGAAAAAGTGGGAAAAAATCCCGTGGTTTTTCTGGCCCGGATTTCCACACACCGGTATGATACCCTTTCCAGGGATGACAGCTTTCTGGGCCATTTAGGCCGGGTGAAAGCCAGATTTGAAACCATGTCATCTGAAATGTCCCGGGTGCCGGATCTGATCCTTGAGTCCGGCGAAACCGTGGCCTATTTTTCCATGGAGTTTGGCCTGCATGAATCACTGCCTTTTTTTGCCGGCGGACTCGGGATTCTGGCGGGGGATCATCTCAAAGCATCTTCCGCACTGGGGCTTGCTTTGACCGGGATCGGTCTGTTGTTCCGGGAAGGATATTTCCGCCAGTACCTGGACCACAACGGATGGCAGCAGGAAACCTATCCCATTATCGATGTGTTTGATCTGCCGATCCGGAAGGTCACCCAGGCATCCGGTGAAGACCTGGTGATCAATATCCCGGGACCGCACGGCATGATCCATGCCTGTGTCTGGGAAATTCACGTAGGACAGGTCCGACTGTTGCTTTTGGACACCAACCTGCCTGAAAATCCGGAACATATCCGCCATATTACTTCCCGGCTGTATGCCAGCCATGGGGATATCCGGGTGGCCCAGGAAGCACTGCTGGGCATCGGCGGCACCCGGGCCCTCAAAGCCATGGGCCTGTTTCCTGGGGTCTGTCACATGAACGAGGGCCATTGTGCGTTTGCCGGGCTGGAACGGATCTGTCAGATCATGGAACAGTATCACTTGAATTTTCAGAGTGCATCCCAGGTCTGCCGCCGCAGCACCGTGTTCACCACCCATACCCCGGTGGCTGCCGGACATGATGAGTTCGACAAACATCAGGTCCAGTCCTATATCGCCCCGTATGCGGAAAAGTTTGATATTTCCGTGGAAGAACTGCTGTCCTGGGGAGAGGTTCCCGGGGATGACAAAAACGGAAAATTTTCCATGTTCTGCTTCGGGGTTAAGTTTTCCGGATACATCAACGG
Organism: Desulfotignum sp.; assembly: GCA_021737695.1. Lineage (GTDB taxonomy): Bacteria > Desulfobacterota > Desulfobacteria > Desulfobacterales > Desulfobacteraceae > Desulfotignum. The sequence goes on along the minus strand of JAIPDL010000035.1, from coordinate 21,653 downwards.
GGTCAGCCGGCTTCACGGAAAGGTGGCCCGGCGCATGTGGCAGGGGTTGTGGCCCCGGCGCCAGAAAGAAGAGATTCCTATTTTTCATGTCACCAACGGGGTGCACATCAATTCCTATATTTCCCGCCACAAAAACGCGCTGCTGGAACGATACCTGGCTGCGGACTGGATAGAGCGGCAGTCCGAGCCGGCACTGGTATCCCGCATTGACAACATCGATGATGCCGACCTGTGGCATGTCCATGAAATGGACCGGTCCAACCTGATCCGAAAATGCCGGCAACTGCTGATGGGTCAGTATGAACGGCGCAATGCCGCCCGAACCCTGCTGGATGATGTGGCAAGCGCCCTGGATCATCGGGTCCTGACCATCTGTTTTGCCAGGCGGTTCGCCACATATAAACGGGCCGGGCTGCTGCTCAGGGACCCCCAGCGGCTGACCCGGTTGATCGCCAGTGCAGACCACCCGGTCCAGCTGGTGTTTGCCGGAAAAGCCCATCCCAATGACAATGAAGGCAAAGACCTGATCAGGCGGATTGTTGAATTCGCCCGGCAGCCGGCAGTACGGCACCGGATCGTTTTTCTGGAAAATTATGATATCAACATCGCCCGGTATATGGTGCAGGGATGTGATGTGTGGCTCAATACCCCGAGACGTCCCTATGAAGCCTGCGGCACATCCGGGATGAAGGCGGCTGCCAACGGCGGGCTTAATTTATCCATTCTGGACGGATGGTGGTGTGAGGGGTATGATGATACCCGGGGCTGGCGGATCGGCAACGGCACGGATTATGACGATCCCGGATATCAGGATGAAGTGGAAAGCCAGGCCTTGTTCAATGTGCTGGAAAATGATGTGATTCCCGTGTTTTATGACCGAAACCGGGGGAACCCGCCCCAAAAATGGGTCCGGATGATGAAAGCGGCCATGAAGATGGCCATTATGGATTTTTCCAGTGACCGGATGGTGAGAGAGTACACATCCCGGTTTTATATTCCCGCCGTCGGAAATTTGCGGGAACTGACCCAGGATTCAGGTAGAAAAGCCAAGGATCTGGCCTTGACACAGTCCCGGCTCAATGCCCTGTGGTCCCATATCCGGGTGTCAAAGCCCCGAATAAAACCGGCCGAGGATTTTGCCGTAGGCGATACGTTCAGTGTGGTGCTTGAGGTGTTTTTAGGGGAACTGAGCCCGGATGAAATAGAGGTTCAGATTTACCACGGCAGACTTCTGGGAACCGGAGAACTGGAGAAGAGCCGGGCGGAAACCATGAAACTGCAGAGCACCATTGCCCCGGGTACGCATATATACGGGTGCCGGGTGGTGTGCGCAGATTCCGGCCGCTTCGGTTATACAGCCCGGGTGATTCCCAGAGGCGATGACGTGCTTCGCAATATACCGGGCCTTATCACCTGGGCGATGCCGGATGAGTGATCCCTCAGGATTTTTTTATAAACAATTCCACAGGAGGCGGCAAATGGCACAAAAACCCCGAATTCTGATTGTGACACCGGAAGTTTCCTATCTGCCGGAAGATATGGGGGACCGGTCCAACTATTCCGCCAAGGCCGGTGGGCTGGCGGATGTGTCTGCGGCCCTGATTTCCGCTTTGTTTGACCTGGGGTGCGATGTGCACGTGGCGCTGCCGGATTACCGGTCCATCTTTGACGGCGCCACCACCAAGACCCACAGCCGGGAACTGGCCAAGATCCGCAAACGCCTGGATGAAGAGCGTATCCATCTGGCGGCGGACCGGGCGTTTTATTATCTGAACAATGTGTATTCCGGATATTCCGATATGGACCTGAAAGTGTCTCTGGCATTCCAGCGGGAGGTGATCAACAACATTATTCCCAGAGTGGAACCCGACATCATTCACTGTAACGACTGGATGACCGGCCTGATTCCGGCCATGTCCCGGAAAATGGAGATCCCCTGCCTGTTCACCATTCACAACATCCATACCATGACTTCCACTCTGGCGGAGATCGAGGACCGGGGCATTGATGCGGCCTCGTTCTGGCAGTGGCTGTACTTTAAAACGCCGCCGGAAAACTATGAAGAAAGCCGGGCGTGGAACCGGGTGGATTTTCTCTCCTCCGGGGTGTTTGCGGCCCATTACGTGAACACGGTAAGTCCCACTTTTTTAAAAGAGATCGTGGAGGACCGTCATTCGTTTGTGGAACCCTGCCTGAAAAACGAATTGTCCAACAAGTATTATTCCGGATGTGCCACGGGCATTCTCAACGCGCCGGAGCCGGAATTCAACCCGGCCGTGGATGATCTGGTCCGATACAATTATGGACCTAAAAACCACAAACCGTTCAAGGCGGCCAACAAAGCCTATCTGCAAAAAATTCTGGATCTGGAGGAAAACGAGAATGCGCCGTTGTTTTTCTGGCCCTCCCGGCTGGATCCCGTGCAGAAAGGGTGCCAGCTGCTGGCCGACATCATGTATCAGATGGTGGACCGGTACTGGGATCAGGGGCTGCAGATCGTGTCCGTGGCATCCGGGGCCTATGAAAAATATTTTCACGAAATCGTCCGGTTCCACGGCCTGGGCCGGCGTGTCAGCATTTGCGGATTCAACGAGGGGTTGTCCCACCAGGCCTTTGCCGCAGCTGATTTCGTGCTCATGCCTTCGGCGTTCGAACCCTGCGGCCTGCCCCAGATGATCGGCGGCATTTACGGCTCTTTGCCCATCGTATTTGACACCGGCGGGCTGCATGACACCGTGACCCAGCTGGACCCGGCAGCAGACACGGGCAACGGATTTCTGTTCAATGTCCATGATGCCCAGGGGCTTTTTTGGGCCATGGACCGGGCCATGGATTTTTACATGATGGATGAACAGATCAGAGAACACCAGATCCACCGGATCATGATCGACAGCGTGCTAAGGTTCAACCACTCCCGGTGTGCCGAATTGTATATCAATCTGTATGAAAAAATGCTCCAGAGGCCCTTCCTTGTCTGATCCCGGAATATTCAACGACCCGGGTCTGCTGGCATATGCTGACATTATCCGGTCCCGGCACCGGGCCGCCCAGGATCTGGAACAAACGATCCGGACCGGGCATGACGGGGCTTTGACCGGGTTTGCCGATTATCATTTGCGGTTCGGCCTGCATGTTGATCCTTCCCGGCAGCAGTGGGTGTTCACGGAATGGGCCCCTTATGCCACGGACATGTTTATCCTGTGTGACAGAAACCACTGGCAGTGTGTGCCGGAATTTCAGGTGCCCAAAATTAATGACACCGTGTTTGAAGCCCGGTTTGATGCCGATCAATTCGCCCACCAGGACCTGTTCCGCCTGAAAGTGATCTGGCCCGGGGGGCAGGGAGACCGGATTCCCACGGCAGCCCGGCGGGCGGTCCAGGATCCCGGCACCCTGATTTTCAACGCCCAGGTGTGGGACCCGCCGGATTCCTATGTGTGGCAGGCCCCGATCCCGGGAACCCCCTCCGGCCCGGCCCTGATTTACGAAGCCCATCCCGGCATGGCCCTGGAAGCCGAGCGCGTCGGCACTTGGACCGAATTTGAGCAGCATATCCTGCCCAAAATCATTGATGCCGGATACAACACCCTCCAGTTGATGGCCGTGCAGGAGCATCCCTATTACGGATCTTTCGGATATCATGTGTCTTCGTTTTTTGCCCCGTCCTCCCGGTTCGGCACACCCGAAGATCTCAAGGCCCTCATTGATGCGGCCCACACAAACGGCATCCGGGTGCTCATGGACATCGTCCATTCCCACAGCGTGAAAAACGAGGTGGAAGGCCTGTCCCGGTTTGACGGTACGTTGTACCAGTTTTTCCATGACGGTCCCAAAGGCATGCACCGGTTATGGGATTCCCGGTGTTTTGACTATGGAAAACCCATGGTGAGAAAATTTCTGCTGTCCAACCTGCGGTACTGGATTGAAGAGTTTCATGTGGACGGGTTCCGGTTTGACGGGGTCACTTCCATGGTGTTTACCGACCACGGCCTGGACCGGGCGTTTGTGAGTTATGACGATTATTTCGGTCCGGACGTGGATTTGGATGCCTTGAATTATCTGTACACTGCCAACCGGCTGGTGCATGACCTCAATCCTTTTGCTGTGACCATTGCCGAGGATGTGAGCGGCTATCCCGGGCTGGCGGCCGGAACCAATGTCGGCGGATACGGGTTTGACTTCCGGTTTGCCATGGGAATCGCTGATTTCTGGATTAAGATGGTCAAGGAAATCCGGGATGAGGACTGGCCCATGGGACTTCTGTGGCATGAACTCACCAACCACCGGGCCGAAGAAGCCACCATCTCCTATGCTGAATGCCATGATCAGGCCCTGGTGGGAGATCAGACGCTGATGATGCGCCTGATGGGTTCCCGGATCTACCAGAATATGCACAAAGACCATGCCGGCATTGACACTTTCCGGGCTGTGGCCCTGCACAAGATGATCCGCCTTGTCACCCTGGCCACGGCCAATGCGGGATATCTCAATTTCATGGGCAATGAGTTCGGCCATCCCGAATGGGTGGATTTCCCGTCTGAGCAGAATCATTTTTCATTCAAATACGCCCGGCGCCAGTGGTCATTGAAATATGACCCGGATCTTTTTTACAATCATTTATATCGGTTCGACCGGCAGATGACCTGCCTGGCCCGGGAAGCCGGCCTGTTTGATTCCGGGCATCCGGATCTTTATTATATTCATGAAGATCACAAGATCATCGCCTTTGCCAGAAAAGGCCTGTTTTTTGTTTTCAACTTTCATCCGTTCCGTTCTTTTCCCGACTATCAGGTGGATGCACGGCCGGGCAGATACCGGTTGATTCTGGACACGGACCCGTCCCGGTTCGGGGGCCATGACCGGCTGGTACCGGACCAGATTTTTTTGAGTGTTTCAACGCCTTCCCCGTCTTCCGGGCAGGGCCGATTATCCCTGTACCTGCCTTCCCGCACCGCGCTGGTGCTTAAACAGATGCCCTGACCCCCGCCCTTTTTTTATCACCAGAGATCTTTTTCCCGGATCTGGGCCCGAATTCCCCAGATTTCATCGGCATAGGCTTTGATGGTACGGTCGCTGGAAAAAAATCCGGTGCGGGCCGTGTTCATCAGGGCCCGGGCACTCCATTTTTCAGGCTGTTGATAATCATTGGCAATGGCTTGGTGGGCCGCGACATAGGGGCTGAAATCAGCAAAATTCAGGTATGAATCTCCCGGAGACATGAGAATATTATACAGGGAACGGAAAATACCCGGTTCCGACGGGCTGAACCGGTCGGACCGCAGGGCATAGATGACCCGTTTAAGCCGGTCGTCTTTTTCGATATACGCCTTGGGCTGGTAGGTGGGACGTAATGCCGCTACTTCATCCACGTTCAGACCGAAAATATACATGTTTTCTTCACCCACCTGATCAAGAATTTCAATATTGGCCCCGTCCAGGGTGCCGACGGTCAAGGCCCCGTTCATGGCGAATTTCATGTTCCCGGTACCGGACGCTTCCATACCGGCCGTGGAGATCTGTTCACTGACATCCGCTGCCGGTATGAGCCGTTCGGCCAGGGAAACCCGGTAGTCCGGCAGAAATATCACCTTGAGCTGCCGGTTCACGGCCGGATCCGTGTTCACCACATGTGCCACATTGTGGATCAGTTTGATGATCAGTTTGGCCGTATGATACCCCGGGGCGGCTTTGCCTGAAAAAATAAACGTCCGGGGAGGGCCGATATCTTTTTTGTCTTCTTTGACCGTCAGATATAAATGCATAATATGCAGGAGGTTGAGCAGCTGGCGTTTGTACTCATGGATCCGTTTGGCCTGAACATCAAAAATGGACAGCGGGTCCACGGTTTCAGACACGGTGTCCCGGATGTAATCTGCCAGCACCTGTTTGTTGGCCTGTTTCACGGCCCCGTACCGTTCCAGGAACCCGGGATCGTTCTGAAACGCTTCCAGCTCCCAGATCAAATCCAGGTCGGCAATCCAGCGCCGGCCGATGGCATCGGTGATCAGTTTTGCCAGTTCCGGATTGCACGCCACGATCCACCGCCGGGGGGTGACCCCGTTGGTCTTGTTATTGAATTTCTCCGGCCACATGGAATAAAATTCCGGCACCAGCTGTTTTTTGACCAGTTCAGAATGAATTTTCGCCACCCCGTTCACGGAATGGCTCCCGATGATGGCCAGATGGGCCATGCGCACTTTTTGTTCATGTCCTTCCTGAATGATGGACATTTTAGCGATCATCTCATGATTGTCCGGGCCGAACCGTTCCTTGACCCGGGCGATGAACCGCCGGTTGATCTCATAAATGATCTGGAGATGCCGGGGTACCACCTTGTTTAAAATGTAGACGGACCAGGTTTCCAGGGCTTCGGGTAAAAGGGTATGGTTGGTGAATGCCAGGGTTTTGACCGTCACATCCCAGGCGGTTTCCCATACCAGTTTTTTTTCATCCACCAGAATGCGCATCAACTCTGGGACCGCTAACGCCGGATGGGTGTCGTTGAGCTGGATGGCCACATGGTCATGAAGCCGGGAAAAATCGCTGTGCTGTTTTTCAAATTTACGGATAATGTCACGGATGGCACAGGCCACCAGAAAATATTCCTGGATGAACCGCAGTTCTTTGCCCGTTTCCTTGGAGTCTGATGGATACAGGATTTTGGTGACACTTTCCGACTGGATTTTCCGCTTGACCGCTTTGATATAATCCCCGTCATTGAAAATATCGATGTCAAAATCCTTGGATGCGGCAGCGGAAAAAAGCCGGAGCCGGTTCACCGTACGTCCCCGGTGTCCGGCAATCATGATGTCATGGGGCCGGCCGATAAACAGTTTTTTGCGGGTCCACATCGGTTTGTAATGCCCGTTTTTATCCTGGCGCTCTTCAATTTTGCCGTAAATGGGCAGCACATATTTTTCTTCCGAACGCCGGATCAGCCAGGGCGAAGACCGGTTGGGCCAGTAATCCGGCCGTTCCTGCTGATATCCGTTGACTATGGTCTGGCGGAACAGCCCATAGTCATAGTTGATGCCATATCCATATCCCGGCATATCCAGGCTGGCCAAAGAATCCAGAAAACAGGCGGCCAGCCGTCCCAGGCCCCCGTTGCCCAGGGCCGGGTCCTGCTCTTCCTCCACCAGTGTTTCCAGATCAATGCCCTGTTTTTTCAAAAATCGGGCACAGGGATCGAAAATGCCCAGATTCAACAGGTTGTTGGACAAAAGTCGGCCGATGAGAAATTCCATGGACAGGTAATACACCTGTTTGGCCTTGTTTTTTTCATACCGTTTCCGGGTATCGAAATGAATATCCATCAGATATTTGCCCACGGCATAGCACACGGCATTGAGCTGGTCTTTTTTTGTGGCTTCGTCCAGGGGTTTGCCCAATACATATTTCACATACTGCTGAAACGATACTTCAAAGCTGGTGAAGTCAAAATACGCCATAAGTGCCTCCCATCTGGCGAGGGGTAAAAAAATCAAAAACCGGCCAATCCCCGGGTGAAGGCAGGTAAATCCCCGGATCAGGCATCAGGGGCCAGGGTTTTAAGGACATCTTCCTTGCCGATGATACCCACCAGTTTTTTGTTCTCCAAAACGGGGATGGTATGAAAATGTTTTTCCACCATGAGGCTGGCGATTTCACTGACCGGTGTATCCGCCGCCACGGTCACCACATCCTTGATCATGGCATGGGCCACGGTGGCGGCAGCAATTTTCTGGAATTCGTCATCCATTTTTTTTGACGAAAACAAAGGGAAAATGGAATCCAGGATGGTGAAAATGGGGGGGATGGGCACTTCTTTTTGTTGAAAGATCAGATCGCTCTGGCACAGGATACCGACCAGCTCTTCCCGGTCATTGACCACGGGCACGCCGTTGATATGGTTGTTGAGCAGTATTTTGACGGCACTGGCAATATCGGTTTCCGGGGTCACACTGATGATGCTGGTTTGCATAATGTCTCGGGCTTTGATCATGGACGTCTCCTTTCCAGGCAATAAAGGCGGCATAAACTGTTGAATCAAAGTATACCGCAATCTGTGATTCACAACAAGCACAGAAAATTGCCGGAAAAATTTGACTTTGCTGGGATTGGTGGCCATTATCTGTTATGCTGAATGTGGTGTTTCAATCAACCCTCATACAAGGAGGACTTATGCAGCTTGCCATAACTTTTAAGCAGATGGAATCCTCAGACGCCCTGAAATCTTATGCCCAGGAAAAACTGGATAAACTGGACAAAATGCTGGATGCCCCGGGGGAGGCAAATCTGGTGTTATCGATTGAAAAAATTCGTCATATTGCGGAAGTGAATCTGGTCAGTGATAAACTCAGAATCAATGCCAAAGAAGAAGCGGAAACCATGTATTCCGCCCTTGACGGTCTGGCGGACAAAGTGCAGGTCCAGATAAAAAAGTACAAGGAAAAAGCCAGACGTCACCTGGCCGGTGACAAGCAGACCATTAAAACCACGCCTGAACTGGAATCTTTGGAAAAATAAGCGTTAAAATGCTTTGCCGCAGCCTTCTGGGGCGGCCTTAAAACAGACTGATACCGCCGGGGTATGAAACCGTAAACCGCCCCGGCGGTTATTTTTTTGGGGGATCCCCATCCGGAATCCCGGAAATATCCACAATTTTCCCGTTCAGATAGTCTTTGGTCCGGTACCGGGAGATCTGCATCATTTTTTTAGTGATACCGGACATTCTTTCCAGCTGGACCTGGATTTTTTTGATTCTGGGATAATTGGGATCATCTTCAGGCATATTCAGCATCATCAGTTCAAAATAACCGGATATGCTCATCAGCGGTTGATTCATTTCATGGCATACCGCCCCCGAGAGCTCCAGCACACCCTGGAGCCGGTCTTTTTCCCTGCGAATGATGTCCGCTTCTTTTCTTTGGGTGATGTCGGTCAACACGGAAATCTTTTTATCTGCCGTATAGGAAGACCGGAATTCAATGTCTTTGACTTGTCCGTCTTTGCACATGATTTTAAATTCACGGATATGGACCGGACCTTCGATGGGCGTATCGTTTTTCCAGGCATCAAACACCTGCTGTCGATAGGCTGGATCCGGATACGCTTTTTGAAACCACGTGTGTTTGTCAGGAATATCTGCCAGGGTATATCCGGTTATTTTGGTGAAATAGGGATTGACGTAAAGGTATTGGTCATCTTTGTCAATCAGGGTGATCCCGTGGGGGGTGCTTTCCAGGATCAGAGCCAGGGTCTTTTTTTCTTTTTGAGCGGCCCGTTCAGCGGTTATTTTCTTGGTGCGGATACGAATCGTCTGCCAGGTGATGTAGATGGACAAAGCAAATATCACCAAAAAAACGGCCATGAACACTTGGTTTATTTTGTCGACTAAAAGATGGATCTCTTTTTGTACATCTTCGACATACAGGCCGGTTCCCACAATCCATCCCCAGGGGTCGAACAGCTTGACGTAGGAGGTTTTCGGAACGATTTTATGGGGAGCATCCTTCCACTGCCAGTAATAATTGACATACCCTTCTCCTTTGTTCAAGGCGGTTTCCACCATACCAATGAAAGGATAATCACCCTGGATGTCAGAAAAAGAGCTCAGTTCCCGGCCTTCCAGATCCGGGCGGTACGGGTGCATAAGCATGAATGGATGCCGGTCGATAATCCAGAAATAATCTTTGGCCGCATCGCCGTACCGCAGGTATCGTATCCGCTCTTTGGCTCTGGATTTGGCCTGGGTTTCTGTCAACTCACCGGATAAAACCCTTTGATGGTACTCAGACAAAAGACTGACGGCACTGTGTGTCAGGGACTGGATCACCTCTTTTTTCTGATCTATCAGGCTGTTTGTAAAGGAAGGAATAAAAATCAAGCTGACGCTCAGGACAAATAACCCCAGCATTGTCCAGATGGGAACGATAATCGTGAATGTTTCTTTGAATAAATCGGATGTCAGGCATGTTTTCAGGGAGCGGATCAAGTGCATGGGATGGGAAGCCTTATGTAAAAACCATACGTCCGCCGGATAGGGCATGGATTTTTTTCCTGTTAATTTCCGGCGGACGCGTGATGGATTAGGCCCTGATTTTTTTCAAAAACCCCGTCAACTGGGCGATGTGTAGTTTTTCTTCTTTGATGATATGATCCAGCTTGTCATGTCCGTATTTGGCAGGGACCAGGTCCTTGAGCCCCAGATAGAACAAAATGGATTCTTTTTCCAGGCCGATGGCTGTGGTGATGATCTCTTCTATGGGTTCTTCACCCGTGAAAGCCTCGACAATATCCGGGTCTCCTTCGCCGCCGTGATTGTCTGCCATGGCTTTCAGATACATGGACAGTTCATCGGCCGGATCAAACACGGTTTTTTGTTTTTCCCCCTCGGAAACCTCTTTTTGCATGGATTCAAACGTGGTTTTGTGCTTGTCTTCCATGCGGGCCAGTTTTTCCAGAAACGCCTTGTTGTCCGGATCTTTCTGCATTTCAGCGGCTTTTCTGTAAAAATTGGCGCCGTTGGCTTCGATCTGGATTGCCATTTCAAATACTTCGTTCACATTAAAATCATATGCCATGAATTATCTCCTTAAATTGTTGGGTCCATCATGCGACTTTGATTCCATAAAATACTTTTCATTCACATGTCAAGGGAAATCAAGGGATGAAAAATTTTGTTAAATGTGCCCTTGACCAACGTCCCAAAAAAGGGTATCAGATATGCGTACAAAATAAAATGATTTCCAATGGGCGGTTAACTCAGCGGGAGAGTGCTACCTTCACACGGTAGAAGTCACAAGTTCAATCCTTGTACCGCCCACCATTTTTCATTCCTTACGCGTCACCCCCTGCCATTGTCAGAAAAAAAATTACAATCAGACAGATCTTGTTTGCCCTCACGAGGTGGGCAACAAAGGCGTTCTCCATATTTGCTGTGCCGGGCATAATGGCGGTTCACACTGCGTCGGGATGTGTTGGCATAGCAGTAGACACAGAAATGCGGGCAGGTGTCGTACATCCCGATATCTTTGCTGGAAATGCAGCGGCAGGCTTTGCGCTGGCCCTTGTCCTTAAGATCGATTTTTTTGGGGGTGGCAAACAAATCCAGTTGCCGGGCAGTGTCCGGGTCGGTTTCACCATAATCCACAAACCGCATCAATTTTTGATCATGGGAGAATACCCTGCGGATCAGGTCATCATCAATGCATTTGTTTTTGACAATGCCGTAATCCGTTTTCAGGTCCATGGATTCGCCGCAGGTGGCCACGGTGATATCCCAGCCCTGCCTGTGCCAGCGTGTTTTCAATTGTTTCAGTCCCCGGGCGATCTGTCGGATCTGTGATTCTGACGGCTCAGCGGAAAATACAGAAGACCTGTCAAACATATCCAGTTCCCGAATCAGGTTGTTCTGAACCTTTTGATACGCGGTAACATCCACAAAACTGACCACCAGTTTGTCGGTTTTGTGCATCAACCGGCTGCCGATGGATGCGATTTTTTCCAGCAGATGTTCCACAGACAGCCCGGGGGTCACGATCAAGGGATCGAACCGCCAGATCACGCGGTGCCTGCCGATTTTGTCGGACAGTTCCCTGAATGTGCGGATCCGCTCTTGCAGCGGCGGCAGGCGGGGTTCCAGTTTTTCGGACTCATAATCATTGAGCGTAAACTGAAAATAATAATTGATATCTCTTTTTTCAAATTCATCCAGACGGGACATCAGGGGCCTGGGATTTTTGGTCCAGAAAACAAACAGGCGGGCTGCTTCAAAAGAAACATAAAACGGACGGGTCTTGTTGAACGGGTTGACCCACACGGCATATCCGGCGTCAAGCCGATGGATCAGCCAGTCAGCGTAAAATGCGGGAATATCAGTGGCCCGGCTGGCGGAAATAATCACGGGTGCCCGGGCAGGGACCCGTTTCTGGTCTGCACGGATCACGGTTGTTTTTTTCCATTGCAGGCCTTTTGCACGACGTAATCGATTTCGCCGGGCCGACGGTGCCATTTTGACGGCTGTTTTGCTGTTTTTTTCCATCATCATTTTTTCACAGCCGGCCAATATCTGAAAACCATGCTTTCTGCCGGGTCAGATGACAGGACGGCTCAATTGGGTGGCGGCGAAGCATTGAAAAAAGTGTTGTGCAGTGCCTGAATGGTGGGGTCCAGGCTGTCCTCATGCACCAGAAAATACATGGCTGCATCCGAGGCCCCGAAAGAGATCATTTCAATGTTGACATCGGCCCGGGAAACCGCGGTAAAGCATCGGGCCGCAATGCCCCGACTCAGGTGAAGGCCTTCCCCCACGATGCTGACCAGCGCCACCCGGGTTCTGCAGTCTGATTCCCGGAAAGGCCGCGGGTGAATGGCCCGGAGACAGTCATGGGCTGTTTGGGCGTCGTTTTTGGAAACCAGCAGGCTGATACAGGTCTGGGAGGTCACCACGGATTTGATGTTGATGCCGCTGCCGGAAACAGCCCCCGTGATCAGGGAAAGAATGCCCTGCCGGACCCCCACGCCCGAGGCATGAATTTTTAAAATAGCGACATCGCTTGTGTAGGAAACACTTTTGATAATGGTGTCAGCTTCTCTGGCCTGGCGGGTGATCCGGCTGCCCCGGGCATCCGGGGCATAGGTGTTTTTGATGGCAATGTCAATGCCGGCCTGGCGTACCGGTTCCACCGTGCGGGGGTGCAGAATCCCGGCACCCGTATAGGCCAGTTCCGCAGCTTCCTCGTAGGTCAGCTCCGGAATCAGGCGGCACTCGGGGATATTGTCCGGGTCCGCCGTCATGAATCCCGGGGTGTCTTTCCAGATTTCCAGAATGTCGGCATCGACCCCGGCAGCGACCACGGCTGCGGAATAATCAGACCCGCCTCTGCCGAATGTGGTGATTTCTCCGGTGGCACTGACACCATAGAATCCGGGAACAAATAAAATTTTGTTTTCCGTGACCTGTCTGCCCAGGCGCAGGCACAGATTCTCCCAGGTGGGGGCCATCAGGGCCGTGGCATCCATGAATTTGCCGTCCGTGATGATGCCGGCTTCTTCCGGCAGGGCCACGCCGCTGTCAATTCCCCGGGATGCCATGGCCGCTGCCAGGATCATGGCGGACATCCGTTCCCCAAAGACACAGATGATGTCCCGCATCCTCGGCGTGGCTTCCCGGGTGAAACTGATGCCGAAATAGTACCGTTCCAGTTTGCCGAGCAGTTTATCCAATTGTTGAAGGGTCTGTTTTTTTTCTTCAGGCGGTTCCATCAGACAGTCAACAATGACCTGATGACGGTGTCTCAGGTCCCGGATTACCCCTTCGATGGCATCTTCAGATGCCAGTGCCGCCTCAATGCCGGAAATCAGGGTGTTGGTAATCCCGTAAAACGCGGACACCACAAAGATGCTGCCTTTTCCTCTGGCAGCTGCCAGATCCAGAATAATGTGTGCCGTGGGCCCGTCCTTGAGACAACCGCCGCCGATTTTAATGACTTTCATGCCAGAACCTCAGGATTGACAATATGCGGGACCCGGCCGGTTTTGTAAAATTCAATGATGTTCCGAGCCGCCAGAACAGACATCTGGTCCCGGGATTCCATGGTGCCGGAGCCTACGTGGGGCAGTACGCATACATTTTCCATGGACAAAAGCGGGTTGTCCCGTGCCATGGGTTCCGGATCCGTGACATCCAGGCCGGCACCCCAGATCTGCTTTTGATTCAGGGCCTGGATCAGGTCGGGTTCATGGTGAATGGGACCTCTGGCCGTGTTGATGAACACGGCGGAGGGTTTCATTTTTTTAAAAGCCTGAGCATCGAAAATGTGCCGGGTCTCCGGGGTCAAAGCGCAGTGGACCGACAGGATATCGCTTTGTTTAAGCAGTTGGTCAAAGGATACCCATCTGGCATCGAGTGGTTTTTCAGCCGAAAGGTTCCGGTTGCGGTTGTGGTAGATAATGGTCATGCCATAGGCGGATTTGCACCGTTCCGCCATTTTGACACCGATACGTCCGAGGCCTAAAATGCCCAGGGTTTTACCCTTGAGTTCAAACCCCAGGTGACCCGTGGGGTTGAAATACCCCCACTCACCCGTGAGGATGGTTTTGTGCAGGAAAAAAAACTTGCGGGCGACCGCGATCATCAGACCAAAGGCGATGTCGGCCGTGGCCTCGCTCATGGCATCCGGGGTGTAGCCCACGGGGATCCCTTTCCGGGTGGCTTCCGGAATATCGATGTTGTCATATCCCACGGCAAACTGGGAAATGATCTCCAGATGGGAGCACCGGTCCAGAAACGGCTGGTCAATGCGGTCGGTGAGGGTGCACACCAGGGCATGGTGATCCTTTGCCTGGGCTGCCAGCTCGTCGGGAGTCATGGGCCGTTCCTTTTCCCAGAAGGTGAGCTGGAACGGTTCCTTTTTGAGCAGATCCATGCCGGCGGCCGGGTATTTGCGGGTGATGAGTATTTTCTGTCCATTAATCATGATAAAAATCAGATTAAGCAAGTATAAACGGGGTGTCAAGCCCGAAAAAAGGCGAAAAAAGGGGACGTAGTTAACTTATCAACTTATCCATGCGGATTCCTTTTTCCTCAATTATTCTCCGTCCCCGGGCGACGGCCTTGCTCACCGCCGCCGTGGAAATGCTGAAACGCCCGGCCAGGGACCGCATGGTTACGCCAATCTCGCGAACGGCAACGTAGCATACCAGGCTTCGTGCCTCTACTGTCCGCTTGTAACGCCCCGACAGCCATACCTCCTTGACCGGTATGGCGAGAAGCGTCGCGACCCTTTCGGCGACGGCATCCACGGTTATCCCCCGTGCCTTCAAGGCATGCCGCCGTTCAAACTCATCTTCCCCAGCCGCAAGCATTTGTTCAACAAAGTCGCTGTCGCCCAGAATGCGCTCATCCCCGGTAGCACGCAGACCCGCTTCATGAAGATTTCTCACGGAAGCCCATCCGCCAAGGCTGCGAACAAGACCCCCGCCGGTCAAATCTTCCCGACGGCCCTGCTCGATTCCCTGGGCGATAAAGTCCCGGTATTTTATTTGTGCCTGTCCCTGATGCTTGCCGAAACAGGATAGAACCTCATCCACATGCTGGCAGGATTGCGTGGCCGTTCCCATGACAACGGCATGCCCCGAGAAGGGATATCCGTCAAGGTGAGCCATGTCGTGCACCAGGCCGGCCCGTAGCGGGTTCAGATGAATATAGCGCACCAGCTCAAGAAAATAGGCATCCTCCTGGCAGAGGATCGACTTGTAGCGATTCTGAAACAGGTGCCCCCGGCGACCATGACGCAGGTTGAAGCTGACCGCATGGCCTGTCATCAATCGTCGCATGACCCTGGAAAGGGGAGCAGCGCCGGTCCGCAGCAGCAGATGAAAATGGTTGGACAGCAGTGCCCAGGCGTAACAGGCCGTGCCCGTTTCTTTGAAAATGACGTCCAGTCGATCCAGAAACGATTTTCGGTCCTTCTCATCCCTGAAGATGGCCGTTCCGTCAATACCCCTGGCGATAACGTGGTGAAGCGCCCCCGGCGCGTCTATGCGTGACTGTCGCGGCATAATGAAGAGACATTAGCAGGGAGATGGTGTGGTGTCAAGTTGATAAGTTAACTACGTCCCCACGCGCCTACGTCCCCACGCGCGCGTCCCTCAGAGCAGTTTTTTATGCAGGATCTCAACTATCGGAAGTTCCCATGAGTCAATTTTTTCATGCGTATCATAATCTTCACCATCTGATTTCCGGCGCTGAACAACGCCAAGCACCCTGGCGTGTAAAATGGTTTGGGTTTTGCCATGCCATTTTTCCTTTGCTTTGTTCGAAAATCTTGCCATGGTTTGATGATGCATGTTTTCAATATAAATGTGATTGTTTCTTTCTACGATATCGACTTTGTCCATGGGGTTAAGGGTTGCAAGTGCCTCATGAATCGCAGCGTTTTCCGGAAATGACGCAGCATAGGAAATAAAAAGATCTTCCAATCCGAGGATTGAAACGGTTACATTTTCATTAAATCCATTGATACCCGACGGTTCTTCTGTTGTGACATGGGTAAAGTTGTTTTGAGCCAGAAGCTGGACATGGGGATTTTGGGAACCGTGAATCCGGCAGGCATAAACTGCCTTTATCGCTCGGGTCATCGCCACATAAAACAATCGCCTCTCTTCTTCAAGATCCTTTTGTTTCCAGCCGCCGTCCAGAATGAACACAACGGGGAATTGCATTCCCTTTACACTGTGAGCTGTGCCAAGAAAGACGCCTGTCCCGGTTTTGTGTTCTCGTTTTTCTTCCAAAAGGGTTTCAAGTGCAAAATCCTTTGCCCGATCAACGGATATTTTCATATCAGAGTTGATCGCGCACCATGCGTCGAGAATCTGCGCAATTTGACTCGTCCAGGTATTTTTCTGCGCAAATTGTTCAAGAACCGCCTGTTTAAGATCAAAGGGCGTTCTGCTCTCTTTTTTATGCTCTTCCAGATATCGGAGAAACAACTGGATCTCTCTGATCCGGAACATTGGAAATCCCGAGCTATTTTTAATTGAATAACAAAATGGGACTGCCTCTTTTGCAAGGGCCATTCGCAGGGAAACCAGGGACGGGTATCCCATTCCCTGACGTGAAACCACAGCGATTTCATGCAAATTCATATCAGGATTGTCTTTTGTAAGCTGTTTTATTTTTCGAGCAACAAACACAGCCTGGGAAGCCATATCTTGAACCTGGACAAGTTGGACCAATTCGTTGCTTTCAATGTTGCAGGCCGCTACTTCCCGGGATTTTCTTCTTTCATTAATCCGACATGGCGAATCTGTTTTCATCCGGTTTTTATTCAAGGCGATCAGTGCGTTCGATGCTTGAATAATCGCATAAGAAGACCTGTAATTTTCCACCAGATAAAACGTTTTTGCTTCATAATCCTGCTGGAACTGCTTGATAAAGCGTACATTTGCATTTCGAAACCCGTAAATACTCTGATCATCATCTCCAACCGCCATGATGGAAATACTTCTGTCTCGATCCTGTTCGAGCCTTCCGGTCAAGGCTGAAATAAACCGGTACTGGCGGTCATCAATATCCTGGTATTCATCCACAAGAATGTGCCGATATTGTGCCAGCAGATACTCTCTGGCCTCTGTCATTTCAATCCCGGCGATTTCCTGTTTCCCGTTTAAAATATCAACGGCTTCGTCAATGATGGTATCAAATCCAGTGGCATTTTTTTCTGATTTGTCGCCTTTTTCCTTTTCCAGGCCCCTTTTTTTTTCTACAAATGACCGGCCGGTCAGGCGCATGGCAAATCCGTGATAGGTCATGGCCGTCACAAAGTTGGCTCTTGAGCCGGTCAGCACCCGAATTCTTTTTCTAAGCTCAATCATGGCCTGGTGGTTGAAACACAGGACAAGGATCGAAGCGGGATCAACCGACTTGGCCTTGATCAGCCAGGCACACCTGTGAACAATTGTTTTGGTCTTGCCCGAACCGGGTCCGGCCAGGACCAGTATGTTTTTTTCAAGCGGGGCAGCAACAATCGCTTCCTGGATATGATTTTTAAGGGACTGGATGATCTTTTTATACGCCTCTGCGGTCATGGCTGTTTTAATAAGCGTTTTTTCTTTCGGGAAATGTTGCTGGATAAAGCTCTCATAGGAAGATGAAAAATAATCACTGACAAATCCCAAAGCGGTTTTGATTTTTTCAAGGCCCAGACGCGCGTATTTTTCCATCACATGAACCTGCACGTTTTTCTGATCATAGTGATGGGACAGGGGCTCATAATCCCCTTTGGTATATTTTCTTTTCAGGCTTTCCGGAAGCATGGTCAACGTCATTGCCTGGCGAAATACCCCCAAACCGTTCTGCAGGGTAATCACCTTCATGTCATGCATGAATAAAAGGCTGCGCTCGATCAAGGTCTTGTGGTCTCCTCTATATCCTGAAAGAAATACATCCGCCTGCATCTCCCTGGTGATATGGGAAAGGAAAAATTCGGACATCACCTGGGCCTGACCCTGCTGCAACTGCTTTGGCAGGGCTGAAATGATGGCGGTCAGGCAGAGTCTTGCACAATTGTGACGTAACGCCATTCTTTTTTTAATCGTCTGCCAGGGGAATTTCACATAAATCATCTGCTGCTCCGCCCCTTTCCTCCCGGCTATTTTAATACTTTTTCCCTGGCTTTCCCCCTTGTCGCTGGCAAGGCACTGTAATAGGTTACCCACAATATCGGAATTGACCTGATCAAAGCCTTTATCTTTCAACCGCTGGGACATAAGCCTGAGGTGGATGATATCGGGTGTGTCCGGCGACATCCACGAATCAGGGGACAATTCTTCCATAATTCCAAGCATCTGTGTTTCAATTTCCAGAAAAGATTCCAGCAGCCCGGGTGAGTTTCCCTGTCCCTTGGGCCTGACAAAAGCGGTCATAATAATCCCTTCCTTGATCAGCCCGACCTCTGCCATCTGGGATAATAGCCCGATAACAAATTTTGAATCCAAATATTTTTCCGGCAGGTTTTCAATCTTTCCTAAATTAGCGCAGATAACGTCTGCGGATAGTGCCACATTCTTATCTGCATTAAACAAGGTGAGCAGAATCGTCCTGAACACCGTTGCCATCATTTTGGAAAGGTTCAATGCGGCGATCTTCTTTTCAGCCTCCTGCATATCCTGAACAAGGGGTTTGCCTTTAAAAAAGAGCGTCTGGTTAAACGACCGCTTTAAAAACCCTTTTCGCTCAAGCCAACTGACGCCGGTCTTTGCCCGGCCATCATTATCAGCAAAGTCGGAATATCCGAGCAGGCGCATGATTTCACCGGGAGTGATAACAATTTCCGGGGCGTTGGCTCCTTTTTTCTTCAAAATGCCCAGGATTTTTTTGATGTCTTTTAAGGTAAGTTTTGAATACGCATTGAGTGAAAATTGATCTTCAATGTCTTCCTGCTCGTATAAAAGAATGCAGTCTGCAGGAGCGGTGTCCCTTCCGGCCCGACCCGCTTCCTGCAGGTAGTTTTCAAGAGATCCCGGAATATCAGCATGAATGACCAGGCGAATATCCTTTTTGTCAATGCCCATACCAAATGCATTTGTGGCACAGATCACAGGGATTTTTCCCGCCACAAAATCATCCTGGATATTTCGTTTGTCCGGCTCACTTCTTCCGGCATGGAATGCCTGGGAGACAATCCCTTTTTCATTTAAAAAGTCACTGATTTTTTCTGTTTTTTTCCTGCCGGCACAATATACAATGGCCCCGCTATCCCCATCAGAGATATTTTCCTTAAGACAATTGAAAATCACATCATTTTTTTCATTTTTTGTCACCGGCCATACCTGAAAACGTAAATTCTCTCTTTGCACCCCACTTAGAAAAGGAACCAGATCAAGCCCAAGTTTCTCTGTAAAGTGGCTGCATATTTCTTCGACCACATCCTTTTTTGCGGTTGCCGTAAATGCACTGATAAGGGGAGGACGCGCAGCCCCCCGGGTCTGTTCTAAAATAAACTCGGCAACATTCAGGTAATCAGGCCTGAAGTCATGCCCCCATTTTGAAAGACAGTGGGCCTCATCAAAGACCCAGCTTCCCACATCCCGTGAGCCGATCAGTTCAGCCACACTGAAATTGCGCAATTGCTCGGGAGAAATATATAACACACCAATATCCCCCAGCCGCACTTTTTCCATAACATTGCCTCGTTCAGGAAGCGTAAGGCTGCCGTTTATTGCGCCGGCTGACTCCATCCCCGTGGTCTTGTTCAAATTGTCCACCTGGTCTTTCATCAGGGCTTTGAGCGGTGATATAACAATGGTCAGCTCGCCGGTCCTGTGATACCGGTGAAGAGCGGGGATCTGGTAGCAGATCGATTTTCCTCCGCCTGTGGGCAAAATACCCAGCAGGGAGTTGCCGCCAAGGTTTGAATCGATAATTTCTTTTTGGAGTGTCCGGCCATCCGGCAGCCTGCGGAAATTGTCAAACCCAAAGTATTTCTTTAATAGTTTTTCAGAGTCATTGATTGACCTGCAATATTCGCAATCAGTGCTGCCACAGGCATACCGAAGTTTGGCAATAATGGTGGAAATCTCCGGGAACGCATGTTTTACCCAGGGAGGAAGAACGGAATTACCGCCGGACACTCTGAGCCAGGACAAGGCATAGGCAAGAACCGGTCTTTTTTGAGGATTATCGCAGAACTTGCGCCAGATCTTTTCAAAGGCGGTTGAACATATTTTTCCCCGGCACACCGTCATAAATATCTGTTTGGCACGAGCCGGGTCCGGAACAGATTTGGACAAGGAATGAAACAGGTCAAAAATGCCAGACAGTTGTGATTTTTTGCCACTTGACGAAAATGGTTCAAAAGCAAAGGCATAAAATGAAATCAATTCAGGATCAATCCGATGTAATTCCGAAAATGCCGCAACCTGGTCTTCAAACACATCCCAGGTCAATTTAACGTCTGCCACAGGGTTGTTTTTACTGTTCTTGACCAGCTTGTAGTTTTTTATCAGCTTGTGATACGGGTTTTCCGGAAATGCGAGGGGCGACAGATAAAGCGTATCAATAACCGGGAGATGCAAAATCAACGCATCCGGTAAAACTGCTTCTGCAAGAGCAAGATCATGGGTGATAATATTGTGACCGAGTATGTAATCGGCACCCGATGAAAAGTCCGACAATTCTTTTAACGCAGTCTTGCTGTCCTTTATATCTTTTTTTTCAAAGGTGTTTGCGTTGAAAATGGCACCGACATGAAAGATATCCCCATTGGGACCGGTTTCAAAATCAATACCAAGGACATGTGTAAATTTCCCGAGAATCCGGCTGCCCATGTCCTCAGCCGGGTTGTTTTTTTTGCTCAAAAAATCAGTATTCAAGACGGACTTTGCCTTTTATGGTTTTCCGTGCTCCGTGGACTATTGAGGGGGGTGACCCTTCAGCCTACTATCCCTGTCGCTCCATCGGTTGAAAAATACGCCAAGCCCGGCCCCTGCTTATGAAAAACACCATAGTAATAAACGATGCACCTGACAAGAAAAATCTTCATGTCCGCTGCTGCCCAACGTGTTGAAGCCGGCTCTTTGTGGGATCTTTGTTCTCTTTTATTTCAGACAAACAGGCAGATCAAGAGTAGACTTGACCCCGAACGTACCAATTTTTCTCGCACGGAATGCATGGATGGCGTTTCGATTTAGCTGGACTCGCTCAACATATGGGTTCCAATCTCTACCGACAGTCCAAATTCGTCTCACAAAAAACTGACGAAGTGGCTCCATCGTTGATGGATCAGGAGTTGTAAGCCTGCCACGACGGATAAAGCCCGATTTGATCAGCATGAAAAACCTTTCATGTTTAAAGAGGATAAAATAATTGAAGAACGATTTTTCGGGAAAATGGTTTGGCAACTATTGCCTTACCCTTCGTAAAAGCCAACAGGAAGGGTCCGGATTAATCTGCCCATTTGAAAAATACTCGCCAGTTGCCGGAAACTCTCACAGAAAATTGCCCAGTTTTATCCCCTTTCAGTCGATTTTTTACCGAGCCCAGTTTTCAACCTTCAGTGATTTAATTCTTAGAAATTCTTTTTCATTATTTGTGACTAATATTAAATCTTTACTTAGTGCGTGAGCAGCAATAAGCATATCAAGTGGGCCAATTACCTTACCTTCAG
>JAIPDL010000155.1 GCA_021737695.1 Desulfotignum sp. | reverse complement strand
TTGATCCGCACAAAGGGCTGGTCTTTCCGGGGACTGTTGTCATGCAGGGCTGCAGCCGCCAGTTCCTTGCCCGTGCCCGATTCCCCGGTCACCAGCACATTGGCATCCGTGGGCGCCACCATGTTGAGCGTGTCCAGCAATGCGGCCATGGCCGGACTTTTTCCCAGAATATTGTGGTGAAGGGCTGTGGATTTGAGACGCTCCTTCAGGTGCTGATTCTCCGACTGCAGAAAAATCCGTTCCATGATCCGCTCGATGGTCAGTTTCAGCCGGTCAAAATCCAGCGGTTTGGTCAGATAATCATACGCCCCGATCTTCAGGGCTTCCACGGCCGTGTCCACGGACGAATACGCGGTCATCATCACCACGGGCAAAGACGGGTTGTATTCCAGGATCTGTGACAGGGCCTCCATGCCGGACAAGCGCTTCATTTTCATATCCAGCAGCACAATATCAAAACTGCGGGATTTCACCTGTTCCACCCCCGTGTCCCCGTCATCGGCCAGCACCACCTCATACCCCCAGTCCGCTATCAGGGTCTTGAGCATCCGGGCATGGGCCGGGTCATCCTCCACCACCAGTATCTGATGTGTCATTTGCTGTTTTCCTTTCCCTGTGCAGACAGCCGGATAAAAAATGTGGTTCCCTGATCCTTGACGCTTTCCACCCGGATCTCTCCACCCAGGTTTTCCACCAGCCGGTGCACAATGGACAGGCCTAAGCCAGTGCCGTCCGGCCGGGTGGTGAAATACGGATCAAAAATGTCGGACAATATGTGTTCATCCATGCCGCAGCCGTCATCTGTGACACGGATCTCCAGATCCCGGCCCGGAGACACATCAACCACCGTGACCGTGAGTGCGCCCCCGTCATCCATGGCTGCCAGGCTGTTCATGTAAAGGTTGAGCAGAATCTGGTTCATGCGGTCCGGATCCGTGTAAAACCAGGACCGGGCCGATCGGATATCCGTGTGAACGGCAATGGATTTCTTTTCCAGGTCCTGGGCCATCAGCTTCAATGAGTGGGATATCACTTGCCGGAGGCCCACCTGTTTTTTTTCCACGGCCATGGGCTTGGCAAACTCCAGCAGCTGGGTGACGGACCGGTTGATCCGTTCCACTTCCTGGACCATGATCCTTGCGGTGTCCTGATCTTCCGGATGATCGGCATACCGTTTTTCAAAATAGGTGGCAAACCCTTTGATGGAGCTCAACGGATTTCTGATCTCATGGGCCACGCCCCCCGCCAGTTTGCCTATGGCTGCCAGGTGCCGGGTGGTCTCCACCTCTTTTTTCAGTTTTTCCGACAATGCCTTGGCGCTGACCAGCCGGGCTTTGGTGGTGCGGTAGGCCTGGAACACCATCAGGCTGATCACGCCCGCACACCCCAGAATAAAAAACACCACCCCCTGCTCCACGGCATGACGCAGCAACCGGGCCTGGGCCCGGCCCATCTGATCCATGGAAAGCCCTACCAGGATCCATGCACCCGCCTCCAGAACGTCATGTTTCTCCATGCCGCTTTCTTTGTCCTGAAATGGCCCCGCCCTTCTTGTCCGCTGCATGCCGTGCATCATGCGCATGGGATGGCCCCCAAACCGGCTTTCCATGGGGGTAAACCGCTTGTATACCTCAAACACTTTTTCTTTGCCTTTCAGCAGGGATCGGTGAAACACGGGGCTTTTTGTTGCTTCTGAATCAGGCATGTCCGGTATATCCGTCAAAACCTGCCCCACCTGGTCCGGATCACTGTGGGCCAGTATGGTGCCCCCGGCTGAAACAATCATGATATGCACCACTTCCGGCTGAAACGCGGTTTCCTGAAGCAGATCCTGAATCCGGCGCATACCCCAGTGCATGGTCATCATGCCGGTCCGGGTCCCGGCCTCAAAGGTCCGGATCAGAGAAATCCCCTTGGCCAGCTGCTGATCCGTGATATGGGATTTAAGCTTTTGCATCCGGTCCAGGGTCATGCCCGCAAAAATCGGTGTCAGAACCAGAATCACCCCTGCCAGCATGAGCGGGGAAATCAGGGACGACAGTGATCGGGGTGATAATTTTTTCATATCCGTTTACCTTAGCAAAGACTGTACCAGTTTCAACGTATCTACTCTATTTTGTACCAAATGTATACATTTACAGTCGTGGAGTTACCACCTCATGGATAATAATTACCCACCTGGATACCCAGTTCGGGTAAAAAGGATACAATCTATTTTCTGCCCGATGGCACGCAATGGGTTAAAAAAACAATTTATCCCTTTTATTTCAGATGGATATGATTATATTTTCAGCATGGCACGCCCTTTGCTGTAATCTATTGCCAGGGTAACCGGGTATCTGCAAAACAAAGACACCCATAAACAATAACAAAACTGAACGCTATTTTTTAATTTTTTTTACAAAGGAGATTTCATCATGAAAAAAACACTGATACTGATCACCGCACTCATCGCCGTTGGATTGTTATCCACTTACGCATTTTCCTGGGGACCGGGCAAAGGCATGGGCGGATACGGGGGCAGCACCAGCTGCCCGGGAATTGACCGGAACGCCTATACGGATCTGACCGAAGCCCAGAAAGACGAACTGGTAACCCTGCGCCAGCAATTCATCGATAACACCTATGAATTGCGGACATCCATGATGCAGAAACACAATGAGATCCGCCTGCTCATGGAAACCTCCCAGCCGGACCGCGCTGAATTGAGCCGGCTGAACACGGAAGTGTCTGATCTCATGAAACAACTCCAGGAAAACCGGATCGACTTCATGCTGGCCGCCAAAAAAGTAGCCCCTGAACTTACGTTCGGCCAGGGCATGGGTCGGGGCGGACACCACAACGGCTATGGCAAGGGCAACTGCCCGAAACTGGGCCAGGGATATGGTCAGCAAAACAGTGATGGCAGCGGCAGAGGTTCCCGTTGCGGCCGGTATTAATCCGATATGGAATCACTGAGAGGTCCGGCCGGTAACACAGCATAATGGTACTCGAAACCGGAACCTTTATTTAAAAGCGACCCCCTTTATATGACACGCCCCTGAAAAACCGGATGGTCCGGAATTTCAGGGGCGTGTTTGTTTCAGTTTCCGCTTTTTTCTGCAATCACGGGATTTTCCAGCATCCCGATCCCCTGGATTTGGGTTTGAAGATGACCGCCCGGCGTCAGGTATACCGGGGGTTTCCGGGTAAAGCCGACCCCTTCCGGGGTGCCCGTGAGAATCAGGGTTCCCGGCGCAAGCGTTGTGGATTCAGACAGAAACGCGATCAATTGCGCCACGGAAAAAATCATGTCCCGGGTGTTGCTTTGCTGCATGGTTGTGCCGTTGAGCACACTTTCCACCGCCAGGTTCTGGGGGTCTTGGATCTCATCGGCTGTCACCAGCACCGGCCCCAAAGGACAGAACGTGTCAAAACTTTTCCCCCGGACCCATTGCCCGCCCCCGGCATGTTTCTGCCACCGCCGGGCCGACACGTCATTGGCGCAGGTATACCCCAGCACATAATCCAGGGCCCTGGCTTCGGACACATTTTTGGCTTCCCGGCCGATCACCACCCCCAGCTCCGCTTCATAATCCACTTCCGGGGTTTCCAGGCAGGAGGCAGGGATCACGATGTCACTCTTATGGGGGGTCACGGCCCCGGGATTTTTCATGAACACCACGGGATATCTGGGCAGATCCATGCCGGTTTCCTTTGCATGGCCCCGGTAGTTGAGCCCGATACAAAAAATTGCCCCAGGCACCACGGGCACCTCGAGTGTTGCCACATTTTTTCGCTGTCCGGTATCTGTCAGTTTGCCGAACAGATCTCCTTCCACCAATGACGCCGTGGTGCCGTCATAATCGCACCCGGTGTACAATTGGTTGTCCGCTGTCCTGAATCGTATGATCTGCATGCTTTTATTTCTCCTGAACTTGGGATAAACTGTGCATCATGTCTCTGCCTTTACCACAGAATCCGGATAAAATGAAACGTATTTTTACCGGAATGACTTCCCGGAATGCAGATCTGATCCTGTTGATACTGGCCTCCCAGAACATCCGGGCCAGAAAATCAACAGGATCTCGCGGCATCGATATTTCAACCTTTTCAGACCAGGCAGACGAGGCAACATCCCAGGTGGCTGCCTATTTCCGGGAAAACCGGTCCGGTTTTGAACCGGTATCGTCTGCGGCAGCCATACCTGCCGGATTCGTATCCCCCGGGATTTTTATCATCATGGGACTGCTGGCAGTCATCCATATGGGCATCGAGGTGACCGGCACCCGATGGGACTATATCCTGGCCTATGGATCATCGGGCATGTACATTTTCCAGGGAGACACTTACCGGGCCGTCACAGCCCTGTTTCTGCATTCGGACACGGCCCATCTGCTGGGAAACCTGGCAGGGATTTTTTTATTTGCCGGGCCGATCCTCCGCATTTCCGGATATGGGTCCGGGCCGCTTTTTGTGCTGTTTGCCGGCACAGGGGGCAATTTGATCAATGCCGGATTCCGCGGCACGGCGCTTTTATCCATCGGCGCATCCACGGCGGTCATGGGAGCGGCCGGGGGTCTGGCCGCATTCCAGATGATGCGCAAAGGCCCGTTACGTCGGCGGGACCGGATCATGCCCCTTATTGCCGGGGCCACTTTAATGGCATTTTTAAGCCATGGGGAAAACACGGACGTCTGGGCCCATGTGTTCGGATTTTTGTGCGGTTTTTCCGCCGGCATTTTCTTTTTTCCCCTGACAACGGTCTGCCGGTTCCGGTTCAGGGAACCCATGGCCCTGGTTATCACCCTGATCATCCTGGTGTCGGCCGTCTTTGCAGGCCTGATGAAATAAAAAAACGGATGGATCGTCAGTTTCATGGGCCTTTTCACCACTGCGGCCGGCCCATCTAAAAAATTCAGATCCGGTCTAAAAAATTTCGAACAAGCGTTAAAATATTCTATCAAGTGCTTGACCCACATGCTTTTTTGTGCTTTAAATATTTTCCATGAAAAAATACAAGATGAAAGAACATGAGCGCAGAAAAAAAGAGATCTACCGGATCGCCACCCAGACCCTGTGGCAGAAAGGATATGACAAAACCACCATCCGGGATATTGCCAAAGCCACGGACATGACCACGGCCGGGCTGTATTATTATTTCAAAAGCAAGGAAGAACTGCTGTTCCAGATCCTGGACAGTCATATGGACGATATGCTCGCCGGCATTGAAAAAATTGCCGCCACCCAGGCCCCGCCGCTTGATCGGATCAAAAAATACATCCAGTATCAGGTGGATACTTATTGTAAAGACAAGTTCCGCAGCAAACTGATCCTCAATGATGATGACTGTCTTACCGGGGAATGGTATGAGCAGATCAAACAGAAACAAAGGTCATTTCTGGTGTTCTGGCGAAATGCACTGGACGAATTTTGCCGGGACCAGGGCCTTCCCGCAGATCATATCGCCGTGGATGCCCACTGCCTGGTAGGTATGTGCAACTGGATCTACCGCTGGTATGATCCCAAAGGAGATCTCAAGCCTGAAGCCCTGGGCGAAAAAATTTTCAACACCTTTGTTTTCGGCCTGACCCGCAAAGGCCAGGCACCTTTCAGCTGACATACGGCCATAACCCATTTTTTTAAAACACGCAGCCGATCTGACAATTATCGGAAACGCCATACATGGCATTTCCGATAATCTGCGTTGCCCTCCACTGCCTGAAACCCCTTCAAAATCGTCATCAGATGAATT
This sequence comes from Desulfotignum sp., assembly GCA_021737695.1. Taxonomy (GTDB): domain Bacteria; phylum Desulfobacterota; class Desulfobacteria; order Desulfobacterales; family Desulfobacteraceae; genus Desulfotignum. The sequence continues at coordinate 485 of JAIPDL010000155.1, read as the reverse complement.
CTATAAAAACTCTCTGAACCGGAATCATTATTTTGTTGACATACAGAAATTGTCCGTGCTATGGAATGACAAACAAACGTTAAAATAATCTAACGCTTGTTTGGTAAAAATACTTTTCTAACCTTTACGTCCGAATGGAGGGTACCACCATGATGTCAAAAACCGGAATCATTGCATCAATTCTTTCCATCACCCTGGCTGTGTCATTGTCGGCAACCACTGCAATGGCAAAGCCCATTGAGATCAGTTTCAGTAACATGTTTCCCCCATCCCACATCCATGGGCAACTGGGCCAGGAATACTGCGATGAAATTGAAAACCGCACGGATGGCCGGGTAAAAATGACCTATTATCCCGTCCCAAAAGTTCTGCCATGTATTTTGGCAATTTAAATTCTATGCAGCTATCCGCATATTTTGTCTAAAATAATCCTTTATGGTAAACGACAAAGCATTCAGTGCATTTTCAGCTTTTTGTTTTTTCTT
>JAIPDL010000154.1 GCA_021737695.1 Desulfotignum sp. | reverse complement strand
GAGCAAAGAGGTCACACCCGTTCCCATCTCGAACACGGAAGTTAAGCTCTTTAGCGCCGATGGTACTGCATGGGTGACTGTGTGGGAGAGTAGGACACTGCCGGATTATTCTTCAAAAAGCCCTGCTTGTTGATTTTTTTCAACTTGCAAGGCTTTTTTTATTCAGTTGAACCAGATTTCGATATGCAGCTTCCCACTACCCACATCTACCGGCCCATCAAGGTTTTCCGCATCTCCTTCACGCAAATTGATTGAACCTTCGCTGATTTTCTGAATAAAGAGTGTCTTTGCTTGGGGGTGGCCGTAAACGCAAAAAAACTTAAATTGGCCTGTTTACCCCGCTTGGCTATGCTCCGATACATCTCTTCCAAACTGGTAAATCGTATCCTGCAACTGTTTATCCAGCACACGGCGATCGGTAATCACGATAATCGAATCAAATATCTTTTCATCAGCATCCGTATGCAACGAGGCCAACCGGTGCGCCAGCCAGCCAATGGTATTGCTCTTGCCACTTCCGGCGGAATGCTCGACCAGAAAATTGTTGCCGGCCCCTTCGATTTTCGATGCTTCCACCAGCTCGCGCACAGCGGAAAACTGAATCGTACGCCTCTTTTGACAGGGTTGAATAACCATTGGCCAGAAGATGCGCTTCGATCGTGGCCTCAAACTGTTCTTCCGTGTGTATTTTGCTCATTTTTTAACTCTCCGGGTCACCGAATTCCGCCTCCAGTTCCTCAATCGACGGCAGACTGGATTTCAGGTTGTCAGGCAGGGCGCGGGTCAGCTGATATTCAGACACCCCCATGGGTTTGCCGATATCGCTCAGGGCATATTTCACCACCACCCGGTCGCGGGATTTGCATAACAGAATACCAATGGTCGGCTCATCCCGGTCGCCCCGCAACTGTTCATCCACTGCCTTCAGGTAAAAATTGAGTTTGCCCGCATATTCCGGTTCAAACTCTCCTGTTTTCAGTTCAATCACCACATAGCAGTGTAATTTTGTGTGATAAAACAACAGATCAAGATAAAAATCCCGCTCCCCAACCTGCAATCCCTTTTGACGACCCACAAAGGCAAATCCCGTTCCCAGCTCCAGCAGGAATTTGGTGATATGGTCAATCAGTGCCTTTTCCAGTTCCCGTTCATTGTAATCCTGTGTCAGCGTCAGAAAATCAAACGTATAGGGATCTTTGATCAATTGCTGTGCCAGATCCGACTGCGGGGCAGGAAGTGTGGTCGAAAAATTGGTTACTGCCTTTCCCTCACGATGATACAAACCGCTTTCAATGTGGTGAGTCAGGACATTCCTGCTCCAGTTGTTCTCAATCGTCTTATGAACGTAGTAGAGCGCCTCAGCCACGTCCTTGCATTTTGAGATGATGACCCGGTTATGCCCCCAGGGGATCTGAACCAATTTGTTTAACGCCTGCTGTTGAATAGCGCCGTCATCCAAATGTGGCACAGATTGTGCCACATTTGGCCGGTCCGGATTTTCTGCTGATTTCGAAACATCCTGCTGCGCAACTCGGCCACAGGCTGTGGCCAAATTTGAAAGACCTCCCGTATAAAAAAGGTGCCACCGCTTGATGTATTGAAGATTGTTGAAAGAAAAGCCCTTCATGTCCGGAAATTCCGCCATCAGGTCGGCGCTCAATTGTTTTAAAAATCCACTGCCCCACTGTGAAGATTTCTGCCGTTCCACAATCTCCGAGCCCAGCTCCCAGTAAAAGGTTATAGTTCTTCGCAGATGAATTGATACTAATTTTGACCACATTCCTGCTCCTCAGACAATATGTCTTCAGTCCAGAAATTATCTTCAATCTCCCTCACTTTCTTGATAATTCCTGCGCATGTTTTTCCTGTCACCTTTTCAAAACCGACTTCAAGTTGTTGCATAAGATTTTGCATTGTGAAGTCTGAATGCCTGGCTATGTGGTTTTTTACAACGCCCCAGCATGTTTCTATAGGTTGCAGTTCAGGGTGGTAGGGAGGTGTTCGGATAACTTCATGACCTTTGGACCGTGCAATCTCATCGATTGCATAAGACGGCTCAGGCGCTATTTTCTTCAAAATTTCAACAAGTTCCGGCTTCAGGCAATCAGTGCGGCAATATATTTTATTTTTCTCCAGCCACTCCAGTATTCTTTTCTTGGAACAAAGAGGTGTCGGTGGTGAATATTCAGCAAGGGTGTTGTGATAGGATGCATTATCCATGATGATCAGGCTATTTGGCTGGATGTTTTCAAGGAGCATTTCCACAAACCATTTTTGGAATAAGTCTGAGTTCATTTGTCCATGGTAATCTCCGGTTTTTCTAGTGCTTTTGAAAACAAGCTTTGCGCCCGGAACCCACCCGGATCTGGTGATCGCATTGATGATAATCAATCGTTCCCCCTTGCCTGTTGGCTTCTGTGTCCATGGGCCATCTTCTCCTGAATACCAAATAAAATCCTTGCTATGGTTCTTATTCACATAGGACTCATCCAGATAGACTTCCGGTCGAATTGTTTCATCACCGGATACTCTATTATCTCTCTTTTTCCTTAAATAACGCTGCCGGGCGGCGACCACATGATCCTTTTCCATCAGATGCTGTGAACGTGTTCCCTTGCCAAATTCAAATCCCCATCGATTGAGCGTCCTTGCCAGGGTCGAAATATGAAACACTTCTTCTTCCGATCTATTTTTCAAAAAACCCTCGATATCGGACAGGGTTATGTATTTACCCTGTTGGTTCGCAGAGCGAATATAAGTCCTGACAGCTTCTTGATGGGTAACGCTTAAAGCATGGGTCGGCCGGCCACGCAGTCTGTTCGGTTCATCAAGCAGTTTTGGATCTCGGTTGTAATCTGCCATAATCCTCTTGACGGTTGCAACACCGATTCCAAGGGCATCCGCGGCCCGCTTCACGCTTGGCTCAACGGGCTGCAACCTTTTACCATCAAAATATTGCTTTATCGAAACCACAGCCTTTTTTGTTTCCGGTGATAATGGTCGCCCTCTACTTGAAATCATGGCTTGCACCCTAAAATTCAATTTGATTTTATGTGAATCTTAGGGGATAATAATGTGATTTTAGCATGGATGTCAAGTATCAATTCATTTGCGAAGAACTATATAACCTTTGCGATTGAATTTTTCAATACTTCCGGTATTTTTCACAAGGGTTTCGACACGTTCTTTATAGGAGATGAATATGTCAGGCATGTCAGATTGTTTATTTCCAGTGTATTCCTTTACCTGTGCGGGATACCGGCATGTATCATTTGAGGAGTATCAGAAATGCAAAATTTTGCATTTCTGATACTTTTGGTTTGCAATAGAATTGAAATGGCCACCAATCAGGGATATGCGGGCAACCATGTTTTATGACGGTACTGATAATTTTCCCGTTAAGGATCATTATCCATGACGGGGCGGTTTGGCACCTCGATGTCGGCTCATCACCTCCTGGGGCTGGAACAGGTCCCAGGGGGTCGGGGTTTCGTCGATTAAAGAGGTATGTGAGCCGGCTTTTTGTTTCAGTTGAACCAGATATCGTTTTCCAGATACGCCTGATCCAGTTTTTCCTGATGCTGTTTAAGGGCCTCTCCCATATCCGATGCCAGGGTGTGGAGCAGGTAATGGATCAGGCTGATCATGGACACGGGGGTGCCCAGAAACGGGATGCTTTTCTGGGGGGTGATCAGGACATGGTCACTGAACTGGACCAGGGGGCAGGAGGCACTGTCTGTGATTAGAATCTGGTGGAAACCCTGGCGCCGGGGAATTTTGCCCAGACGAACCAGTTCGTTGGGGTACCGGGAGGTGGCAATGATCACCACCACGGATTTGGGTGGCGCGAAAATCAGCTGGTCCATAGACGTTCGGTCACTGCCGTTGAGGATGCAGACACCGGGCCGGAGCTTTGACAGGGTCCAGCCCATGTAGTGGGCTGAGGAATAGGACAGCCGGGATCCCATGACATATACGGCCGGCCCGGATTTCAAAGCGTCTCTGACCGCCTGCACCACGGCCGGATCGATATTTTTGTGCATGGCCCGGATGCTGCGGATATCCTGGTTGATAAGCCGGTCCAGGTCTGCATCTTCGCTGCCGGCCACCAGGTGGCTCATCCTTCCTCGTTCCACCAGGGTCAGTTCGCGGTCGATGAGGTCCCGCAGGGTGTTGATGAAAATAGCGTAGTTTGTAAATCCCAGCTGCCGCACAAACCGGACCACGGTGGCTTCACTGGTGTTCACGGCCGCAGCCAGTTGCCGGGTGGTCATGAACACGGCCTTGTCCGGGCTTAAGAGAACAAAATCCGCCAGACGCTTGCCCTTGGCCGTCAGGGTGTCATATCTTTCATGAATGGTGGCTTGCAGAGAGCCGGGTTTATGGGTCATGGATTTTCCATTGATTAGCAGTTCATTGTCATTTGTCTGGTTTTGCGCTGGATTTCACATTTTATCCAGATATTTTTGTAACAAAAACATTCAAATTTTTCAAGAATAATAAAAAAGATGGTTTTTGTTACACTTTTATTGACACCCGTGCCCCGGCGTGACATAACGAAAAACAGGATATGTGTGACTGTCAAAAAAGAAAGGCAACTGCATAAAACGTGAGGAGGGATCGATGAACTTAATGGGATTACAGGGCGGGCAGTACCAGCCATTGTCCGAAAAACAGATTGAAACCATCCACCATGCCGCATTGACCATTCTGGAAAAAACCGGGTTTACTTTTGAATCCGGTCTGGATGACACGGTGGCCCTGCTGGAGAAAAACGGGGCATCTGTAGACCGGGACAAAAAACGGATCCGGTTTCCAAAGGATCTTGTCACTACCTGGGTGGAAAAAGCCCCGGAAAAAGTGGTGCTCTGCGGCCAGAACCCGGAATATGACCTGAATCTGACCGAAGACCGGGTACACTTGGGCACGGGCGGGGCCGCCATCAAGATCCTGGATCCGGACACGGGTGATGTCCGGGCCACCACCCTGGATGATCTGTACAAAGTGTCCCGGCTGGTGGATCAGCTCAAGTATATCCATTTTCTGGTCCGGCCGTGCATCCCCACGGATATCGATGAAAAAGACTATGACATCAATATGTTTTACGCCTGCCTGTCCGCGTCCGGCAAACATGTCATGTCCGGGGTGAACAATGAACAAGGGCTTCATCAGGTCATGGACATGGCGGCCATGATCGCCGGCGGCAAAGAAAAACTGGCAGATCGGCCCATCATTTCCGTGATCACCTCGTTTGCCATCAGTCCGCTCAAACTGTGCACCCAGTCCACTAAAATCATGCAGGAAGCCGTGCGGCACAAAATCCCTGTGGCCCTGTCTTCCGCGCCCATGGCCGGGTCCACCTCGCCGTTGACCATGGCCGGCACCCTGGCCCAGCTGCATGCTGAGGAACTGGCAGGCGTCGCCATCTGCCAGATGACCAATCCCGGAGCGCCGTTGCTTTACGGCGGCATTCCGGGCATGGCCAACCTGGCCACCATGGGGTACTGTGGCGGGGCCGTGGAGTGCGGCATGATGAATGCGGCCATCCACCAGCTGTCCCGGCATATCAAGGTGCCTAACTACAACTCTTCGGGTCTGTCCGACGCCAAAGTGCCGGATGCCCAGGCCGGGTATGAAAAAGCCCTGACCTCGGTGCTGGCATCCATGGGGGGGTCTAATTATATCCATCACAGTGCGGGTATGCTGGAATCCATGCTCACCATTGCCCATGAGCAGTTTGTCATCGATGACGAGATCATCGGCAACTGCTGCCAGGTATTGAACGGTATTGACGTGGATGCGGAACACCTGGCCCTGGAAGTGATTGACAGTGTGGGACCCGGCGGCAATTTCATGACTGCGCCCCATACCATGAAATATATGCGCAGCGAATATTTCAGCGGCAACGGCGTGACGGACCGGAAAAACCGGGACCGATGGGTCAAAGAAGGTTCCATGGATGCGCGTCAGCGGGCTCTGGGTATTGCAAAAAAACTCCTGGCCAACCAAACCGCCTATATTCCGGAAGAGGTGGATACGGCCATCCGGGAAAAATTCAATATCCTGCTGCCCCGGCAGAAGTGAACCCGTGATGGACCATACAGTGCAGGTACTGGACTTCATTCAGGACATCACCTGGGAAGATCTGCCGGAAACGGTTCAACATCAGGCAAAGCGCTGTCTGCTGGACAGCACGGGTGCCATGGTGGCCGGTCATGAAACACCGGTGGGAAAAATGATGGACGTCCTGGCATCGGAACAGTTTCCCGGAGATCACGCCTCCATCATGGTATCCGGCCGTCGGGTGTCTGCGG
>JAIPDL010000034.1 GCA_021737695.1 Desulfotignum sp. | reverse complement strand
GCCTCCAATCTCACGGTGGCCGGGGAAAGTGTGTCTGACCGGGACGGGGAAATCATTGCCCGGCAGCTCACGGATATCGGCATCAAAGTCACCCTGGTGAACCAGGAGCAGACCACCACGGACAGCCGGGTAAAAAACCAGGATTTCGATCTGGCCGTGTCCGGCCACGGCGGAATTTCCGGGGATCCCAAAGTGCTCAATGAGATGATCTCCTCCGTGTACGGGGGCGGGTCCGTGAACAGCGCCCGGTATGATACCTGCCCGGAACTCAATGCCCTGATGGATGCCCAGATGACGGAGATGGACCCGGAAAAACGAAAACGCCTGGTGTTTGACATCCAGGCCGTCTATGCCCGGGAGCTGCCGGCCATCTCTTTGTATTATCCCGTGACCCTGGCCGCTTACAACCCGGACAAAGGCATTCACTGGTTTTACACCCGGGGCGGCATCAGCAAAGGCGTGCCCATTCCCCAGAACAAACTGGCCCTGATCCGGTAAAACCAATGGATCTGTAATGCATGCTTCTGACCGACATACCTGGCTGACCCCCGTGCTGGCCTATCTGGCTGCAGCCCTGATCCTGGCGTTTCTGAGCCACAGCCTGCCCCGGATGCTGCCCGGTGATTTTGTCACGGCCATGTACGGGGCTTCCGATGTCACCCTCACGCCACAGCAGGCCGCAGACCTCCGTGCCCTGTACCAGGATGATTCCGGGTTCATGGCTTTTTTAGGGCGGGTCTTTTGCCTGGACTGGGGGTATTCCTATGCGTTTCTGGCCCCCGTGTCAGCCCTGTTTTTCGATGCCCTTCCCTGGACCCTGGTGCTCATGGGCACGGCCCATGTGCTGTCTTCGATTCTGGGATTTGTGCTGGGCGTGGAAGCGGCCTGGCGGCGGGGCACCCGCACGGAAAAGGCCGGGGTGGGCCTCATGACCGTGCTGGAAGGAATTCCGGAACTGTGTTCCGGGGTCCTGCTGCTTCTGGTATTTGCGTTGAATCTGGGCTGGTTTCCGGCAGCCGGAGCCCAGACTGCCTATGCAGATTACACTTTTTTGCAGCAGGCGGCGGATCGGCTGCACCACCTGGCCCTGCCGCTGACCACCCTGGTCCTGGCCTATTTTCCCGGCAATTTTCTGCTGGCCAGGGCCGGCATGGTCATGGTGATGAAAAGCCCGTTTGTTTTAACGGCCCGGGCCAAGGGGCTGCCGCCGATACGAGTGCGGTACGCCCATGCGGCCCGCAACGCGCTGTTGCCCCTGGTGACCCGGTTCGGGCTGCGGTTTGCCTTTATGATCACGGGCGCCCTGGTGGTAGAAACCCTGTTTTCCTATCCCGGCCTGGGCACCCTGCTGTTCAATGCCATTGCCATGCGGGACCTGCCGTTGATCCAGGGCATTGTCCTGGCAGCATCCATCATGGTGCTGGGAATCAACCTGGCTCTGGAATTTGTCTATATCCTGCTGGATCCCCGGGTGGCCCATGCATCTTGATGCCGGACAAAAGATCAGGACGGATCCCTGGTTTCTCACGGGTGCCGCCCTGCTGGGTCTGCTGTTTTGCCTGGCCGTTTTCGGGCCCGTGCTGATGCCCTGGGATCCCTATGACACTTCCTTCATTCCGCTGGATCCGCCGTCGGCCCGTCACTGGCTGGGCATCAACGACGGGGGCATGGATATTTTCGCCGAACTGCTGTCCGGATTGAGACACACCCTGATCTTCGGGCTGACCGCTGCATCCGCCGGTCTGGTCCTGGGATCGGTGACGGGACTGTTTGCCGCCTGGCAGGGCGGGTGGGTGGACCAGATTCTCATGCGTCTGGCCGACATTGTGCTGGCGATTCCATCGGTCATGATTCTGATCCTGCTGGCTGCTTTTTTTCAGCCCCCACCCTGGGTTCTGGCCCTGACCCTGGCGGCCCTGACCTGGCCCACCACGGCCCGGGGGATCAGGGCACAGGCCCTGACCTTGAAACACGGGCTGCACATCCAGGCAGCCCGGCACATGGGCGGATCTTCCCGGTACATCATTTTCCGGCACCTGATGCCGGAACTGTTTCCATTGTACCTGATCAACTTTGCTGCCAAACTGCGCATGGCCGTGTTCATGGAAGCATCCCTGGCGTTTCTGGGACTGTTCGATCCTTCATTGAAATCTTTGGGCTTAATGATCAGTTTTGCGCTGAAGTATTATTATATGGATATCTGGGCCCACTGGCTGATGCCGCCTGTGTTGCTGCTGTCGTTTCTGATCATGGGCACCACGTTTGTGACCATCAGCCTGGAACGGGTGTTCGACCCCCGGCTGAAAAGCGCTTTATAACCTGAACCCTATAAGGTATGATATCTTCGTGCGGATCACCATCAAAAAACTGACAGTTCAATATACGGAAGACGACCACTCCCTGCTGGCTCTGGACCGGGTGAATCTGACCCTGGCGCCGGGACGTATCACGGCCCTGGTGGGGGAATCCGGTTCCGGCAAGACCACTTTAGGCAAAGCCATCATGGGACTTTTACCAGACAATGCAAAGGTCAAAGGAGAGATCTTTCTGGATCAGGACAATCTGCTGGCATTTGATGAGGCCCGCATGACCCCGATCCGGTGGGCCAAAGCGGCCATGGTCTTTCAAAACGGGGCCGCCAATCTCAATCCCGTGCATCGGCTGAAACATCAGGTGGCCGAGCCGTTGATCCAGCGGGGCACCCCAAAAAAACAGGCCCTGGAACTGGCTGAAACCCGGCTGAAGGCCATGGGCCTGGCCCGGGAACTGGCAGACCGGTATCCCCATGAACTGAGCGGCGGCCAGGTCCAGCGGGGACTTCTGGCCATGGGCCTGATCCTGGACCCGCCCCTCTTGATTTTAGATGAACCCACGGCTGCGTTGGATGCCGTGACCAAATCCTTTGTCGCGGACGTGATTCAACAGTGCCGGGCCCAAAACAAAAGCATTCTGCTCATCACCCATGACCTGGATCTGGCCGGGGCCCTGGCCGATGATATTGCCGTGCTCTATCTGGGCCAGGTCATGGAACATCTGCCCGGCAGGGATCTGTTGGAACACCCGGCCCATCCCTATACCCTGGCCCTGGCCCGGGCCTTTCCCACCATGGACGCGGTGCGGGACTTAGGCGGCATCCGGGGGGATGCCTTCTACCGGATGGTCCACGCCCATGCCGCAGACAACGGCCACACCCATGTGCACACCCACGTGGCCGCCCCGGACGCGTTTCACCAGGGGGGCCATGCCCCGCCCGAAGGATGCCTGTTCCAGCCCCGGTGCACCCAGGCCATCCCGGCCTGTTCCCTGGGGTCTGTGGCCATGGAGATCACGCCGGAAGGGGACCATCGGGTGCGCTGCCTGCGGGGCGGAATCGCCCAAGCCCTGCATTTTGAACAGGTGACCAAATCCTATGGCAAAATCACAGCCCTGTATCCCACGGACCTGACACTCATGGCCGGAGAAGTGTTCTGCCTGGTGGGAGAAACGGGATCCGGCAAAACCACCCTGGCCATGATTGCGGCAGGTGCCGTTTCCCCGGACCAGGGAACCCGCTTCTTCCAGGGCCGGGACATGGACCTGTGGATGAAAAAAGATGCCGCAGCCCTGGCCTCCCGTATCGGAATCATCTACCAGAACCCGGCGGAATCCGTGAGTCACCGGCTCACGGTGTTTGAAATTGTGGCGGAGCCGCTGCGCATCCACAATACCGTCAGGGACGAATCCGCACTGGCAGACCGGGTCAAAGCAGCCCTGTCCGATGTGCACCTGTCCTGTGCCCCGGAATTTCTGAAGCGCTATCCCCATGAACTGAACATGGGGGCCATCCAGCGGGTCTGCCTGGCCAGGGCCCTGGTGCATGAACCCGACCTGCTGGTTGCCGACGAACCTACCAGCGCCCTGGATCCCAGCGTCCAGGCCAAGGTGCTCAAAATGCTCTTGACCCTTCAGATTGAAAAAGGGGTGACCCTGCTGTTTGTCACCCACAACATCGGACTGGCACGAAAAGTGGCGGACCGCATCGGGGTGATGTCCGGCGGCCGGATCATTGAAACGGGCCCTGCGGCCCGGATCATCAACCATCCGGCCCATGAATACACCCGGACCCTGATCCGCAGCGCCCAGGGCCTGATCCGGCCCCGGGCACCCGTATCTTCATCCGTATGAAAAAATTAAAAACCACTGATCATCAAAACACTGATAATCAAGGAGACATCATGGACATCCTGCTTCATCCCATCGGAACCATTCACACCCCGTACACCGCCCATCATGACGTGCCCCATCAGCCGAACCCGGAAGCGGCAGGCACGTTTTACATTGAACTGAATCCGGAACTGGCGGACGGGCTCTACCGCCTGGACAGTTTCAACTATATCCAGGTGTTTTTCTTTCTGGACCGGCCGGACAAACCCGTGACCCTACATGTCCACCCCCCCAGCGGCGGGGGCATGGAAGTGGGACTGTTTGCCAGCCGGTCTCCCCGCAGACCCAACCCCATCGGGCTGAGTACCGTGCGGCTTAAAGGGATCACCGGCACCCGCCTGGATATTTCCGGCATTGATGTGCTGGACAACACCCCGCTGCTGGATCTCAAGCCCCATTTCAAAGGAGTGGATTTCAAGGATGACGCCAATGACGGCTGGCGGAACCGAACATGATCAATGACATTGAAATTTGATGCAATACCTGTTAAAAGTAAGCCTTTGGAATTTTAACAGGACAATTATCCCATGCATTATGACGGAATGATCATACGGCCTCCCAGCGAGGCGGACAGCATCCTGCTTCAGGTGACTTTAGGGTGTTCCCACAACAAGTGCACGTTTTGCGGCAGCTTCCGGGACAAGCGGTTCACCATCAAAAAAGATGACATCATTTTCCAGGACATCGAGTATGCCCGGACCCATTTCCCTAAGCAAAAGCGGTTGTTCATCTGTGACGGGGATGCCATGATCGTGCCCATGCGGCGGTTGCGGCCCATTCTGGAACGGATTCGGGACCGGCTTCCCTGGGTGGAGCGGGTGGGCGTGTATGCCAATACCAAGGGCATCGGCATGAAAACCGATGACGAGCTGGCGGAACTGAAATCCTTGGGCGTGGGCATCGCCTATATGGGCCTGGAATCTGGTGATGATCAGGTCCTGGCCGATATCTGCAAAGGCGCCACCTCTGACAAGATGATCCGCATGGGAAAGCGGGTGAAACAGGCGGGCATCCAACTGTCGGTCACCGTGCTGGTGGGGCTGGCCGGTAAAGAACGGTCTTTGATTCATGCCAAAGAGACGGGCCGGGTCCTGTCGGAAATCGATCCCGACTATGTGGGGGCGTTGAGCCTGATGCTGATTCCGGGCACGGAACTGCATGATGATTACCAGGCCGGCCGGTTTCAGCTGCCGTCCCCGGAAGAGATGCTGGCGGAACTGGGCCAGATGATTGCGTCCACCCATCTGTCGGACGGGCTGTTCCATGCCAACCATGCCTCCAATTATCTGCCCGTCCGGGCCCGGCTTCCCCGGGACAAGGAAAAAACCCTGGATCAGATCGCTCAGGCGTTGAGCGGAAAAATTAAACTCAAACCCGAATTTATGAGAGACTTATAACACTCAGCTCACTTTTATCAGGAGAAATAGATCATGGTCGATGCCACAGAAAATTTGGATCAACTCACGATTAATACCATTCGAGCCCTTTGCATGGATGCCGTGCAAAAAGCCAATTCCGGCCACCCCGGTGCACCCATGGGCCTGGCACCGGCCGCTTATGTGCTGTTCAATACATTTTTAAAGCATCATCCCCAAAACCCGGCATGGATCGACCGGGACCGGTTTGTGCTGTCCGGCGGCCATGCCTCTTCGCTGCTTTACAGCCTGCTGTATCTGTTCGGGTATGGGCTGACCCTGGATGATCTGAAAAATTTCAGACAATGGGGCTCCCGGACACCGGGACATCCGGAATACGGAGAAACCCCGGGGGTGGAGACCACCACGGGGCCTTTAGGCCAGGGCATTGCCAACGCCGTGGGCATGGCCATTGCCGAATCCCACCTGGCAGCCCGGTTCAACAAGGATGACAACGCACTCATCGATCACCATACCTTCTGCATGTGCGGGGACGGGGACCTCATGGAAGGGGTGGCCATGGAAGCCGTGTCGCTGGCCGGACATCTGGGTCTGGGAAAACTGATCCTGATCTATGATGACAACCAGATCACCATTGAAGGGGCCACGGATATCGCGTTCACGGAAAACGTGGCGGATAAATTCACGGCCATGAACTGGCATGTAACGGAAGTGGCAAACGGCAATGACCTGACTGCCATCCAGGCCGCCATCCAGGCGGGCAAAGAGGAAACGGACCGCCCGTCTCTGATCAAGATCAGCACCCATATCGCCTATGGCAGCCCCAACAAGCAGGACACGGCCGATGCCCATGGGGCCCCCTTGGGAGACGAAGAGATCCGGCTGGTGAAAAAATTCTATGGGCTGCCCGAGGACCTGACCTTTCATGTGCCCGAAGCCGTGCTGAATCATACCCGCAATGCAGTGGCATCCGGTGAAAAACTGGAGAACGCGTGGCAGGATGTTTTCACGGCCTATAAAAAAGCCTATCCCGAAGATGCGGCCCTGTTTGTGGATGCCGTGAGCGGGTTCCTCACCAAGGGATGGGATAAGGACATTCCGGAATTTTCCACATCCGATGCCCCCGTGGCCACCCGGGCCGCTTCAGGCAAAGTGCTCAATGCCATTGCCCCGAACCTGCCCGCACTCATGGGCGGTTCCGCGGACCTGGCCCCGTCCAACAAGACCTATCTCACCTGTTCCACCGAGTTTCAGAAAAATGACCGGCAGGGCCGGAACATCCGGTTCGGGGTCAGAGAACATGCCATGGGCGGAATCATGGCCGGCATGTACCTGCATTCCGGGGTCCGTCCCTATGGGGGCACTTTTCTGGTGTTTGCCGATTACATGCGCCCCGCGATCCGGCTGGCCGCCCTGATGAACCTGCCTTTGATCTATGTGTTCACTCATGACAGCGTGGCTGTGGGGGAAGACGGCCCCACCCATCAGCCCGTGGAACATCTGGCGGCCCTGCGGGCCATCCCCGGGCTCCATGTGGTGCGCCCGGCCGATGCCAATGAAACGGCCCAGGCCTGGAACCAGGCGTTAACCATCTCACATGCACCCACCGCCCTGATTTTGAGCCGTCAGAAACTGCCGGTTCTGGATGTGTCGAAACGGGACGGAGAATTTCAATACGGGGCCTATGCCATTCAAAACCGGGGAAAAGAAGCGGATCTGATCCTCATCGCCACGGGCTCGGAAGTCCATATCAGCCTGAAGGCGGCAGAAATACTGGAAAAGGAACACAATATCCAGACCTCCGTGGTGTCCATGCCGTCCTGGGAATGGTTTGAAAAAGCTCCGGCACCCTATCGGGCGCGTATCCTGCCTTCGGAGGTGACCTGCCGCCTGGCCGTGGAGGCCGGTATCGGCATGGGATGGGAAAAATATGTGGGGCAAAACGGGGCCGTGGTCAGCATCGAGCGGTTCGGGGCCTCGGCCCCGGGCGGTGAAGTTCTGGAACACCTGGGGATGTCCGTGGACAATGTGGTGAACCAGGCCCTGTCGCTGGTAAACGGCTAATACAACAAAGAGGTGCCGTATGATTATTGGTGTCAAAACCGACAGCAGGACCCAGATGATAGATATCACCCGTCAAGTGCGGCAGGTGGTAAAGGATTCCGGCATCCAAAACGGGCTGGTGCATGTCTGTTCCCTGCACACCACGGGCGCGGTCACCATCAATGAAAATGCGGATCCGGCCGTCCCGGTTGATATTTTAAAGACCCTCAACAAAGTCATCCCCTGGGATGACGGGTACACCCATCTGGAAGGCAATTCCGCGGCCCACATCAAAGTCAGCCTGTTCGGACCGTCGGAAATGGTGGCCCTGGAAAACGGCGATCTGGTGCTGGGGACCTGGCAATCCATCTTTTTTTGTGAATTTGACGGACCCCGGAACCGGAAGGTGAACGTCACCATCCTGGCGGAAAACAGGTAAAAAGGATTCGGGATGAAACTGATATGGCTGCTCACCGCCCTTGTGGCCGGGATGATGGCCCCGGTCCAGGCCGGGTTCAACGGAAAAATGGGCCGGGCCATCGGGGACCCCGTGTATGCGGCCCTGATCTCATTTTTTGTGGGCACCCTGGGACTGCTGGTTTACGGCCTTGTTTTGCGTACGGATTTCACCGCCGTGCGCCAGGCCGCCGGCATCGAGTGGTGGGTCTGGCTGGCCGGGCTGTTAGGGGCGTTTTATGTGACGTCCGTGATCATTCTCACCCCCCGGCTGGGCGCCACCCTTACCTTCAGCCTGGTGGTGGCGGGCCAGCTGCTCATGGCCGTGGCCCTGGATCATTATGGCCTGCTGGGGGTGCCCGTGCA
The DNA here is from genome assembly GCA_021737695.1 of Desulfotignum sp. Lineage (GTDB taxonomy): Bacteria > Desulfobacterota > Desulfobacteria > Desulfobacterales > Desulfobacteraceae > Desulfotignum. Next base: position 28,420 of record JAIPDL010000034.1, on the reverse strand, counting down.
GTCCATCTCCTGGCTGAGAATCCTGGGCATCGCCCTGATTACCGCGGGTGTGGTGCTGATCCGGAAATTCTAAAATGCATCAATGAATGCCAGTGTCTATTCGGCCATTTTTTGAAGCATAACAATATATTCCTGCCGCATGGTATTGGCCATACCGACAATCTGTCTCGGCAGAGATCTGACATGACGAAATCCTTTGGACCTGCCAATCTCCACCATCAGTTTGTTCAATCCTGATACCTTGTTTTTTGGAATGTTCAACGCTTTGCTCAGCTGGCTGTCATTGGTACCGATAATAATGGTACACATCCGCCCTGGTTGGAGCACCCGGGAGCATTCCGAAAGCACTTTGTCCATATCTTCCAGATAGATATGGTATTTATCTTTCATTGTTTTCCCCTGGAGCCCTATCATCTGCTCAACCAGATTGGGGATATCTGTTTCAAAATACTGTAACTGTGTTGCATCGTTTTTAAGGTAATCTATGGCAAAACTGTAAGGAGGCGAAAAAAGGATTCCTTCGACACTGTGGTCTTTAATTTCAAGACGTCTTGCATCTCCCTGATAAAGATTGGCCTCCGCAGGTGATATTTTCAGCTGCGCCATGGCGCTGCCGATTTTTGTTATGGATGCGATATATCGCTCCAGAATCGATTTAAAATAGTCGGCATGGGTTTTTTTATTGCTTCTTCTGGCGTATCCATCACTGTCGAGAAACGCCAGAAAAATCAAATTAAATACGCGTTCATTTTCAATCGGATCCGCCATCGGATAATTGTCGAAAAACTGTTTTTTTTGGGCTGAAACTGACAGGGGCATGGGAAGGGTTTTAAAATCCGAAAACAGTTTCTCGGGGTGCTTAAGAAAAGCATTCAATGAATCCGGGTTGATTTTCAATGCATCACATTTTGTTTGGGCCATAAATTGGCAAAAGGGACTGGCATCTATGCCGATGGATTTTATACCCATGGTTGCCGCTTCAACAGAAACAGTCCCGGAGCCCATCATGGGATCCAGTATGGTTTCGCCGGGCTTGATTCCCATGATATTGATAATGGCCTTTATCATCTGTGGATGAAATTTCCCCCGGTATGGAAAGAGTCCGTGTGTGGCATATCCTGTTCTGAACTGATTGTTGACAAAAAAGGACTTCAACCTGGAGGAAGAATAATCAGGGATTTTCAACGGGTCCCCTGTACAGATAAAATAGTGATGGGTAAATCGGTCATCCACTTTCACAAAATAGGCACTGTTTTTGATCAACTCATCGTTTGTCAGTATCCTGCTTTCATAATAGGCAAGGGCAAGTTCATATACGTCACTCAACCCCGGCGTTATCTCAAGTTCCGGCGAAAAGAGCCGGTGGTACATGCCTTGTTCCAGGACCTGGATGGGATTTTGGATTTCATTGTCCATGTTATCTGAGGGCTCTGCCATCCGTCCCTTTTTTTATGGGGGAAACATCCATTGAAGTCGCATCATGTTCAATTTCGATGATCGCAAGCACGCCTTCTGAAATGTTCAGATTTTTCCATATCGGGAAATAGGGTTCAAGTTCAGAAAAATTACCGACCCTGTCGGTTAAAAAATAATACATATCCCTGGACGGCAGTATCAGAATCCCGCCTTCAATCACTTTTTCAATCAAGCCGACAGCCATCTTATTCAATGCTCTGTGGCTTGAGGATATGTTGCCGGTTTCCCATTCCACAGCAAAAAATTTATCGTCAGGCAGGCATTTCACAGAATCAACCGGACCCGGTCTTAAACGTGAGGCAATTTTCATTCGGTATTCCCCCTTCCAGCCTTTTTGTTCAAGGGCAGAAATAAAATTCTTTTTGATGGGAACCACGCCGTTTGACTGCTTCACAGGATACAATGTGAACGTGTCGCTGTTTTCAGGCCATGTGATGGTTGCGATGGCATCGTGAACTTCAGTCAGTATGTTTTCAAATTTTTTGGATCTGGAGAAAGGACCTTGTCGAATCAAAAATTCAGTTTTCAGTATTTTCATTTAATAATTCCTCAACATCACAAATGAGGTTTGCGGCGGATATGTTCAGTGGCTTGGAAAGCAGCAGAATGGTTGTCAGGCTTGGTTGTCTCAATCCTCTTTCAAGCAGTGAAATATAGCTTCTATCCAAACCGCATTCCTGGGACAATTTTTCTTGTGACAGGCAGTTGAGCATTCTGTGTTTCCGCAAAATCTGGCCGAAAATTTTCTCTATCATCAAATGCGGCCTCCTTATGTAATGGGGCAACAATACATAGTTTGGGCGGTTGGTTCTACAGACTATAGTCTGCAAAAAATCAATTGATCAGGTTTCATTTGTATGTTATTAAATGAAAATCGATTTGTTTCGAATTCAAATTTAAGGAAAAAGATGCTATTCAAGGCTTTGCAGATAAATGATAACCGATCGTTGGTGCAGTTTGCCCAAAAAACCGGAATTCCGGTGAAACGGCTGAAATATTACAACGACGCCCGCAAAATGCCTTCGGGAAACGATCTGGAAATCATCATAAAAGAGTCAGGCCTTTCTCAGGTGGCGTTAATGCTTTTAACCGGTAATCTATCCAGGGAACTGAAGACCCTGATTGCCACAAATGCAGGCCAGATCAACAGACTCTTATCCTTTCCCCCCAAAAAAACACCCGCCTTCAAACAAATACAACCGGTTTTTACGACCCAGCGGGGTCAGCTGTTTCAATGTGACTGCCTGGACCTGTTGCAGACAATTGAAAATGATAGTGTGGATCTGGTTTTTGCAGACCCGCCCTTTAATCTGAACAAACTTTACCCTTCGGGCATAAATGACGACCTCAAGGCGGATCAGTATCTGTCCTGGTGTGAAAAATGGCTTTTTGAGTGTACCCGGATTTTAAAACCCGGTGGCAGTTTATTTGTCTGGAACCTGCCTAAATGGAATTCCCAGATATCTGAATATCTGAACACGTTGTTAACCTTCAGGCACTGGATTTCAGTGGATATCAAATATTCTCTTCCCATCAGAGGCCGGCTGTATCCTTCTCACTATTCATTGCTCTACTATTGTAAAGGAGAGAAGCCTGCAACGTTTCAGCCAGACAGAATTCCCATGGGAATCTGTCCCCATTGTCATGGGGATTTAAAGGATTACGGCGGATATAAAAGCAAAATGAATCCCAACGGGGTCAATATAAGTGACGTATGGCTGGATATTCCGCCGGTAAGACACGCAAAATATAAAAAACGAAACGGATCTAATGAATTATCCATAAAATTGTTGGACAGAATAATTGAAATGTCTTCCAATGAGGGAGATCTTGTCTTTGACCCTTTTGGTGGGTCCGGTACGACATATGCTGTGGCAGAGATAAAAAACAGAAGGTGGATCGGCGTAGAGATCGGGCCTGCAACAGATATCATCGACAGATTTCATAAACTGGAAGAGGATCGATTGAACCTTGAACAGATAAGGAAAGACATCAATTGCCTGATTCCTGAAAAACATTATCAAAAAAGAGTGACGCAGGGGTTATGGACTCCGGAAACAGTCAGAATGAACGCGAACGGCTAAATATCCTGAAGCCGTCCAAAATCCTTTTCCAGGTCGTCTGCCTTGTTTTCCTGCCCCTGCTGCCGGAGACTGTCTGACAATGCCTTGATCTTTTCTTCCAGCAAAGGGAGAACATCGTTTTTCAGGGTATCGCTCATTTTCTGTCCGGAGTCTTTCAGCTTTTGTTCCAGTTCGGCCATGGCATCTTTCATGGCCTGATATTCTTCGGTTTCCGGAATGGTTTCAATCTGTGCCATCATGTCGGCCATCTTTTTTCCCAGCGCCTGCCACATCTCATCCATGGACGCGGCAGCTGCGGCAGCCGGAGATGCCGGGCTGCCGTCAACCACGGCATCGGCAGGGATTTTTGGGCCGCCGGTCCGGGCCTGGTCAATGATCACGGCTTTGCCGGCCGTCTCATCCGGTCCCTGTCCGATGAAAAACCGGGAATCTTCTGTGGCACAGTCTGAAAATTGATCGGCAATTTCAACGGACACCAGAAATACCGCGTCTTTGGTATAGGTAATTTCTTTCACCTGTCCGACCCGGGTTCCCTCAAACATCACGGGATCTGTTTCCTTTAATCCGTTCACCTGGTCAAAAGAAATGGTGAAGCCGTATCCGATGCATCCGGAAAAAAGAACGGTACCGGCCAATACCGTGATGATGACATAAAAAAAATGGGGTATCCGAAAAGAATCGGTGCAAAAACGTATCATTAATTGAATTCCTCGTCTGGTTTTTTGTAAACAGGGATTTTGACCACGGGCACCCCTTCTTTCTGAAGTGTTTTTTCCTCTTCCCGGGTGGTGATCCCCCGGATGCTGCGATGGTCAGATGCCCCGTAATGCATCTTCAAGGCTTCTTTGGCAAAAGAGGTGCCGACATCTTCAAAATTGTTTTCCACAAACCGGGCCACCCGGTCCGTGAGTTCGGCCATGGCTTCCTGGCCGGCCTGGATTGCCTGGTGTGCCTCATTTGATCGGGCCCGGACCGGTGCCGAGGTCTTGATGGCAATGGGGTGAAGCTTCTGCACCACGGCGGTGGTATCGCAGACGGGACATTGCAGCAGGCCTTGCTCCTGCTGGGTTTCCATCTCCTGCTTGTCCTGGAACCACCCTTCAAACGCATGGCCGTTGATGCATTCCAGATCAAATACGATCATGATAAATTATTCCCTTGATTCGGAAAAACTAAGCAGATGCCCAATGCATCCGGTTAGACTATATCTGAAACCCGCTGGTTTTTCAATCGGGAAATCCGGGCCCGGTCCGCTTCAGACCGGACACAGGGAAACAGGCTGTTGTTGGTGAACACGGGGTGCCGGGTAAGATCGAACCGGGCGAAGGCGACGGCCGTTTCCCACAGCGGGGTGTGGGGAATGGGGCTGTAAAAGGCCAGTACGGGCAACACCCCGGCTTTTTGTACAAACGCCATGGACGCGGCCACATCATCCAGATTCTGGTCCGGCAGGCCGCACAACAGATACGCCCCGATCTGATGTGCATCGAATCCAGCTGTTTTCAAGGCATTCACGGCCCGGAAAAATTCATCGGCCCGGACCTTGATGTCGTATTGCCGGTCTTTTGAAAATGCCGCCGTTTCCAGTCCCAGACGAATGGTTTTAAATCCGGCCCGGAACATGAGATTGGCCGCATCCGGTGTGATTTCCCGGATATGCAGGGCATTGGGGGTGTGGAAAAACAGGTCCAGGCCGGCGTCAATGATTTTTTCCATCAGCAGGTACGCATGGTTCGGGCCGTTCACCAGCAACGCATCATCATAAAATGCGAAATTTTTTATTTTATATTGGTGGTGCCAGTGGCAGATCTCTTCAAACACCCGGTCCGGGGACCGGCGGACCATGCGGGGTTCCAGAAAAGAGGATGCGCAGTACTCACAGGAAAACGGGCACCCCCGGGTCGTTAAAACCGGTGCAAACGTCAGTTTTGAACACAGGTCCAGGGCCGGAAACGGGGGATTATCCGGCCGGTCATTCAGAAGAAGGGGCCGGCCGGTGAACCGGGTGATCATATTTTCCAGGGCCGGCTCTCCCTGGCCCGTGATCACAAGGTCGGCCCCGGAAAAGGCAGCGGCATGCTCCTGGCAAAAGGTGGCGTATTTTCCCCCTAAGACAATTGGCACATCGGGAAACACGGACCGGATCACGGAAATGGTTTCCGTGACGCCGGAGGCCCAGTAGGTCATCAGGGATGTGACCAGAATCAGATCTGGCGGGTCCAGTGCTTCCAGATCATTTCTAAACCAGCCCGGCAAAACGCCGTAACGAAAAAACTGTTTTCGTGTCCGGGGCAGGGGGCCGGCCGAGGGCGGCAGCATATCCGCCGGAAGAACCGGGGTTTTCCGGAACGGCCCCCGGCCGTCCCATCCGGTTTTCACCGGGCCTGTCTCCTTTGGATGAAACCGGTCCAGACAGTCGATGAAACTGACCCGGACCCCGGCATCGCGCAGCAAACCGGCCAGGGTCAGCAACCCCAGGGGTTTCAACCAGAAATCAAAGGCGGCAAAATCATGAATCCAGGGATTCACACACAGCACATGGGGTCCATCCGGCATGGAAGCACTCAATCGTCAAAATACTTCATGGATGTTTTTTTCAGCTCTTTTGTGGAGAAAAGCAGGATATAATCGGTCTCTCCCACGGTTTGGGAAATTTTTTCCGCCAAATCCCGGCACTGGTCCTCATTGGCGGCATGAACCATGGTATACAGGTTATACGGCCAGCCCGGCGCCGGATTCCGGCAGTAGCAATGGGTGATTTCATCAAACTGTGCCATGGCCGTGCCCACGGGCGCCACCCGGGATTCATCCACGCGCCAAGCCACCATGGCATTGGCTTTGAAACCGGATTTCTGGTGTTTCAATGTGGCCCCGAACCGTCGGATGATGCCCCGCTGGTTGAGATCCGTCAGCACTTCCAGAAATTTTTCTTCGGTCACACCGATTTTTTCAGCCATCTGCCGGAACGGCCGCTGCACCACGGGAATGTCGGTCTGGAGCAGGGCAATCACTTTTTTTTCTAAATCCGTTATCATAGGTTCCCAAAAAAATTATCAGTCATTCTTGAATCGATCGGCATACAATGCCGTGATGGCGCTTTCCGATGCATCACACATCCCTCTTTCCGTAATAAACCCGGTCACCAGCCGGGCCGGTGTCACATCAAAGGCATGGTTGGCCGCCGGGCTGTCCATGGGGGTGATCCGCACCTGAATCATGGCATCCTCATGCCATCCCCGGACATACCGGATTTCATCCGGGTCCCGTTCTTCAATGGGAATCTCCCGGATCCCGTCGGTCAGATCCCAGTCAAACGTGGAGGCCGGCAGGGCCACGTAAAAAGGAATATCATTGTCCCTGGCTGCCAGGGCCTTGAGATAGGTGCCGATCTTGTTGGCCACGTCGCCTGCCCGGGTGGTGCGGTCCGTGCCCACGATCACCAGATCCACCCGGCTGTGCTGCATCAGGTGCCCCCCGGCATTGTCCGTGATCACGGTGTGAGGGATGCCGTGTTTTCCCAGTTCCCAGGCCGTGAGGCGGGCCCCCTGGTTCAGGGGCCTTGTTTCATCCACCCACACATGAACCGGGATTCCCGCATCATGGGCCGCGTAGACCGGGGCTGTGGCCGTGCCGTATTCAATGCAGGCCAGCCATCCGGCATTGCAGTGGGTCAGAATGTTCACGGGCTGACCCGGTTTCCGGTCGGCAATCTCCCGGATCAGTGTCAGCCCGTGGACTCCGATCTGCCGGCAGTTGTCCGCTTCCTCTTCCATGATGGCCAAAGATTCGTTCAAAGCGGCCTGGATCCGGGTGTCATGAGACGTCTGTTCCAGTACCTTTGCCTGGACCCGGTTCACTCCCCAGCACAGATTCGTGGCTGTGGGCCGGGCGTTTTTCAGGCAGTCGCACTGGGTGGAAAACCAGTCGTCATCCATGCCCCGGTTTCCTTTTTGAACCAGTATCACATACACCCCCATCGCCCCGGTGGCACCGATAAGCGGGGCGCCTCTGACCACCATCTCCTGAATGGCATGAATCACTTCATCCACATGGATCAGGTCCTTGATTATCAACTGGTGGGGCAGAAACCGCTGATCAATGACCCGGACTGTTTCCGAATCCCGGTCAAACCAAATGGGCCGCATCTCTCTACCGTCTACGTTCATGAGCAATTTTCTCCTGGAAAAACAGATAATGATGAAGTTACAGGTGCGCGATAAACTGATCCGCTTCGGCAATGGCCCGGTTCATATCCCGGATCAATGCATCCACATCCGTTTCAATGGACAGGGCTTCCTTTCCCAGAGCACCCACAGCCCGGGCGTTCAGGTTGTGCTTGAGAAATAAAACCATATCGTTGAGCTTGGCCAGTACGGGTGCCATGGCTCTTGCCGACTGATCCATGGCCGTTTCCATTTTCTGGTACCGGGCCAGGGTATCGGTTCTGGACCGGCCGCTGGCCGCCTGTAACTGCGGATCCTGGATCTCATGAATCTCGGCCTGCCATTCAGAAAAAAGGGCCGCAGCCACGGTCTTGACCCGGCCAATCCGGGTTTCAATCTGCTGGGCCCGGGATTGACAATCGTCATAATCGGATTTGATTCTTTTATAGGCTGTTTCCAGTTCACCGCCGTCAACGTTGTACAGGGCCTGTATCTGAGTCAGTGCATCTGTGAATTCTTCTTTTGCCTCTGTCTGGCTGTCCTTGACATCCTGCACACTGTCGTTCAGCAGGTGGCGTTTTTCCTTACCCAGTTTTTCCATGGCCGCATAATAAGTGGTACTGCATCCCGCAGCCACAAGAACAACGATCAGGATCTGAATCCATATCACTACCTTGCGTTGGCGATTTCTCATGTGTTCCTCTTTTAATTTTCAACCAAAATTTACTGCATAGGCTATAGGGATACCCCGTCAAAATCAAGTTTTTTGTGTCGGATCCCAGAGGGTCTCTCCGGCCGGGAAGCGGCAAAACCCGTGTTTGACAAAAAAAGGGCCGGGTGCTAATTTTATATTTTTAAACACATCATGCGGCATAACCCGATAAAATGGCCGCAAATGGATACAAAGGACATTGTATGACGCTGATACTCAATATTGTATGGTTTATTTTCGGGGGCGGCTTGATTGCCTGGCTGATGTGGATTTTGACGGGCGGGCTTTTGTTCATCACGGTGGTGGGCATCCCCTTTGCCTGGGCCGCATTCCGGATCGCCGGGTTTGCCGCGTTTCCCTTTGGCAAAGATCTGGTGGATGCCAGAGATGTGGGTGACGCCCGCGTGGTCGGCACGGGGCTGGCCAATTTTCTGTGGATCATCCTGGCCGGCATCTGGCTGGCCATCTCCCACATTCTGGCCGGTGCCAGCCTTTGTCTCACCATTATCGGGATTCCATTCGGATTTGCCCATTTCAAGCTGGCCCTGGTCTGTTTCGCCCCTTTGGGAAAACGAGTGGTGTATCATTGATGAATCGGCAACCCCCCCTATCCGGTACAAGGAGCATGACGATTTGTGAAAACCTATGAACTGTGGAATGTCCACTTTTTAAATCAGATCATCGAAACCATGGCCGAAGGGTTGTTTACCCTGGATGACCAGGGCATTATCACCTCCTGGAACCGGGCCATGGAAAAAATTTCCGGTTTTACCGCCCTGGAGGCCGTGGGCCAGCGCTGTGATATCCTCAAATGCAGCCGGTGCTACGGCAAACAGTGTCCGGCGGATGTTCACGAATGCGGGGTCCTGCGCCATGGCCGCACAGAAGCCAAGGAATGTTTTGTCCGGCATAAGGACGGATATGATGTGCCCGTGATCAAAAATGCCCGTCTGGCCAAAGATACCCAGGGACATATTCTGGGTATCGTTGAAACCATCACGGATTTGACCGAGCTGTCTCTGGCAAAAAAAAGGGAAGAAGATGCCCGGCGGCAGTTGCAGGAAGCCTTTGGTCTGGGAAACATCATCGGCAGAAGCCCGGCCATGCAGAATGTGTTTGAAGCGATCCGGGCCGCTTCAGACAGCCGGGCCACGGTGCTGATTCAAGGAGAGAGCGGCACGGGCAAGGAACTGGTGGCCAAAGCGATTCATTACCATACGGCGGGAAATCAGCGTCCTCTGATCACGGTCAACTGCTCGGCATTGTCGGAAACCCTTCTGGAAAGCGAGTTGTTCGGTCATGTCAAAGGGGCGTTCACCGGGGCTCACAAAGATCATATGGGGCGGTTCGAGCAGGCGGATACAGGCACCATTTTTCTGGATGAGATCGGAGAACTGACCCCGTATATGCAGGTGAAGCTGCTGCGGGTGCTCCAGGAACGGGAGATCGAACGGGTGGGCGACACCAAAAAGCGCAAAATCGATATCCGGATCATTGCCGCCACCAACAAAGATCTGACGGATCTTACCCGGCAAGGAATTTTCAGGGAAGATCTGTTTTACCGGCTCAAGGTATTCACCATCCAGATTCCGCCCCTCAGGGATCGCAAATCAGACATGGTCCTGCTGACGGACTATTTTGTCCGGAAAATCGGCAAGCGGGAAAAAAAACAGATCAAAGGGGTGTCCCCCGGGGCCATGACACTGTTGATGGCCCACCCATGGCCCGGCAATGTCCGGGAACTGGAAAATGCCGTTGAACATGCCTTTGTGGTCTGCGGAAATGCATATATTTCAGAAACGGATCTGCCGGCTGAAATCCAGAATACCCGGGCCGGCCAAACCCGGACTTGTTTGCCGGACCCATCCCATGAACGGGCCTCCCGGCACCTGACCCGGGAGGCCCTGGTGGATCTGCTGAATCAATGCCACTGGAACAAAGCTGAGGTGGCCCGCCGCATCGGCAAAAGCCGGACCCTGGTGTGGAAACTCATGAAAAAATGGGAGATTCCGCTTCAGCAACACCATGATTAACCCGGTTGATCCGGGAAGCCAGCATTGCTTTCAGGTAATGGCCCGTATGGCTTTTATCATCACGCGCTAACTGTTCCGGGGGCCCTTGTGCCATAATCATGCCCCCGCCGGCCCCACCCTCAGGTCCTAAATCCATGACCCAGTCCGCCGTCTTGATCACATCCAGGTTGTGCTCGATGATAATCACGGTGTTACCGGCGGAGACCAGGCGCTGCAATACGTCCAGCAGCAGTTTCACATCCCTGAAATGCAGGCCTGTGGTGGGTTCGTCCAGGATATACAACGTGTCTCCGGTATTTCGCCGGGCCAGCTCCCGGGCCAGTTTGATGCGCTGGGCCTCCCCGCCGGACAACGTGGTGGCGGCCTGTCCCAGCTTGATATAGGACAGCCCCACATCCATGAGGGTGTCCAGGATCTGGGTGATTTTCGGGTGGGCGTCGAACAATTCCCGGGCCTGGTGCACGGACAGGTCCAGCACATCGGCAATGGAATGATCCTTGTACGTGATTTCCAGGGTGGCTTTATTGAACCGCCGGCCGTGGCACACCTCGCAGGGCACAAACACATCCGCCAGAAAATGCATCTCCACCTTGATGTATCCGTCCCCTTGGCAGGCTTCGCACCGACCGCCCTTGACATTAAAGGAATACCGCCCTTTTTTGTATCCCCGGGCTTTGGATTCCGGCAGCTGGGCAAACAAATCTCTGATGGGATCAAACACCTTGGTGTAAGTGGCCGGGTTGCTTCTCGGGGTCCGGCCGATGGGATTCTGGTCGATGTTGATCACCTTGTCCACATGGGCCAGTCCCTGGAGTGCCCCGTGCCGGCCCACGCTCATCTGGGAACCGTGCAGTTTCACGGCCAGGGCCGGGTAGAGAATCTGGTTGACCAGGGTGGACTTGCCGGCCCCGGACACCCCCGTCACGGCAATGAGCAGGCCTAAAGGAAACCGGGCCGTCACATCCTTGAGATTGTTTTCACGGGCCTTGACAATGGTCAGCCATTTCCCGGCATCCGGAGACCGCCTGAGATCCGGCACGGCAATGGATTCTTTGCCGGACAGAAATTGTCCTGTGATGGATGCCGGGTTGGCCCTGATGTCGGCCGGGGTGCCCTGGGCCACGATCCGGCCCCCCAGATGCCCGGCACCCGGACCGATGTCCACGATCCAGTCGCAGTCTTCCATGGTTTCCTGGTCATGCTCCACCACGATCAGGGTATTGCCGATATCCCGCAGGTGCTGAAGGGTTTTCAGCAATTTGATATTATCCCGCTGGTGCAGGCCGATGCTGGGTTCATCCAGGATATACAGCACGCCGGTGAGTTCCGACCCCACCTGGGATGCCAGGCGGATCCGCTGGGATTCCCCGCCGGACAGGGTGGGGCCGCTGCGGTCCAGGGACAGGTAGTCCAGGCCCACATTCCTCAGAAACCCCAGCCGGTCTCGGATCTCCTTGAGCAGCTCCGCCGCGATCAGCTGCCGGCTGCCGGACAGGTTCAAGCACGACACGAATTCATGGGCCTCTTTCACCGTCATTTCCGTGACATCAATGATGGATTTCTCCTGGATTTTCACATGCAGCACCTCGTCTCTCAGGCGTTTTCCATGACAGGCCGGGCAGGTGGCTGCTGTCATGAACTTGGTGTAGTATTTTTTCTGGTTTTCAGACTGGGTGTTCTTGTACCGCCGCATCAGGGTGTTGAGCAGGCCTTCGTGGGTCCGGGTGAATGCCGCCTGAATCCGGTCCGACTGCCAGTTCACCTTCATTTTCCGGGTGGCGGAGCCATGGAGCAGCAGATCTCTCTGGGATTTGGGCAGGTCTTTCCAGGGCCGGTCAAAATCGATACCCCACTGCTCCTCCATGGCTGTGAGCTGGCCCATGCCCCAGGAATTGTCATTGGGATACCGGGGGTTTTTGATAAAATAATTTTTCCAGGGGATCACGGCTCCTTCCCGGATACTCAGATTCCGGTCCGGCACCACCTTGTCCGGATCCATGGACAGCAGCGTCCCGATACCATTGCACTCCGGGCACATGCCCTGGGGCGCGTTAAAGGAAAAAATCTGGGGGATGAGTTCGGGATAGGCAATGCCGCAGCAGGACCGGGCTTCGCTCATCTTGATATCTTCTTTGCCCATCATATGCACGATGATCTGGCCGTTTCCCAGTTTCAGGGCCGTTTCCACGGAATCGGTGAGTCGTTCCTCAAACACGGCATCCGCCTTGATCATCAGCCGGTCCACCACCACTTCGATATCATGTTTCTTGTTTTTTGCCAGAGTCTGGACATTTTCCAGATCCTGGACCACCCCGTCCACCCGGACCCGGGCATACCCCTGTTTTTTCAACGTGGACAGGTGCTCTTTATGCTCCCCTTTCCGGTTTTCCACCACGGGGGCCAGGATCAGAATTTTGGCCCCGGCAGGCAATGCCGTGATCTGGGACACCATGCCCTGGGCATGGCCCTGTCCCACCTCATTGCCGCAGCGGATGCAGTACTGGGTCCCCACCCGGGCAAACAATACCCGCAGATAATCATAGATCTCCGTGATGGTACCCACGGTGGACCGGGGATTTTTGCTGGCAGCCTTCTGCTCGATGGCAATGGTGGGGGACAGCCCCCGGATGGTGTCGTATTTGGGTTTTTCCATCTGGCCGATGAACTGCCTGGCATACGCGGACAACGATTCCACATACCGGCGCTGGCCTTCGGCAAAAATCGTGTCAAAGGCCAGGCTGGATTTCCCGGACCCGGACACCCCCGTGAACACCACCAGCTGTTTTTTGGGGATCTCCACGTCAATGTTCTTGAGATTATGTTCCCGGGCCCCTTTGACAATGATCCGGTCCAGTTCCATGGCGGCCGCCGGGCCGGACCCAGCCGTTTTGAGTGCTGAATGCTGTTGTTTTCCCATCTATATGTGATCCTCACAGGATATGTGTCTGTTTATGTCATACAATCAAGCGCCTCTCCTCCGTTTCTTTTTTTTGACGAAAAACAAAAGAGGAATCCACTGTTGGAAAACCATAAGCACGCCCGATCAAAAGTAAAGACAGCCCCGGAACCGGACGATTACAATTGTAACTTTGAAACAGAAATGATATGTGAAAACAATCAGATATGGATTTAACGGGAAAGGATAACCATGAACAGAGTTCAGACCGTTCGGGAGCTGCCCCGTGGGGGCCTGCTCATATTCACCCGTCAGGAACCCGTCCAGTTCGGCATCCCGCCGGAAACCATCAAAGACACCATGGCCACGGGGGTCCCGAAAATGTTTATCGTTCCCGGGGCCATGTTTTCCCTGGACACGGGAATCAGTCTGACGGAACTGGAATTTCCCGTTTACTATCATTTCTTTTTTTTGAAACAAAAGGTCCAGGTAGTCTGTACCCGGGCCCAGAAACAGCGAATCCAGGCCATTCTGTCCGAAGCACTTTTCGGTCCCCGGAACCTGACCTCTCTTGCAGCGGAATTCCCCAAAGGCGCATCCACACCCGGATTTCCGGATCTCAAAGCGGAAATGGACCATTTCCGGACTCTGCCGGTGAACGGGCGGATGAAAAAATTCACCTTTTCAGATGTCATTCAGTTTCATGTGTTCGACCGCACCGGCACCGTCCAGATTCAAGACCTGACCATTCAAGTGGATGACCGCGGCACCTGCACGATCCGTGAAAAGGAAGCCCTGGTGGCGGCCATCCCTGTCACCCGGCCCCTGATCCCGGACAATCCCGTGGATTTCAGTGTCCAACAGGTGTTTTCCCCGCCCCTGTTCGGGATCACCACCCTGGGGTCGGGTCACGGATTTGACCCGGATGCCATGACTTCCGGCATGATCATCTGGATCAACCAGCGGGGCATCATGGTGGATCCGCCGGTCAACTCGGCCGTGGACCTGATCCGTTTGGGGGTCAATCCCAAGATTCTGGATGCCATCATCCTGACCCACTGCCACGCCGATCATGACAGCGGGACCCTCCAGAAAATCATGCTGGAAGGAAAAATCACCCTGTACACCACCCCCACGGTGTTCAACAGTTTCATCCGAAAATCAGCCGCCCTGATTCCTATCGACAAATCCCGGCTCCAGAAAGCGTTCTCTTTTGTCCCCATCCACACTGGCGAACCCATCAATATCCATGGGGCCATGTTTGAATTCAACTATTCCTTTCACTCCATTCCCACGATCTTCTTTCAGGTGTCCCATGCCGGAAAAACCTTTATCTACAGCTCAGATACCCGCAATGACCCGGACCATATCCGTACCATGCATGAAAAAGGCATCATGAGCAAAACCCGGCGGGATTTTCTGCTCGGGTTCCCCTGGGACAGGGATGTGATTTTTCACGAAGCCGGGGTACCGCCCATTCACACCCCCATGACGGTGCTCACTGCGTTACCGGCATCCGTCCGGGAAAAAATTTATCTGGTGCATGTGGCAAGGGACCAGGTACCGGAAACTTCCGGATTAAAAATCGCGCCCACCGGGCTTTCCCACACAGTGACCCTGTGTCCGTCCGCCGGGCCGTTCCAGGCGGCAACGGATATTTTAGGCGCGTTTCTGGACCTGGATCTGTTCCGGTCCCTGCCCCCGGAAAAAACCCTGGAATTTCTGTCCATCGCTGACCCCCAGATCTTATCTTCCGGCGAAGTGCTGTTCAGAAAGGGAGACCCCGGGGACCGTTTTTTTCTGATCATCAGCGGTCAGGTGGATATCATGGAAGACGGCACCCCGTTGACCACGCTGAGCCGGAGTGATTTTTTCGGCGAAAAATGCCTGTTTTCAGACCAGTCCCGAACCGCGGATGCCGTGGCCGCAAGCCGGGTGAGCCTGGTCGGGGTCGACCGCCAGGACATGCAGACTTTTATCCGGCAGACGGGACTCGAAAAGACGTTGCGCCATTTGTCTATTTTTCAGGACCAGGCCATGCGCACCATTCTGGACGGCCATCCCGTGTTCCATGATCTGACCCCCTCCCAGAAACGTCAGCTGTTCCAGATGGTGGCGCCGGTCACCCTCCCCAAACACGGGAACACGGTCCTGATCCGGGAAAATGAAAAACCGACTGCGTGTTATTATATTCACAGCGGTCTTGTCAAAGTGATGCGGGCCGGCAGGGAAGTGTCGGAACTCGCCCATGGCCAATTGTTTGGCATCCAGCCGGTTTTAAAACATGCCGCTGAATCTGAATACACATTTTCCGCCCGGCCGGATGCGGTCCTTTTCCGATTTGCCTCCCCGGCCATCAAGGCGTTTGTCGAAAATAACCCGGGTGTGTTTCTGAAACTTTGCAGCGAAGCGTTTTAGCCCCATCCCGGCAACTTGAAGGACATCGTGACCTCCCCGGTCTCCCGGTTGATGCGGACCATTTTTTCATCCGCGGCCGGGGTTTGGACTTTCTGGCCGGTCGCCATCTCCATAAGCCCTGAAATAAACGCCATACCGGAATTGAGAACGGTTTCGATGCGCTCCGGAGACTGTCCGGCCATCACATTTTCCGGGTCCGTCGCCGTCCGGCCGGAATCCGCTGCCACACGGTCATCCGTTTCCCGGTTCAGCACCCCGGGATTCAGAAAATGGGGCGTGTCTTCGGGAATTTCTTCTGTTTCCAGCGAGGTCCCGGGAAGATCCATGGTCTCTTCCCCCATCATTTCCCGAAGCCGGTTCAACAGTTCGTTGCGCTTTTCCCTGGAAAATTCCACGGCATCGGGTCCGTCATCAAACACCCCTTTGAACAGGTCGGTCTTGATCTGGATGCCCGTGAGAATCCGCTCTTCAATGCTGTGCTTGGCCACCAGATTGATGACATTCACACACCCGCTCTGCTGGCCGATGCGGCTGACCCGGCCGATGCGCTGATTCATTTTCGCCGGGTTCCACGGCAGTTCGAAATTAATGACGCAGTCGGCCGCCTGAAGGTTCAGGCCGGTACCCCCGGCATCTGTGGACAGAAATACCCGGCAGTCCGGGTTGTGCGTGAACTCATCGATCAGAGCCTGGCGTTTTTTCACGGCCACTTTTCCGGACAGTTCGATAAAAGAAATCCCCATGTCCGACAATTGTCTGGCCACCAGGTAAGTCATGGTGGTCCATTCGCTGAAAATCACGATTTTCCGCTGGTTCTGAATCACCAGTTCATCGATGATCCCTTCCAGTTCCCTGAGTTTGGGTGAAATATGGCTGTTCCGATCGATCAGATAGGTGGAATCGCACACCTGACGCATGCGCAGCAGCAGCATCTGGATTTTGCGCAGGTCCATGGGCGTGAGAAATTTCTTGTTCATCAGGGGCAGCAGGGACCGGGCATACCCGGCATGCATCTCCTTCTGCTCATCAGTCAGTTCGATATAGTAATTGTTTTCCACCACATCCGGCAGGTCTTTGAGCACGGCCTCTTTTTTCCGCCGGATCACGATATTCTTGAGACGGCCCTTGAGTTTTTCCAGGTTCCGGTATCCGGCGATGCTGGCTTTCTTGGTTTTGGGAATCAGAAAATGGTCGGCGGCAAAGGCCCACAGCGGGGTGAGCAGGAACGGGTCCAGAAACTGGACAATGGAATACACATCCTCCAGCTTGTTTTCCAGGGGGGTCCCGGTCAGCACAATGCCGTGTTTTTTGGGAATCTGTTTGACGGCATCTGCCGTTTTGGTGGAAAAATTCTTGATGCGCTGGGCCTCGTCCAGAACGATGATATCCGGATTGAACCGGGACAGGATGGTGACGTCCCTGAGCACGGCTTCGTAATTGGTGACCTTGAACAGACTTTGGTCCTGCCGGTACAGGGCCTCTCTCTGCTGCGGATTGCCCTCCACCACCCGGGCCTGTTCATGGGAAAATTTTTCAATCTCCCGTTTCCACTGCTCTTTCAGGGATGCCAGGGTCACCACCAGGACTTTTGAGAACCCGAACATTTCCTTTTTGAGCACACACAGGCCGATGGCCTGAAGGGTTTTACCCAGGCCCATTTCATCGCCGATGAGGACCCCGGTCTTGTAAAGCCCGAACCGCACGCCTTCCTTCTGGAACGGATACAGGTCCGTTTTCAGGGGCAGGGCCGGCAGATCCCGGGCGGACAGTTTGTTTGCCTCCTGTTTCTGCACATGGTCCTCCACCCGCCTGAGCAGATTTTCTCTGATGCGGACCCGTTTGTCGCCGGCCACCTGATCCATGAGCTGGAGGATATCCGACAGATCCGGGGCCGTGTATGCCCCGGTCTCCGGATCAAAGTACCGGGACAGGATCGGCACCAGATCGGCATGATTGGTGGACAGCCGCTCGGAAAAAAACGCCGGTCCGTTGGCCTGGGAATTCCAGAAAATATCGGTAAACGCAAACCGTTCCTTTTTCAGTTTTTGGTCAAACCCTTTGGTTTTCTTCAACCGGTCCTGGGCAAACAGCAGATGTTTGCAGGTGCCCAGCCCGCTGGTCAGATAATCCGGGCAGGTGCAGTGGCCGCCCCCTTTTGCCGGATCATGAAAACAGACCTGGTACTGGCGGTGCCGCTGATTTTCCACCAAATGATCTCCCTTGAGCATGTCCCCGGGCATCAGGGTGAATTTTTCCGATCCGGCCCGTTTCCGCCGGTCTGCCAGAGCCTGGTCCCGGATCTCTTCCCTGGACAGGTAGGGCGTGGCTGTTTCCGGAACTGCGGATGCCGGACGTTCACTTTTTTGCAGGAGGTCCCGGACATTCAGGGCCGCCGCCACCACATGCTTGCATCCAGTGCCCGGATAGGGGCAGTCGCAGGCAGTTTCCAGTCCTTTGGAAGTCAATTGAATGCGGGTCACATAATCCCCGTAACTCCCATCCATTTCATAGACAAAACTCCGGGTGGTTTCATCGGATTCAGACAGAAGATAAGACCCGTGCTGATATAAATTTTCCCCCCGGTAAAAAATCAACTGGGAATCTGCCACTTCTCTTCGGACATACTCTCTGGTCAAGGACTGCATATTCAAGGTCTCCTTTTGTTCGGGACAGGGCTGGTGCAGCCCTTAAGTTGACTTCTGCATATCACAGAATCATCTGTTTTTTCAATACCTGACAGGCGGTGTCGGGTCCGGAAATCCTTGTGGACATGACAACTCGGCCCTTGCCTTGCCGGCATTAATGCGTTATTTTTCAATTATTATTGAATGATACAAATATATGGAGTTATCATGACCATTGATCAATACCGGTTTGAGACCGGCATGTACCGGCCACCCAGTGAAGGGGGCAGTGCCTCTTTGCTGGTGCGGTTCACCCGGAACTGTCCGTGGAATCACTGTACCTTCTGCAGCATGTACAAGACTGAAAAATTTTCTTTACGAACCGTCGAAGAGATCCAGGCGGATATTAATGCCATGGCCGCGCTGACCGAAAAAATGAAAACGCTGTCCAAAGCCGCCGGCGGGCCGGCCGGTGCTGTCACCCGGGACGGGGTCCTGGCTTTGCTGAACAAAGATCCGGCCCTGGAACAGCACCCGGGCCTGGCCATGCTGGTGCACTGGCTCATGGCCGGGGCAAAGACCGCGTTTATCCAGGATGCCAACAGTCTGATCATGAAACCCCCGGACCTGGTGGCAGCCCTGACCCATCTGAAAACCACATTTCCCCACATCCAGCGGATTACCACCTATGCCCGGGCCAGAACCCTGGCCCAGAGATCGGCACTGGATCTGGAAACCAACCGGGCCGCAGGCCTGGACCGGCTCCACCTGGGCCTGGAAACCGGGGATGACGACCTGCTGACATTCATTAAAAAAGGGGTGACATCAGACGGACAGATCAAAGGAGGCCAAAAAGCTGTGGCCGCGGGATTCCAGGTGTCGGAATACTGGATGCCCGGCCTGGGGGGAAAGGAAAAAACCCTGGATCATGCGAAAAACACGGCCCGGGTTCTCAATGCCATCAATCCCCATTATATCCGGTCCCGGCCCTTCCGGGCCATTCCCGGCACCCCGCTTCACCAGATGGTCAAAGACGGGAAAGTCACAAGCCTGTCCGCCAATGAACAGCTGGCAGAACTCCAGGTAATGATCCGGGATCTGGAAGTGACCGGCAAGGTGTGCTTTGATCATGCCATGAACCACTGGCAGCGGCCCGGCGGGGGTCTGCTGCTGTCCCATGATTACGAAGGATACCAGTTTCCCGAAGAAAAACCCAAATTGCTGGCCCTGATCGAAGAGGGTCTGGCATATGACCAGCCCGCCCCCAGCCTGGGTCACTTTTAAAGGAATGGATGATGCAAAAACACCCCCGTTACCGTCTGGCCTATTCCAGCTGCCCCAATGACACCTTTATCTTCAAGGCCATTGCCGGACGGTTGATCGATCTGAAAGAATGGGAATTTCATATCTGCATGGAAGATGTGGAAGCATTGAACCAGGCAGCCGTGCAGCGGATCCATGACATCACCAAACTGTCTTTTGCCGCGCTTGGAAACCTGCTGGACCGGTATGCTCTTTTGCGAAGCGGCGCGGCCCTGGGCAGGGGGTGCGGTCCCCTGGTGGTGTCCCGGCCCGGGCGGAGCCTGACGGATGCGGCCGGCAAAAAACCGAGCGTGGCAGTGCCGGGCATGGGAACCACGGCGTATCATCTGTTCCGGTTTTTCATGGCAGACCGGTTTCCTGAGATCGATGTCACTGTAAAGCCCATGTCCTTTGAAAAAATCATGCCTGCTGTGGCGGACAATACCGCTGATTTCGGCCTGATTATCCATGAAGGCCGGTTCGTGTACCCGTCCCTGGGACTGGCACGTGTCGCGGATCTGGGTCAGTGGTGGGAAGACAAGACCGAGCTGCCCATCCCTTTGGGCTGTATGGCCGTGCGCCGGGATATGGCTTCGGACACGGCCTGCCGTATCCAGGCACTGATCCGCGAAAGTATCGACCATGCCTTTGCCCACCCGGACCTGGGCGCGGAATATATCCGGGATCATGCCCAGGAAATGGATGATACTGTGATCCGACAGCACATTGACCTGTATGTCAATGATTTTTCAAAAGATCTGGGAGAGGCCGGGGAACAGGCCGTGACCGCATTTTTTTCCTATGCCCGGAAAACCGGGATGATTCCGGATACGGATCTTCCCCTGTTTGCCTGCTGACAGGCGGGCCCTTTTATTCATGCCCCGATGGATTTCCATACCGGATTGCTTCTGCCGCAAAGTGGCACAGACCCTTGCAGCCCATGAGATGTTACAAGCCGGCGATGCCGTGCTTATCGCCGTTTCCGGGGGGCCGGATTCCATGGCCCTGGCAAGGGCAATGAACCAGGTGGCACCCCAGTTTGACATCCGGATCGGCCTGGCCCATCTCAACCATGGGCTGCGGGGTCCGGACGCTGACCGGGACCAGGCGTTTGTTCAGCAGTTTGCCGACGGCCACGGCCTGCCCTGTGTCAGTGAAATCCGGGATGTGAAACGCCTGGCCCGTGAGACGGGGAATTCCCTGGAGGAAGCCGGACGAAACGCGCGGTATGATTTTTTTTTCCGCACGGCCGCAGACCACGGATACACCCGCATCGCCACGGGCCATACCCGGGACGACAATGCGGAACAGGTGCTCATGGCCCTGGTGCGGGGCAGCGGCTCAAAGGGGCTGTCAGGCATTCCGGCAAAAAGAGGCCCCATGATCATCCGCCCGCTGATCGACCGGTCCCGGCAGGAGATCATCGATTTTCTGAAGGCCCTGAACCAGGCATATATCACGGATGATTCCAATCAGGACCCGGTTTTTTTACGAAACCGGGTCCGGAACCACCTGATTCCTTTGCTGGAAAAAGACTATAATCCCAACATCAGACAGGGACTTCACCGGCTCAGCCGGATTTTGGGGGAAGAAACCGGTTTTCTGGAGGACCATACCTGCCGTGCCTTTGAAGACTGTGTAGAAAAAAAGCGCCCGGATGCGGTTTTTCTGTCCATACCGGGTCTGGTTGCGCTTCATCCGGCCCTGATCCCCCGGGTGATCCGGCATGGGATTCGTCATGTCAAAACCAACCTGCGGCGGATCACCCATGATCATATGACGGCCATTCAGGATCTGGCAGCGGGAGCCGCACCGGGCAAACACCTGGATCTGCCGGACCGGATCCGGGTGTATAAGACCCGGGACCGGCTCTGTATCCGAAAAGAAACCCTGCCTTTGCGGCAGCTGGGCCGGATGCACAAACCATCCACACGCATCCCCCCCAAAGCATAACCGCGGCAAAACCCGAAACTTTTTCTTGTATATTCGCAAATTATGTTTATATATACTAAAGTTTTAATGTGTTTAATTTATTGTTTTAAAGATGACTAAAGAGAGGGTGAACATTGAATCAATTTTACAAAAATATTTCCCTGTGGCTGGTGGTCGTCCTGATGATGGTGATGCTCTACAACATCTTCAACCAGCAGCAGACCGCACAGACGGATATCGGGTATTCGGAATTTCTGTCCATGGTGGAAAAGGACCGGGTCCAGAGCGTGGTGATTCAGGGCCAGGAACTGTATTTCACGGATGCCAGCGGGGGCCGGTTTAAAAGTTTCGCCCCCAACGACGCGGAACTGATCCCGATGCTGCGGTCCAACGGGGTGGACATCAAAGCCAAGCCCCCGGCTGAATCCTCCTGGCTCATGTCCATTGTGGTGTCCTGGCTGCCCATGATCGTACTCATCGGGGTATGGATCTTTTTCATGCGCCAGATGCAGGGCGGGGCCGGGGGCGGCAAAGCCATGTCCTTCGGCAAAAGCCGGGCCCGGCTCATGGATGATAAAAAGGAAAAGGTCACGTTCGAAAATGTGGAAGGTATCAATGAAGCCAAGGAAGAACTCACGGAGGTGGTGGATTTTCTGAAAAATCCGGACAAATACACCCGGCTGGGCGGCCGGATTCCCAAAGGGGTGCTGCTGGTGGGCAACCCCGGAACCGGAAAAACCCTGTTGTCCCGGGCCGTGGCCGGTGAAGCCGGGGTCCCGTTTTTCACCATCTCCGGGTCCGATTTTGTGGAAATGTTTGTGGGGGTCGGCGCCTCCCGGGTGAGAGACCTGTTTGCCCAGGGCAAGAAAAACGCCCCCTGTATCATATTCATCGATGAAATCGACGCCGTGGGCCGCCAGAGAGGGGCCGGTATGGGCGGGGGCCATGATGAGCGGGAACAGACCCTGAACCAGCTGCTGGTGGAAATGGACGGATTCGAGTCCAATGAAGGGGTGATTCTCATGGCGGCCACCAACCGGGCCGATGTCCTGGATCCGGCTTTGCTTAGGCCGGGCCGTTTCGACCGCCAGGTAGTGGTGGACATGCCGGACATCAGGGGCCGGGAAGGCATCCTGCGGGTGCACATGAAAAAAACGCCCCTGGACCGGGATGTGGATCCCGTGATCCTGGCCAGAGGGACACCGGGATTTTCCGGGGCCGATCTGGAAAACCTGGTCAACGAGGCGGCCCTGCTGGCAGCCAAACGGGACCATGACAAACTGGCCATGAAAGACTTTGAAGATGCCAAAGACAAGGTGTACATGGGACTGGAACGAAAATCCAAGGTGATCAAGGAAGAAGAAAAGAAAACCACGGCCTACCATGAAGGCGGGCATGCGTTGGTGGCCCGGTTTCTTCCCAACACGGACGCCGTCAACAAAATCACCATCATCCCCCGGGGACGGGCCGCCGGTGTCACCTGGTTTCTGCCCGAAGAAGGGGATTTCAAATATAAAGACCAGCTGGAAAACGAACTGTCCATCGCTTTCGGCGGCCGGGTGGCAGAAGCACTTATCTTCAACCGCATCAGCACCGGGGCCGCCAATGACATCAAACAGGCCACCAAGCTGGCCAACCGGATGATCCGGAATTTCGGCATGAGCGACAAACTGGCGCCGCTGTCCTATGAAGACCATGACGACAATATCTTCATCGGACGGGAAATGACCCAGGCCAAAGGGTATTCCGAGGCCACGGCCCAGCAGATCGATGCGGAAGTGGCACATCTGGTGGACCAGGCCTACCAGAAAGCCAAACAAATTCTGGAAGAAAACATTGATATTCTCCACCGGCTGACCGACCTGCTCATTGAAAAAGAAACCGTGCTGGGCGCGGAGCTGGACGATCTGATTGCGGAAATGCGGCCGAAGTATGATTTTCACGGCCGGCGAAACGTGCGCACCACCCCCAGGCAGGATCCGGTTGACAACAACCGGACCCAGGCCCGGACTTCCGAATCCAACGACCCTGAACCGGATAACTCTGAACCGGACGACACGGATGACAACCGGCCTGAGGACGTCTCAGACAGCGATGCCCAGGCATCCGAAAAAAATCCATCGGACAGGGAATAGCACATGACCGGTTTTCAACTCACGTGTGGAAAATGTCACCTGGACCTGGGATCCCGGGCCTGTATCATGGGGATATTGAATGTGACCCCGGATTCCTTTTCAGACGGCGGGGCGTTCAATGAATATGACGCGGCCGTGGCCCGGGGTATGCGCCTGGCTGAACAAGGCGCCCATATCCTGGATATCGGCGGAGAATCCACCCGGCCGTTTTCCAAACCTGTTTCCGTGCAGGAAGAAATCGACCGGGTGGTGCCCGTTATCAACACCCTGTCCAAAAAAATCAGTATCCCCATTTCCATCGATACGGTGAAAGCCCCCGTTGCCAGGGCGGCCCTGGATGCCGGGGCCGCCATTATCAACGATATTTCCGCTTTTGAAATGGATCCGGACATGGCGGACCTGGCAGCCCGGTATCAGGTCCCCGTGATACTCATGCATATGAAAGGGACTCCGGAAACCATGCAGGCCGACCCGGTTTACGATGATCTGATCCAGGAGATCAGCGATTATCTGGCGGCCCGGGCACAATATGCCATGTCCAAAGGCATTGAAAAAACAAATATCATTCTGGATCCGGGCATTGGATTCGGGAAAACCGTGCACCACAACCTGGTGCTCATCCAGTGCCTGGAAACCATTGTGGCCTTAGGATTTCCCGTGCTCATGGGACCGTCCCGGAAATCATTCATCCGCACCCTGTTACATCTAAACCGGGACACCGATGACCCGGATTCAGCCGAACAGATCGAAACCGGTACCCTGGCGGCTGTCGGGGCCTGTCTGGCCCAGGGTGCGCATATCATACGGGTTCACGATGTTCCCCGGGCCGCCGCGTTCACCCGGATCTTTGATGCCGTCCGGAATGCCTGACCTGCGGAATCATACAAAATGTTTCCCCTTTTTGTTGATTCTGCTGCTTTGTTTTTGGGGCTGTACCCCGGAACCGCTTGAAACCCGCCTGCTTCTGCCCGTGGAATTTGCCAATGTGCCCAAAGGAATGATCGTCACCCAGTTCCGCACCGACAAAATTGAAATTCACATCAAAGCGGATCCCCGGTTAATCGAAAGAATCAATGACAAACCCATCCATTACCCAGCGGATCTGTACACGGATCTGGACATCGATCCGGCCGGGGCCACGGAATCCATCGGGCCGGGATATTACATGCTGCCCGTGGACAAACGGCGGATTCCCATGGACCCGGCCATCACCATTCTGGAGATTTCTCCTTCCTATCTGGGGGTGCGCCTGGAAAAAGAGATTACCCGGGAATTCAAAATCGAGGTGCCCTGTTCCGGCGACCCGCTCGAGGGATTCATCGCGTTAGCCCCTGCGCCGGATCCTTCTTCCGTCACATTGTCCGGGGCGGAATCTGTGATCAACAACATTCAGGTGTTGAAAACCCGGCCCGTTGACTTGACCCATGCCAAAGATTCATTCAAAAAAGAGGTGCCCCTGGACCTTGAGTCATCCCGGCACATTACCAGTGATCTCCCCATCATTGTGGTCTCTGTGCAGATCCAGGAAAAACAGGTGGAAAAATCCATTGAACACCTGCCCATCCAGATCCGGAACTGTGCTTATTCCGCCCGGGTCGAACCCGATGTCATGACCATCGCCGTCAAAGGCCCTTACAGTATCATCCACACCAAGGAAACCCTGGATCGGATTTTCGCTTTCCTGGATCTGGACGGGATGAAACCTGGCGTCTATGCCCGGCATACTTATATCAACATCCCCGTGGGCCTGACCATGACCCGGTCAGACCCACAGGTATTTACCGTGACGATTGAAAAATAAAGGAGATCCCATGCTGCTGGTGATCGATGTGGGCAATACCAATACCGTGATCGGTGTCTATGATGACAAGGATCAGCTTAAGGAAAACTGGCGGATCCGAACCGTCCGGGACAATACGGCCGATGAATTCAATATTCTGGCCCGGGCCCTGTTTGCCGACAAAAACCTGCCTTTGACCGCTCTCACCCGGGTGGTCATCTCATCCGTGGTGCCGTCGTCCGTGGGCATTCTGGACGGATTCTGCCGGCGCTACCTGGGCCTGACCCCTTTGTGGATCCAGCCGTCCTGCGTGAAACAACGGATGCCCATCCTGTACAGCAACCCCAATGAAGTGGGGGCGGACCGCATCGTCAATGCCGTGGCCGCCTACGACAAGTACAAAACCGGACTGATCATCATTGATTTCGGCACTGCCACCACGTTTGACGTCATTACTCCGGCCGGGGAATACCTGGGCGGCGCCATCTGTCCCGGGGTGATGATCGCTTCGGAAGCCCTGTTCCGGAAAGCGTCCCGCCTGCCCAGAGTGGAAATTTTTTCCGCCCCCGCCCAAGTGATCGGCACGGATACCATCGGCAGTATGCAGTCCGGCATCATTCACGGCAACGCAGCCATGGTGGACGGAATGGTGGAACGGATGAGAAAAGAACTGCCCCACCCCTTGAAAGTGATTGCCACGGGCGGTCTGGCACCGCTGATTGCCGATCTGTCCACCACCATTGAAGCTGTGGATCAATCCCTGACCCTGGAGGGCCTGCGGATCATTGCCGATGAATTTACCCAAAAAATCTGAGCCGCGCTCCCGGGTCTGATCCGTGACGATTATTGGAACGACGCCGGATTCCTGAGCCGGGAGGTGACATGCACAGGCGTTCTGATCAGCCCCTGGTCCAGCATGATGGCTTCGGTCTGGGCCCAGGCAGCCGTCTGTATCCGGCCCACGGGAATATCCGGGTCCGGTTTGACCAGAATCCGGGTGGCATTCAGCTGGGCCGCCTGCACCTGTCCCTGGGTGCCCGTGTCGTATTTTTTCACGGCGGCCAGTACCGGGGCCTGGTTGGCCGGATCCATGGCCGCTTCCCAGGCGGCAAGCAGGGCGGACAGAAACCGTGCCACCAGATCCGGATGATCCGCCGCCAGGGACCCGGAGGTCACAATGGAGTTGGCCACAAAGTCCACGCCGAAATCCGCCGGGTTGAGAAACCGGACCGTTTCGCCTTCTTTTGCCAGCCGTTCCGCCAGAATCACGCCCTGGGAGTTGCGGTACACCGGCCACAGATCCACCTGATTTTTCAGAAACGGGGTAAAATCAAACCGAACCCCCGTGACCTTCACATCCCCCAGGGTCAGATCTATGGTTGCCAGAAGGGTTTGCATAATGGTTTCATCATTGCCCCCAAAGGTGATCCCTATATTGTAGGGCTTTAAATCCGCCGGGTGCGTGATCTGTACCTGGGGGTACCGATAGATCCACTGCATGGGGTTCACCTGAAACACCTGGGCCAGGACGACCACGTCCGCGCCTTTTTCCAGGGCCCGGATCACCTGATCTGCGGATGCCACCCCAAAATGGGCATATCCAAGCTCCAGCTCCTTGATGGCATCTTTTTCAGGGCTGCCTTCTTTGACCTGAACATCCAGGCCGGCATCCGCGAAAAACCCGTTTTCCATGGCAAACACGTCACCTGCCACACTGGTGTTGAACAGCCATTTGAGCCGGTAGTTGAAACGCGTCTGTTCCGCCTGTGCCGTGGGTATCCCCAGGGCGCAGGCGGCCACGGCCATCCATACAGCCATCCCGATGACCCCCCGTTGTATGTGTGTCATAACAATGCTCCTTTGTTTTCCGATCCCCATTTTGCCTTGACGGCTTCACCCAGGGACTCCAGCAGGCCCTGGTACACGGAAATCACGATTCCGATCATGAACAGGGCCGTGAGAATGGCGGCCAGATCACTCTGGTACAATGCGATGCGGATGCTGTACCCGATGCCGGCATTGGCGGCGATGAATTCCGCCACAATGGTGCCGGCCATGGCCAGGGTGGCACTGCCGGCAATCACGGTGGTGAGTTTGCTCAAATTTTCAAAGGCCCGGATCTTTACTTCCAGGTGCCAGCACATGCGCCCGGTGGCGAGGTAAAAATGCTCAATATCCGGCACAGGTGCGGCCATCACCCCCAGCACGGACAGCAGCAGCGGAAAATAACAGATCATGGCCGCGATGAGCAGCCGGGATAAAAATCCGTCCCCCAGCAGAATAAAAATAATGGGGGCCAGGGCCACAATGGGATAGGCCTGGATATTGTAGGCGGTCACCCTTATCATGGAACCGGCCCAGGAAGAACGGCGGCCCAGAATGCCGACAAAAAAAGCCAGAAAAATGGAAATCCCCTGGCCCAGAATAGCCACAGACAGGGTATCCAGCACATCCCTGAAAAAGCCGCCCGCCACCTGACCTGCCGTGTCCAGAATCAGCGGAATTCCCGGGATCACATAATCTGATAATGACAACCCGGTTTTCACGGCCAGCAGCAGACCCACAAACACCCCATACACAATCATGAACTGGTAAATCCGTCTAAAAAGCATTCATGATCTCCAGCATCACCCGGTCCAGAGCGGATTTATCCACTTTGCCCCCGGATGTTTCGTTCAGGCCTGAAATCAGGCGGCTGGACATGTTCCGGGACGGCCCGGCCAGCACCAGGATCTCTTTGCAGAACCGGGTTACCTCCATGAGGTTGTGGGAAATATACAGAAACATCTTGTGGGAGAACCGTTCTTTTATGGCCGGCAGAATGGTCTGGCGCAGTTTTTCATCCACATTGGCCAGACTTTCATC